>PDQT01000109.1 GCA_002747875.1 bacterium DOLZORAL124_64_63
CGACTGTGGCTGCACCGTGCCCACCCTGGACCGGAACACCCTTTTGCCCGGGGAAAGCACCGTCATCAACATCAATTTCAACAGCAAGAAATTCGTGGGGAATGTGTTCAAGAAGGTGACCATCCTCAGCAATGATCCGGATAATCCCGAAATCATCTTCCCCATCAGCGCCAACGTGCAAGCGGCTCTGCTGGTGGACCCGCCCTCGCGCCGGTTGGGCTTCCAACGGGCCCCCATGGGCACCTCCTACAGCCGCACCGCCATCTTCACCGCCACCGAGGCCCCTCAGCTGGAAATCCAGGCCAAGAAATCCCGCCGCGGCCTTTTCCAGGTAGAAGTGGAGAACAATTACGAGGGCGATCCCCGGAAGGCCGCCCTGCACGTCACCGTGCCCAAGACCATGAAGGCCGGCCGCCAGCGGGACAACGTGCGTGTCCGGACCAATCTGCCGGAAGAAGAGTTCGTGGATATCGACCTTTCCGCCTGGCCCCTGCAAGCCCTGATGGTCAGCCAGGACAAGATCAACTTCCGCTTCAAGAAGGACCTCACGACATCCATCCATGTCACCCCCGCGGAACAGGGAACAAAATTCAATATCACCGAGGTGACCTGCGACCTGCCCGAGATCGACATTCAGGTGGAAGTCGCCGCACCCAACAAGAAGACCGTCATCCATCTGTCCGGTACGGCCATCGACAAGGACAGTCCCCGGGCCCGGAAGCACCAGGGCCGCATCAAGGGCAACCTGCACATCCGGACGGATCTGCCCCATCTGCCCGAGATGGTGGTGCCCATTTCCTATATGGTGCGGATGTAGTCCCCATGAGCTCGTCCCTATGTACCCGCAGTGGGGTCCAGGCCCTGGTGTTGCTTGGGGTGACGGCCGTGCTGGCCGCCGCCGGCTGGGCCCTGCGCCCGAACACCCTGCCCCTGGTGGCCGATCCCCTGACCTACGAACTGGAACTGAGCGCCCCGTTGGTGGAACTGGACGCGGCCCTGACCCTCTTCCGGGAGGGCAACCACTACTTCATCGACACCCGTCCGGATGCCGGGGCCGGCGTGGCGACCTTGAGCGGGTCCTTCGTCGTCCGGGAACGGGAGCTGGCCGATGATCTGCTGCGGCTGATGGATGTTCTGTACCCGGAGGACCCGGTCATCCTGTTCGGGGACGGGAATCTGATGGGCGTGTCCAACGTGGCCGCCCAGCTCCAGGAACGGGGCTTCACCGCCGTGCAGATCATGCGCAGTGGCGTCACGGCTTGGCAGAAAGCCGGTGGCGCCATGGGCGAGGCCTACATCCCGGAAACGCCCACCGCCCCGCTGGAGGAGTCATGAACAAGCTGTCCCCGGTTCTGGTCGTTATCTGCCGCCTGGTGCTGGGCGGGGTCTTCATCTACGCCAGCTGGGACAAGCTGCTGGACCCCGCCGGCTTCGCCTTGAATATCCACCACTACCGCCTGGTCCCCTATGTCCTGCTGCACCCCCTGGCCGTTTTCCTGCCCATGCTGGAAATGGTTGCGGGGGTGGCCCTTATCCTGGGATGCCAACTGCGCGGCGCCGCTCTGCTGACCCTGCTGATGAATCTGGTGTTCATCGTGGCCATATCCACCGCCCTGGCGCGCGGCCTGGATATCAGCTGCGGCTGTTTCCACACCGACGGCGGGCACGCCGTGGGTGTGAGCCTGCTGGTGCGGGATACTCTGCTGGCTCTGGCCTGCCTGCCCCCGTTGCTCTTCAAACGGGTCGGTCCCACCCTGCCGTTTCTTTGTAAACACTAAAATTGTTATTGATTTATAAGAATCATATCTTATTTGACAACAGAATTTCAAGCGCTACAATAATCCGCAGTTCCCCGCCACCGGCGGTACCGAAAACGTTTTCAGGAGGATCCGAAATGCCTGCTAAGGTTGACCAAAGCCAGTGCAACGCCTGCGAGGCCTGTATCGACGTCTGCCCCACCGAAGCGATCAGCATGGTGGACGGCAAGGCCTTCGTCGATGAGGACGAATGCACCGACTGCGAAGCCTGCGTCGAGGAATGCCCCGAAGAGGCCATCTCCATGACGGACTAGCCCCCTCTTGTGAATCTGGGTCTCTCATAAGACCACACAAAAAGAAGGGTGAGCCATGGTCGGCTACACCCTTCTTTTCTGTATGTCGTGCCGCGCTGGCGGAAACTACGCGTCCTCCACCACCACCGCCGTACCATAGGCCAGCAACTCCGCCGCCCCCTGCATCATCTCGGCCGAAGCGAACCGCACCCCCACCACCGCGTTGGCCCCGTTGGCCCGCGCCTGGCTGGCCATACGGTCCAGAGCCTCTTCGCGGCTTTCGGCAATCATCTTCGTGTAGTCGCTGATCTCCCCGCCGACCATGTTCTTCAGGCTGGCCAGCAGGTCGTGCCCCATGTGCCGGGCGCGGACGGTGTTGCCCTTGACCATGCCCAGGGTCCGCACGATGCGCTTGCCCGCGATGCTGTGGGTGGTGACCACCATCAAGGTATTCTGGTCCACGACTGTCCTCCTTCGGGATACCGCCTCAGCGGATGACGTCCTTGTAGCGCGTGTGCGACCGGACATAGATGCGCTCGCGAACAACGGAAAAGAGCAAAACCAGCACACCGGCCGCGATCATGAAGATGCCGCCCTTGAGGAAAAGCGGCATGCCGCTGCGGATCAGGGTGCCCAGCAACCTGAGCAGCAGCCAGCCACCCACCAGCACCACGCCGATGCTCAGCAGGAACCAGCCCAGATGGCGCTCCGCCCGGTTGGGGAACCGCCGCCAGAAGCCCTCCCACTCCTCGGGCGGGGCTTCCTTCAGGCGCAGGGATCCGGTTATCCGGTTGAGACGGCGCAGCCGCTCCACCTCCCGGCGCGCATCCTCGTCCCGCGCCAGGTGGGCCTCCACGCGGGCGATGTTCTCCGCGTCCAGCTCACCATCCACGTAGGCGCTCAGCAGATGAGCTTCCCGTTGAGGGTCAAAGGGCCCGTTAGGGTTCATTGCGTGTCCTCCAGATCCGCCACGGGGCGCAAACGCGTCCGGGCGGCGTGCAGACGGGACATGACCGTCCCCGGCGGGATACCGCAGGCGTCGGCGATTTCCTTGTACTTCATGCCCTGGAAATGGTAGAGCAGGAAGACCTCCCGCATGGCCTCGGGCAATTCCTGGATACCATCCCACAGCCGCTGCCGCAGATCATCGGCCACCACCAACTCCAAGGGGTTGGGGCGGCCATCGCTCTGCTTGACCCATTCCAGGGGCATCTCCCCCTTGTGGCGTTTTTCATCCCGGCGTTGGTTCAGGGCCGCATTCTTGACGATGCGATAAAACCACGGGAAGAAGGCCTCGCCCGCCCGGAAGGTCTCCAAGTTGCGGTGGACGCGCAAGAAGGCCTTCTGGACCGCGTCCATGGCTTGGTCATGGTCTCCCGTCACACTCAGCGCGATACCGTAGGCGCGTTGGCGGTAGCGGTTCATCAGATCCTCGAATCCTCGGCTGTCGCCCTGCAGGAAGCGCTGGATATCCGCGTTGTCCTGCCGACGATCCTGGTCGAAGGCGGCGGGGGACGTCTCCGACGCGTTGGTACCCTCAGGTACCCCGCCACCCTGGCCGTTATTCTCGGAAAAAGAGGAAAAAATGCCGCAGAAGAACATGGCCGCTAGATGTCCCCACCGGGACCCGGAGCCTCCTGAGGATGCCACAGCACATCGCCCCGACCGGCGGCCGCGTTCACGGCGCGGGCGGCCACGAAGAGGAAATCGCTCAACCTGTTCAGCCAGGCCACCGCCGAAGCGGGGACCGGTTCGGTAGCGGCCAGGGCCACGGCCAGACGCTCGACACGGCGGCTGGCGGCCCGCGCCACATGCAGGTGCGCGGCGGCGGGATGCCCCCCCGGCAGGATGAAGCTCCTGAGGGGTTCCAGTTCCTGCTCCAGGGTATCGATGAGCTTTTCCATACCTTGGGCGGGGAAGGAGGCCGGTTCCGCGGACTGGACGGGATTGGCCAGCACCGCCCCCAGATCGAAGAGGCGGTTCTGCAGCTCCTCCAGCACCACCGGAATATCCACCCCCGCGTAATCCGTCAGGCCGGGCTCTTCGTTCAGCAAGGCCACGGCCACACCCAGGAAGCTGTTCAATTCATCCACGCTGCCGTACAGGTTGACACGGGGGGTGTTCTTGGGGACCCGGCTGCCGTCGCCCAGACTGGTCTGTCCGGCGTCTCCGCCGCGGGTGTAGATACGAGACATGGCAAGGTTCTCCTTGTTGGTGCGGAAAGGGGGCTGGGCAATACTGCGACAGATCCCCGGAATTGGCCAGCCAAAACCGGGGATCCACTGTCGGAAACGCGCGCGCCAAGCCGGGCTTCTCTAGAACCGGGAGCGCACGGTGTAGGTCAGCTTGGTGCTGCCGTCGGCCGGCACCTTGACCACCCAGGTGGCGGTGTTGCTGCTGCTCTTCTTGTACTTGTGGGATTCCCGCAGAATTTCCCAATCACCGGGCACGGGCTCGACGATTTTCACTTCAACATCCTGGCTGCCGCCGTTCTTCAGCTCGATGCTGTAGGAACTCTCGTAGATATAATCCTTGCGGCTGTTGCCCTGGATCTTGCGGAAGTCGGTCTGGATCCGGTCGGCCGTCACGTCGAAGGCTTCCCCCAGCAAGAGGCGCATGGTCTCGTTGCGGGGCGTGTGGGCGATGCGATCCTCCCCCACGAACTGGACGCGGCCGGAGCTGTCCTCCTTGTAGACCCGCACCACGCCCGCGGGCAGGGGCATCCCCAGGTTGTCTTTTTCCCGGTTCCGGATTTCCACGTAAACCGTCGGGTTCAGCTTCTTGCCGATCTCACCCACCTTGCTGCTGTAATAGTAGCCGCCCCCTTCCAGAACCAGTTCCTTGCGGCAGGGCACGTTCTGCGCGCTCATCAAAGCCACCTGCTTTTTCTGGTTGTTCTTGATGGTGGTGGGGCGGTCCAAGGTGTAGAGGTGGTAGGCGAACAGCTCTTCCTCCTCCATGCCCGAACCGGCACTCGCCTTCATGACGGACTCCTCAAGCATCAACGACTGGAATCTCTGGTCATTCCGCACCTGGTTGACCTCCCCGGCCACCAGTTGCAGCAGGGCATTCTCGTAGGCCGCGCCGCTGGTGTTGGTCAGCGTGACCCAGCCGCGGATGTCCAGCATGGTGTCCTTCTCGTTCAATTCCGCCACATAGTCCGCTTTCCAGCCCAGGCCGCCACTCAGGTAGCTCAGTTCCACTTCCTGGGCACGGGAGGTGCCGCTGTCCACCAGCATGGTCAGGGTGGGCTTGTCCCGCAGATTCTCCGGCACGTCGGGATAGACGATGCGACCGGGCACGCCCGTCTCGATGGTGCCGTCGATCTCCAGAACCACGCCGTTGGTGGCGCTCAAGATCCGGGCTTTCTGCCGCGTCTCCTGGCCGGTGGTGGGGTGGGTCCGTATCACCGTCACCTCACGGCCCACGTACTTCTCCAGCAGGGCGCTGGGCATCAGCAGGTCGAACTCGAAATTCTGCTCCAGCACCGTCAGATTATCCGCCTTCAGCAGGGCCGTCTCGGGACGGATCTCGCCGCTCACCTCACGGAAGTCCAGGGTCTGCACCCCTTTGTCCAGGTCCAGTTGGCGACGATCCTTGATCAGGGCCAGATTGTTATTGTAGATGGTCACCGCAACACTCATGCGGTCCTCCTTCGCCGTGGTGGTGGATGTGGTGGCCGCCAAGGCCGGCAGGGCGCCGGTCAGCAGCGTGGCCATTAGCGCGCTCAGCAGAATGGATTTCCGTATGATGCTCATGTTGGAACCTCCTAAAAAGTCAGATGCGTGTTTTCACATGCTCAATATACCCTGGAGCGTCGATAAAGCTCCCGAATTCTGCGCGCTGCCCGTCGGGCCCCGTCAGGCCTGTTCTCCCTCCTAAAAGAAACCCCTTGCCCGCCGAGAACGGGCAAGGGGAGAACCAGTCCAGAGCCGAAAAGCGGCAATTACCGGTACAGACTCTTGATGGAGTCCAGGGTCCGGACCTGCGTGGCCACCACACCACCGTGAATGCCGGCGACACCGGTGATGTCCATGCCGGAGCTGGCGAAGGGGGTGGGATAGGGATCCGCCACGGGACGGCCCAGGAAATCGAACGTGGCGCCCGGACCGGAAATATCACCAACAACATCCACCACACGCACATGGCTGATGGCGTTCAGGTCCACCAGACCGCTCTGGACGTTGGCGTCGCCGGCGATGATCAGGTCTTCCAGATCGAAGCCCGTGCCGCCCAAGAAGTTGCCGGCCAGGTTGTAGAACAGAGCAGGATCGGAAACGTCGAAGCCGCCGGGCTGGGTGTCGCGCCGGCAAAGGGCGGGCAGACGGCTGAAGTCCACGCCGTTGCTGCTGACTTCCACGAAACCCAGTTCCATGAACACGCCGCCGTTATAGGCGAACCCGTTTTCGAAAACGACCAGGTCGTCGCCAGGGCCGTTCATGATGGTCTGCTCGAAGGTGACGGTGATGTGGCCGTGGTCGCCCAGGCAGAAATAGCTACCGTCGGGACCCAGCATGTCCGTCTCGGTGCCGACGCTGGCGTAGCCCAGCTCCGGCTGCTGATAATCCTGGTAGCCGCGCTCGGAGTCCACCACTTCGCTGGCCCAGAAGCTGAGGGCCGGGTCGGCGCGGTCGTACTCGTTGTTCACCTGGCCGTTGTCCGCGAACTGACCGAAAGCGGTCACCGGCAACAGAAGGGCGATGATCAGAAGAATTGTCCAGTTTTTCACGATGTTCTCCTCTTGGATGTGTCAACTATTTGACCAAGGTAATGGTGCGGGCGGCGAATCCTCCCGCACTCTGGGCGACCATGCGGTAGGTCCCCGCCGCCAGGGCGCGGCCCGTGGCGGATTCTCCGGTGAACCGGAAGGTGCTGCGGCCGTCATCGCCGCAGACCAGGGTGGCCTCGTCCACGCGATGACCGCGCAAATCGAAGACCGACACCCGCACCCGGCTACCCGGAGCGTCGTGGACCACCAGGTCCGCCGCCGGGTTGCAGGGATTGGGGAAAGGCATGCCCAGTTCCAGGCGACCGGGCAGGTTGCCGGCCAGGGGAGCGGGGCTCAAATCGTCTTCCGTGGCCATGACGATCATGAAGGGGGGCAGTTCCAGCGCCACCGGAGCGGAGGTCAGCTCGTTGCCCGCCGCGCTGTCGAAGACACGGATACCGGGGTTGTCCAGGTTCCGGTCGGCCACGTAGATCTGGAAGTCCCCATCCCAGGCCAGATCCACCAACTCGAAACCCATGCTGGATTCCAGGACGGAAACCTGAGCCGAATCCACCTGGACACGGATCAGGCTGGTGTTGAAGCTGGAATCGCTGGTCAGGGCATACATGATGCCCCCCTCCATGGGCACGAAGTTCAGGACTTCGCCACCCAGTTGGGCTTCCGTCAGGATCAGGCCGTCGGTCTGACCAGTCGTCAGATCCACCGCCTCGATACCGCCGTCGATGATGGCCCAGGAGCCCGCGCAGCCCACCATCAGGCGGCCGTCCGGCGCGACACGGAACTGGGTGTAGGGGTTCGCGCCCTCCAGAGCGATGGGTTCCCGCCACTCCGCCGTGGCCGTATCCAGAACCAGCAACCGGCCCGGACCGGTGGGCTGGAACCAGTTGTTCCGGTCCAGATTCTGGCAGGCGATGTACAAGAGGCCGTCCTGCAGATGCATCCAGCCGGTCTCCGGCAACCCGTCCGCATCGGCATAGATGGAGGTGTCCAGGGTGCGCAGGATGGTCCCCGTCACCAGGTCCACCTGCAGCAGGATCGGGGCGTCGTAGCAACTGATCCAGGCGGTGCCGTCATCGGGAAAAACAATGTCCTGGGGGTTACTTCCCTCACCCACGGGAAATTCTCCCACCATGGTCCATTCCCAGGCCGGATTGTAAATCTGCACCAGACTGGCCGCGCCGCGGCCCACCACGTAGACCAGGCCGTCGTGCCAGCGGGCCACCGCGTCGCTGGGTATCGACACGAGCTGGCCCGAGGAGGTCCAGGGATCGCTGTCCTCCAGGGCCTCGACGCCGCCGAAGACTTCATAGTCGGTGGTGACGACCCAGGGGCCCCGCTCAATATCGGCCACCGCGCCGCCGGCCAACAACAACAACAGGCTGATCAGAAAAAGGCTGCGTTTCATCATGGTCTTGCTCCTTCCTGGGGGTGCCAGCGCAGAGCCATCTGCCAGGTGCGTCCGGGCAGAGGGAACCGCACGATGTCATAGGTCCGGTCATCCGTCAGATTGATCACTTCCGCACTGAGGGTCAGATTGTCGTTGAGCCGCCGGGAGCACCCCAGATTCAGCATGGCGCGGGCCGGTGCCCGGATCAGCTCGGAGCTGATCCGATCACGGTAGAATTCGCCCCGGGCCGCAATCTCCAGCCAAGGCCGCCACACGCCACGGCGCAAAGCCAGGCGCACGTCCAGTTCCGTGGCGCTCAGATAGGGCAACCGGTGGCCGAAGGCGTGGGCTTGGATACCCCGATCCTCCGGATCCTGCCAGGTGAAATTGCCCGTCAGGACCAGATCCAAGGGCAGGTTGGCGCGTCCCTCCAACTCCACCCCCCGGTTGCGCGAGGCGCCGATGTTGCGGGCCTTGCTGGTGCCGGGGCTGTTCTGGATGAAGATGATGGTCTCCGCCGTCTCCAAGAAGAAGGCCGTCAGCCGGGCCGACATGTGGTGATTGATCGCCCAGAACACGGCCACATCGGCGGAATTGATCTCCTCCGGCTGCAGATCTCGGTTGCCGTCGATGCCGGCGCGGTGCCCGAAGAGCTCTATCCAGGTGGGCACCCGCACCGACTGGCCCACGTGGGCCTCCAACACCACTTTTTCGGGGACCACCGCGAAGAGCACCCCCAGGGAAGGGGAAACGTCATGGCGATCATGGCGCACCCCCACTTCCTCCGGCAACCAGGGCAAAGCGGGCAGAGGGGGGAAATCGTCGCGTAGGAACTGGTAGCGCCAAGCCGGAGTCACCTGCAGGCGGCCCGCCGCCCAGCTCAGCGGCGCACCGGTGAAAAGACTGGTGGTGCGGCGGTTGCGGCGCGGGTCCTGAGCCGAACCGTACCAGAGGCGATAATCCTGCAGCCGGTTCTCCACCCCGGTGGTCAACCCCAGGCTTGTGGGCAACCAACCGCCGTCGGCATCCCTCTGCCAGGTGGGCGTCCAGGCCAGACGCATGACCATATCCTGGCCCACGCTTCGGATATCACCCCCGAAGCCATCGTCGATTTCCCGCTCCGGATCGTAGAGGATCTGCTCCCGGCGGGCGGCGGCGCTTTCCAGGGAAAGATCCCAGGGAAGTTCCAGACGCAAGCCCGCATCCAGACGGTCGGAGGCCACGGTGGCATGGGGCGACAGGGCGGCCGTGGGACCGGGGCGGCCCCCATCCTTGCGGAACCAACCGGCCGTCAGCTTGAGCGTGGCCGGGCCCAGGGGCAGGAAACCACGTCCCCACACCCCCCATTCCTCGAACCAGGCATTCTTCCGGATGCGTAAACTGTCATCCTCGGCCACGTGATAGGTCTGGTGGTTGTCCAGGTATTCGTATTCGTTGTCGGCGCGACGCCCGTGGAGCATCAGCAGCAGGGATCGATCCCCCTCGGCGTTGGACACGCCCCAGCTGAGGCGGCCACCCCTTGCCCCCATCCCGCCGGTGAAGGCCTCGGAGCTGAAACCTTCGCTGAAGTCGCGGGTCACCAGGTTCACGGCCCCCGCGCCGCCGGCACCGCCCATGCCGGCGGGCACCAGACCACGGTGGATTTCGGCGCGCTCGAAGCGGGCGCTGGGCAGTTGGGAAAGGTCGACGGAACCGCTCTGGGCGTCGTTCAGGGGCAAACCGTCCACGAAGATGCGGATCTGGGCGGCGGACGAACCCCGCAGCGACGGCACCGCCACATAACCCAGCCCCCCGTAGCGTCGCACCTGGAAACCGGCGCTGGATCCCAGGATTTCCGCCAGATCGCGGCCTTCGGCCTGGCGGCCCAGATCCACCACCGTGACCATCCCGGCGGCCGACGGGCTGACCGCGTCGGTCAAGGCCCGGGCGCTGACCATGAGGGTGTCCGTCATGGCGGCCAGGTTGGCGTCCGAGGCTTCGCTATCGGCATCGGTCGTGTTGCCGGTCGGCGTGTCCAAAGCGTACGTCGGCACCGGCGCGATCAGCAACCATACGCATAAAAAAAACAGCCCTGAGGCTGCCAAGAGTGCATAGGCCAACGAGCCCGAGAAAACCGTTGGAAACGATTCCCTGTCGGGACGGAACGCCATAGCCATACCTCGCCCTCGAAGGTGGTGGCAGGCCTGGAACCGGTCTCCTGGCTTACGGGTCTTCCTACTTCCTGCGCCTTCCCAAGAAGAATCTCCAAATGGAATCTCCAAAATGGAATGTCTCAGTGGCGTGCTTCAGGTTTCGTCACCGCTTACAGTGGCGGGGCCGCGTCGGATTTTCACCGGACTTCCGCTGGTTCTTCGGCCGTCATGGGATTGAGTGGTCAGTTTCTTACCGGACCGGAGACCACTATACCCGAACGGGGATTGGAAGTCAAGAGTTGTGGTTGCCAGGTTGTCGTTTCCCGGCCATCGTCTCCAGATCAAGAACCCCCAGCCAACCCCCGCAAAGCCTCCCCCGCCTTCTCTCTCCCCGCCTCCGTCAAGACCAAACGCTCTCCATCCCTCCGCACAAACCCATTGCCTTCCGCCAGCGCCACGGTGCGCAGCGTGAATTCCGGCGTCCAGCCCACATGCGTGCCGTGCAGATGGTCGATACGGCTCTCCTCCTCCTCATCCGCCGCGCCCTCATGCTGCCACAGATGAATGGTCAGCATGATCTGCGCGAATTCCCACTTCTGCCGACGGCGCCGCCGCACCATGGCCGGCAATCCGTGCCGGGGCGCCAACAGGAACACCACCAGGAAAACCGCCCCCACGGCCACCGCCATGGCCCCGGCAATGGAGCCGTCCAACCACGCCGCCAGCCCGAATCCCAACGCTGCCGACACCGCTCCCAGCACCGCCGAAAGCAGCAGCATCGTCGCCAGCCGATCGGTCAGCAGGTAAGCCGCCGCCGGCGGGCCGATCATCAGCGCCACCACCAAGATCAGACCCACGGTATCGAAGGCCCCCACCGCCGTCAGCGAGACCAGCGACATCAGCCCGTAGTGCAGCACCGCCGGCGCAAACCCCAGCGCCCCGGCCAGCCCCGCATCGAAAGTGGCCAGCTTCAGTTCCTTGAAGAAGAGGCTGATGGCCGTCAGGTTGACCACCAGCAGCCCTCCCATCAGCCACAAACCGCGCGGCCCCAGATCCACGCCCCCGATGACCGCGCGGTTGAAGGGCGCGTAGGCCAGTTCACCCAGCAGAACCGAATCCACATCCAGATGCACGTTCCCCGCGTGACGGGTGATGAGCAGCACGCCCAAACTGAAAAGAGCCGGAAAGACAATACCCATGGCCGCGTCTTCCTTGAGCCGACGGGTGCGCGTGAGGCCCTCCACCAAAGCCACCGTCAGCACGCCGGTGGCCGCGGCGCCCACCACCAGCCAAGGGCTGCTCAGATCCCGGGTCAGGAAGTAGGCCACGACAATGCCCGGCAAGATGGCGTGGCTGATGGCATCGCTGACCATGGCCAGACGGCGCAGCACCAGAAAGACACCAGGCAGGGCGCAGGACGCGGCCGTCAAAACGGCGATGACCAGGATTTCTTGTTGGGCCGGGCTCATGACGCCGTCCCCTCACGGCTTTGCCCGTGATAGCGCCGCCTTCTCCGCCGCCGCCACTGTTCCGGCAAGAGCCCCCGCCGCGGCGCCAACAGAATCGACACCACCGTGATGCCCGTGACCACCAGGATGATGGTGGGTCCGGTCGGCACATGGGGCACGAAACTGGAAATGGCCGCGCCGCTCAGCCCGCTCACCCCTCCGAACAAACCGGCGAGCAACACCACCCGCCCCAACCGATCGGTCCACTGGCGCGCCGCCACGGAAGGCGCCACGATCAGGGCGCTCATCAGCACCACCCCCACCGTCTGCAAACCGATGACGATGGCGATGACCAGCAAGGTGGTCAGAATCACCTCCAGCAACCGCACCGGCATGCCCACCGCACCGGCAAAGGCGGGATCGAAACTCAGCAGCTTGAATTCCTTCCACAGCACCAGCAGCACCAGCAACACCAGCGCGCCCAACAGGGTGATGGTCACCAGGTCCCGCCCGATCAGCGCCGCCGCCTGCCCGAACAGGAACTTCTCCAGGCCCGCCTGCCCCGCGCCCGCGCTGCGCTGCACCACCGACATCAGCAGCATCCCCAGGCCGAAGAACACCGACAGCACCAACCCCAGGGCCGTGTCCGTTTTCAGGCGCGTGGTGCGCACGATGAGCATGATCAACAACGACCCAGCCCAGCCGGCCAGCCCGGCACCCAGCACCAGCACCAGCGGACTCTTGGCGCCCGTGATCATGAAGGCCAGCACGATGCCGGGCAAGGCCGCGTGGCTGACCGCGTCGCCCAGCAGG
>PDQT01000276.1 GCA_002747875.1 bacterium DOLZORAL124_64_63
AACGTCTCGGCTTGCCGTAGAATCTTACTGAATCCAGCGTCACCGTTTAATCGTTCCAGATCATCCACGCAGTCGCCACCGGCAAGGTTCAGCATTACCAACGCGAAAATATGCTGGACGGTACTCCATCCCTGCAGTGGGCCGAGATGGCCAAAATAACGTTCTACAAGTTGCTGTAGCTTGGCCGCGCTAGCGAGCTCCAAGTAAAGAGGAAGCCCAGCCAGACCCGTGACTCCGATGCGGCATCGCTCTTTTTTGTACTGGAAAGGCAAAATACCTTGTGCCATGATTCGTCTAACCTCGTTGGTTAAGCTTTGGTTGTGGTAAACGTAGCTTAACTCCCTGATTCTACAGGGCCAACGAGGTTTTTCTTTTTCTTTGATGCCGGATCAGGGGCTTTTTCCAATCCATCAATATGTGAACTAGGATTGTAAGCTAGACAGTCCTGATTATCTGAATTATCCCAAGAAGCAACGTTGCATCCCAGCTACCCCAACCGCTACCCCAACAAAAAAACGACCCACAGCAAACGCCGTAAGTCGTTGATTTATTTGGTACGCCACCAGGGAATCGAACCCCGAACCTACTGATTAAGAGTCAGTTGCTCTGCCAATTGAGCTAGTGGCGCACCAGAGAATCCTGTGGTACGTTGGGAGCCGCCAAAGCGGTCATTCTCCCAAGCGGGGGCCTAAGCTAGCACCCTCATCCCCCGTTGTCAAGCCACCCCAACAAGGATTTTCCCATATCATGGTCTCCTCCAACCCCACCCCCAAAAAGCTCAAAACCCTCCCCACCCGCCGCAAAAGGGCCAAAGCCGTCATCGCCGCCCTGCGTGAAGAGTTCCCCGACACCAAGTGCAGCCTCATCCACCAGGACGCCTGGCAGCTCCTGGTCGCCACGGTCCTGTCGGCCCAGTGCACCGATGCCCGCGTGAACATGGTCACGCCCGAGCTTTTCCGCCTCTTCCCCACGCCACAGCACTTCATCGACGCGCCCATCGAGGAAATCGAGGCCACCATCCGCAGCACCGGCTTCTACCGCAACAAGGCCAAAAGCCTCAAGGGGGCCGCCACCCGCATCATGGCCGAGCACGACGGCCAGGTGCCCGACCAGATGGCGCAACTGGTGAAGGTCCCGGGGGTGGGCCGCAAGACCGCCAACGTGGTCCTGGGAGAGATCTGGAACAAGCCCGACGGCGTGGTGGTGGACACCCACGTGGGGCGCATCTCGCGCAAGCTGGGCCTCACCGACCAGAAAGACCCCGTCAAGGTGGAAAAGCAGCTCAGCCGGCTCATGCCCCAGAGCGAGTACCGGGACTTCGGGCACCTGCTCATCGACCACGGCCGCAAAACCTGCCGGGCCCGCGCGCCCAAATGCGACGCCTGCAACCTGTACCGGTGGTGCGAAACACGCGCCTAGCCCGCGGAGCTACCACCACCCGGTCCGCCCCACAGCAAGCCCCACAAAAAAAACCTCCCCCACAACCGGAGGGAGGCTCCAAAATTCGCGCGGAAAAACGCCGGCTAGAACGGCAGATCGTCATCGGCAGCCGCGCCACCGCCGCCGCCGCCATCGCTACCGCCACCCATGGGCGGGGGGTTGAAGCCGCCGCCATCGCCGCCCGAGGGCCCGAAGCCCGAGCCGCCACCGCTGCCGCCGCCATACTGCCCGTCATCATCCCGGCGCCCCAGCATCTGCAGCTCCCGGGCCACGATCTCGGTGGTGTAGCGGTCCTGGCCGTCCTGGCCCTGCCACTTGCGCGTTTCCAGCTTGCCCTCCACGTACACCTGCTTGCCCTTGCGCAGGTACTTCTCGGCGCGCTCGGCCAGATGGCGCCAGGCCACGATGCGATGCCATTCCGTCTTTTCCTGCCACTCGCCGGTGGCCTTGTCCTTCCAGCTCTCGCTGGTGGCCACCGAGAAGTTGGCCACGGGGATCTGGCTCTGGGTGTACTTGATTTCCGGATCGCGACCGAGGTTGCCGATGATGATGACCTTGTTGACGCCAGCCATGCGCATCTCCTTGCTACCGGGGCGCTGCCGCGCCCGTTTCTGATTGGTGAATTCAAGCCGGCTACGCGGCGGGAGGTTTCCGTGAAAGATCACAGACTAGCAGAAGAAGGCCTGAAAACGGATGAAAAAAAATGGGGTGGCTGATGGGATTCGAACCCACGACCACCTGGACCACAACCAGGGGCTCTGCCAACTGAGCTACAGCCACCACCATATTCTGTTTTTTGGCACGCCCGGCAGGATTCGAACCTGCGGCCTGCGGATTAGAAGTCCGCTGCTCTATCCAACTGAGCTACGGGCGCACCGAATTCGGATCGGGACCCGCATCGCTCCGGACAGAAGGCTCGCCCTGCGGGCGGACGCGAATAATGGCCAATGGATGGCCCCCTGTCAAGAGGCCGATTGAACCTTCGGTTCCACCCAAGGAAACGATGGTCGGGGCGAGAGGATTTGAACCTCCGACACCCTGCTCCCAAAGCAGGTGCGCTACCGGACTGCGCCACGCCCCGACCGCAAGCAAATCCCGAACCGCCCCCCCGAAAACCGGGGACCGTTCGGCGCCAACTTTCTTTCCAGACGCGGGGTTAACGCCCCCGCGCGATCCGCCCAAGATCATCCCCGGTCCCGAATCTGTCAACCGGCCGCGCAATCCTGGTTGTCAATCCTCCCGTCCCGGGTCCCCTCCCGGGGACATATCACCCGGAAACGCTACCCCTCGCCGTAGGTCTCCCGCACCGCCGTCAGCAGCCGCCGCATGGCCTGGCCCCGGTGGCTGATGGCGTTCTTCTCCGCCGCCGGCATCTCCGCCAGGGTCCGCCGCTCGCCCTCGGGCCGGAAGATGGGATCGTATCCGAATCCCAGCGCGCCCACGGGCTCGGTGGTGATGTCCCCCAAGATCTTCCCCTCGGTGGCCATTTCGAACCAGAAGGGCCCGTTGGTCTCGCGCCCGGGAGCGTCCGCGGGCAAGCCCGAGGGGGCCACCTCCGTCAAGGGTCGGGCGCTGGTCTCGGGACCGTCCACGGCCCACAGGCGGGTATCCGGCAGGCGCACACCTTCCTGGTGGGCGCTCTTGTCCAGCGTCTCGCCAGGGCGCAAGGCGTCGGGGCAGCCCAGGAACAGCCCCTCGGCCACCTCCCGCAACCGGGCCCGGTCATGCCCCCAGGTCACCTGGTCCAGTTCCATCTGGCGCCGATAGACGTCCCACACCCGGCGCCTATCCATCAGACCATTCCAGAAATCCCACTCCCGGGCCGTGTCCCGGATGCCGATGCTGCGCGCCCAGGGATTGCGCAGCCAGCGGCTGATGGCCGGGCGCGCCGCCCGATGGTCCTGGCGCTCCGGGCACGGGTCCACCCACACGCAGGCGGTGCTGAAGCGGGCCTGGCGGCTGGCGGCGGGCACATCCCCCATCAGCTCCAGCACCAGCTGCACGTTGCTGCGGTAGGTGGCCTGCGGTCCGCTGAAACGGGCCGCGAAAATATCCGGGAAGCCGTTCAGCTCGCGAATCTCCAGGCTGGTGTCATCGGCCACGGCGATATGGCCCGTGTACGCCGCGGTGAGGATGGCCTTGCGGCGGGCGTTCTCCACCGTGGTGGTGCCGTCTTCGATCACCTCCGGCAGGCCCGGGAAATCCGCCGAACTCAGCACCTCCAGATCCAGCTCCGCGAAAAGCTGCTGCAGTTCCCGCACCTTGTCCGCGTTCCGGCTGGCCAGTACAACCTTGCGTTTCATGACGCCCCCTCAGGCCCCCAGGACCTTGCGCTGAAGTTCATTGATCTTGGCGATGGCCGCGCCCCCCAGGTCCAGCATCTTGTTCAACTGTTCGCGCTGGAAGGGGTGCTGCTCGGCCGTGCCCTGGATCTCGATGAGGCCGCCGCCCTCGGCCATGACCAGGTTCATGTCCGTCTCGGCGTTGCTGTCCTCGGGGTAGTCCAGGTCCATCAGGACTTCGCCATCCACCACCCCCAGGCTGATGGCCCCCACCAAGGAACGCATGGGGTGCCGCTTCAGGCGCAGCCGCCCCAGGGCATCGTACAGCGCCACCGCCGCGCCGTTGATGCTGGCGCAGCGGGTGCCGCCGTCGGCGCGGATCACATCGCAATCGATGGTGATGGTCAGATCGCCCAGGGCGTACATGTCCGTCACGGCGCGCAGGCTGCGGCCGATCAGGCGCTGGATCTCCATGGTGCGCCCGCCCTGGCCGTTGCCGGCGGCCTCGCGGCGCATGCGATCGCTGGTGCTGCGGGGCAGCATGCCGTACTCCGCGGTGATCCAGCCCTGGCCCGAGCCCTTCAGCCAGCGGGGCGTCCCGTTGGCGATGCTGGCCGTGCACACCACATGGGTGTTGCCCATCTGGATCAGGCAAGAGCCCTCCGCGTGGGGCAGATAATCCTTGGTGATGGTGGTGGGGCGCAGCTGGTGCAGCCCCCGGTTTTCCGCGCGTTCGATCACGTCATCCCTCTCTCGCTAATTTCCCGGCGGCCTCCATCTCATCAAGACCCACCACTTCCGAATTCTCGATGGCATGTCCCAGGAAACGCGCGCCGATCTCGGCGAACTTCCAGGGCAGATCACTCAGATAAAAAGACAGGCGCCCCTCGGGCGCGGCCGCCTCCTCGGCCAGATGGTCCCGGCGCAGCAGGCCCCGCTCGCCCAGCAGGCTGACCGTCGCCTCGGCCAGCATCTCGGCCGAATCCACCAGCACCGTCCCCCGGCCCATGAACGCCCCGATATCGGCCTTCAGCAAGGGGTAGTGCGTGCAGCCCAGAATCAGGGTGTCCACCCCGGCGTCCTTCAGGGGCTGCAGGTATTCCCACACGGCCAGACGCATCATGTCCTGGCCCATCTTGTCCTCTTCCACCAGGGGCACGAAAAGCGGGCACTCGCGCGCGAAGACACGTTCCGCGGCCAGCCCCCCGCGCTCCAGCCCCGCCTGGTAACGCCCCGAACGGATGGTCCCGCTGGTGCCGATCACGCCCACCGCCCCGCCGCGGGTGGCCGCCAGGGCCGCCCGCACGCCCGGTTCGATGACACCCAACACGGGCACCGGCAGGGTGGTCCGCAGATGCTCCAGGGCGAAGGCGCTGGCCGTGTTGCAGGCCACCACCACCAGCTTGACCCCCTTGCTCACCAGCAGGCCGGCGTCCTGGGCGGCGAACTGCCGCACCGTGGCCTCGCCCTTGGTGCCGTAGGGCACGCGGGCGGTGTCCCCGAAGTAGACCAAATCCTCGCAGGGCAGGCGCCGGTGCAGTTCCCGCAGAACCGTCAGGCCACCCAGACCCGAATCGAAGACACCGATGGGGCGTTCGTGGTCCCGCAAATCAGAGCCACCTTTGGGGATCGAAGCTGCGGTCCAGGACCAGGTGCCCGGCCAGGGTTTCCACCTGGGCGCCATCGACCAGGATGGTGCAACGGCGCGTGCCCGGGAAGTTCAGGGCCACCGTGCGCAGGATGCTGGTCAGGGTGGCCGCCTCGGCGGCGCTTCCGCCGGGGTGCCCGGTCACCAGTTCGGGGCTGAAGTCCAGGACCACGGACTGATCCTCCGGATCGAAGAAGGCGCCCAGCGCCTTGGTCCCTACGGGGAAGGGGCTGACCGAACCGCTGACCCGCGGCCCGCCGCAAAGCTGCCGCATCAGGTTCAGCAGGTCTTCGCCGGCCCGGTCGCGGCTGGCGATCTGCCGCTCCTCGGTCACATAGCCGGTGGCGTCCCACTCGGGATAGACCAGCACCACCGCCCGGTCACCCATGCGCGGGACCGCCTCGGCGCCGGTGGTCAGGAATTCCTCCTCGACCTCCGGCCCGGTAGACCGGACCATGCGGTCCCAGTACCAATAGCCCCCCGCCCCCAGGAAAACCACCACGATCAGCAACGCCAGCTTGCCCCAGGGGAAGCCGCGTTTCTTCGACTTTTTGGCGGGACGTCGGGTCGATGGCCGGCGGCGGTCCCCCAGCGGGTTGTCCGGGTACTTGTCCGGGTGCTTGTCCGGACGCTTGTCCTGCCGGTCACTCATCGTCCACCTCCGCGCTCGGGGCCACGGCCTGGGGCGTGGTGCTGGCCACCAACCGTCCGTACGACAAGATGGTCTGGCCCAGAGCCCGGGCCAGGCGACGCTGGTAGCCGCTCTCGCCCAGATGGCGCTCTTCCTCGGGATGGGTCAGAAAACCCATCTCCACCAGGACGGCGGGCATGTAGGCACCCACCAGGACCCGGAAACCGGCCTGCCGCACGCCCCTGTCCTCCAGGCCCAGTTCCTGGACCACACCCGCCTGCATGACCTCGGCCAGCTGGCTGCTGCTGTTGATGAACCGGTTCTGCACCAGCTCCCAGACGATGAACTCCACATCCCCGGGCTCGCCCCCGGCGCTGTTCTCGGCCGCTTCCACGCTCTTGGCCCAGTCGCTCTTGGCGGGGGACAGGAAGTAGGTCTCGAAACCGTGGGCCCCGTCGTTGAACCAGCTGTTGCAGTGCAGGGAAACGAACAGATCGCCCCCCGCCTGGTTGGCCAGTTCCGCGCGGGCGGCCAGGTCCAGGAACTCGTCCCGGTCGCGGGTCAGGACCACTTTCAGATCGCTCTCGCGTTCCAGGTAGCGCTTCAGCTCCCGGGCCACCGCCAGGTTCACGTTCTTTTCCAGGATGCCGTTGCCGCCCACCGCGCCGGCATCGTGCCCGCCATGGCCGGGGTCCAGGACCACCGTGCGCACGCGGATGCTGTTGGTGGCGTCCAGCAGGCCGGGCTCCAGATTCATGTGGCTTTGTCCGTGGGGCACCGGCGAGGGGATGGCCGCCACCATCTCCTCCTCCAGGACCAGCACGATCTCATTGCCGTCGCTGCCAGTGTAGGCGCGGTACTGCCCCACCAAGTCATCCACCTGCAGGGTGACGATGGCATGGTCCGCCCGCTGGCGGCTGCCGGCGCTGACCAGCAGACCGCGCCGGCTGGTGCGCGCCACCTGGCCGGTGTTGACCACGCCCCCGTAAATTTTCACCTCGATGACGCCCGGCTCCGGGCTGCCGGCCCGGTACCCCAGGGGCATGGCGCACTGGATGTGCACGGCCGTGCTGCGCCCCAGGCGCTCCACCTTCAGGCCCGTCACGTTGAACCGCACGCTGCCCAGCACCAGCCGCATGGCCGTGTCATCCCAGGCGATGCGCTCCTCCGTCTGCGGCCCCAGCACCTGGGTCAGCAATTCCATGGGCAACCACAGATCACCCGCGTGCTCCAGGACGGGAACGGGCAGCAGGATTTCCCCGGCCGGGGTCACCACCAGCCGGCTGTTGCTGCTCATGACGAAATCCCGGCCGGCCACCTTCAGGGTCAGCCGGCGGCGCCCGCCGTCCCAGAAGCGGCTACCCTTCAGCACGGTGGCCACGGTGGCACTGTTCAGGTACATCTCGTTGCTGCCCAGCAGCAGGCGGCGGCCCGCGATCTGGCGGCGCTCATCCGTGCTTTCCAGCTTGACCGTCAGGGACAGATCCCCGGCGCCGGCATCCACACGCATGAACGCCAGAGGATCCAGATACGGATCGCCGGGCGCGGCCTCGGGAACGTTTTCCTGGGCGAAGGCGCCCGCCGCGGCCAGCAAGAGCAGGCCCAGCAGGATGTGGGTACGGATTGGCATCGACCTCCCCTGTCGTCAGTCCCGGCGGCCCAGTTCGCGGGCGATGCGCCGGTCAACATCCTTCTTGGCCTTGGCGTCACGCTTGTCGTGCAGCTTCTTGCCTCGGCCCAGGCCCAGGTCCAGCTTCACCAGGCCCTTCTTGAAATAGAGCTTCAACGGCACCAAGGTCAGGCCCTGCTCCTCCAGCTTGGGCCGGATCTTGCGGATCTCCCGCCGGTTCAGCAGCAGCTTGCGGCGCCGGAAAGGTTCATGATTCTCCCGGTTGCCCATCTCGTAGGGCCCGATATGCATTTTCAGGACCCAGGCTTCGCCCTCGCGGATCTCCGCGTAGGCATCGCCCAGATTGACCCTCCCGTTCCGCAGGGCCTTCACTTCGGTTCCCTGCAGCACGAGACCGGCCTCCCAGGAATCGAGGATCTCGTACTCGTGGCGGGCTTTCTTGTTCTGGGCAATGATCTTGATGCCGGCGGGTTCGCCTTTGCGTGCCATGCTTCGCTCCGTTGGGCCATATCATATCCTGGGTCCGATCGACCGTCAGAATATACCCTGCGAGGCGTTTCCTGCAAATGCCGCATTTGTTGGGAAAAAAACGTGGATACAGGTTGACAGGGGCCCGACCAGAGACTAGATTGAGCGCCCGTCGAAGGAATCTCCCCTTTTCCTCGGCGTACATTTCGAGATCAGGTGCCCAGGTGGCGGAACTGGTAGACGCGCTACGTTCAGGTCGTAGTGGGGGTAACCTCGTGGGAGTTCGAATCTCCCCCTGGGTACCATGATTCTCGAAAAATCTTCCCGAAAACCGCCCTCGTGGTGGTTTTTTTGTGCCCGGCACGATTTCTGCAATCCCCCCCACGCCAAAGCAGCCGGAAAACTACAGTTTTTTGCCGCCTGGCCGAAAGAAACGTTGCACACCACGATGAGTCCGCGGCGCGCCTCGCCGCTTCAGAACCTGGAAACGGGGTTGTTTATCCATGCGCTGGATCGATATCATCCTGCCCGAACCGGAAACCGATCAGGAATTCGACGCCCAGATGGCCGAAGCCATCTACAAAGTTCACGACGTCCTTGAGCTTCAGCAGAAGGAGGGCCTGGATTCTCCGACCCTGTTGCGCCCCATGGCCGCCGTGGGGCGCATCCTGTTCCAGGCCGTCAGCCGGCGCCGTCCCACAGCCTTCAGTCCCGACGCCCGCCTTTCCCGCGGCATCACCATCCCGACCATCGGCCTGGCCGAGCACGACGATCTGGTGGGTTTCCAGGTCGTCACCGAGGGCCCTTGGGCCAACCTGCCTTGGACCTGGCTGCACAACGGCATCGAATTCCTTTTCCGGAAGCATCCCATCTGCGTGGCCGACCACAGCGCGGCCCTGCCGCCGGCCACTGCCCAGCGCCCCTGGATGGCCCGTTGCCAACGCGCCGGTTTCCTGGTAGGCGATGGCGGCCAGAGCGACCTGTACCACACCCTGGACCAGCTGCATTTCCAGGGCGAGGCCCTGCCCCGCATCCTCTTCGTGGCCGGTCACAGCGAGCCCCGGACCCGCCGCCTGATCCAGCGCGAGGCCGAGGCCATCGAAGGCACCATGGCCAGCCAGCACCTGGGCTGCCGTCTGGCCGACATCGAGTTCCCCACCCGGAGCCTGACCCCGGCCCAGGTCCAGCAGCAGAGCCTGAACTACCAGGCCATCCACTTCGCCGGCCCCACCAGCATACCCGCCCAGATGGACGACACGCAGGGGCAGTACTGGATGAACCATCTCATCGAGGAGATCAACGCCCCCCGGGACCGAGATGTGGAAAACGCCATGGGCGTGGAAGGCGAACTGGTGGGCGTGGACCCGGTCACCGCCCTGCTGGACACGGTGGGCGACAAGTACGATCGCGAGGGCCTGGGCGGCGGAAGCCGCGGCCATTTCGCCACCGGCAACGGGGTCCAGCCCGCCCGAGAAGGCACCCCCTGGCTGCTGGACGACGGCCCCCTGGAACCGGAAAGCATGAGTCTGGCCGGCGGCGTGCCGCCCCTGGTCGTCAGCAACAGCCACCGCGCCCTGCCTGAGTTGGGGCCCCGCTTCACCGACGCGGGCGCCAGCACCTTCGTGGGCCCGCTGGTCCCCATCTTCAGCCGCCCCGCGCGTATCTTCGCTTCCTACCTGTACCGCAATCTGGCCGACGGCTGGTGCGCCGGCGCGGCCGTGTGGCAGGCGGGCCGGCTCATCCGGCAGGAGCTTGGCGCGGACCACCCCGCCTGGCTCAGCTACGGACTGCGCGGGTATGGCAGCCTGTCGTTGCAGTATCTCTAAGTAGCTATAGAAATGGGCGATCATTCAGTCCGAGGCGTCATCCAGGCGCGCCAGCAGGGCCACCATCTCCTGGACCACCTTCTCGCCGCCCACCAGAATTTCCGGACCGCCCAACCGGTAGGGACGGCCCTGGAAATCGGTGGCCACGGCCCCCGCCTCCAGAGAAAGCAGCAACCCCGCCGCCACGTCCCAGGCGGGCACGCGACCGGCAAAGCTCCCCAGCAGGCCATCGTACAGACCGCCCCCCACCCAGGCCAGTTCCAGCGCCACCGCTCCGGCGCGGCGCACCTTCATCACGGACAGGCAAAGCCGATGCTGCCGCTCGGCCTCCGCCATGACGGCGCCCCCGGATTTGAGCTGGAAGCTGAAGACCGCCTCCCGCAGCGAGGCGCAGGGGCGCAGCCGCCTACGCTCGCCGTTCAGAAAGCTGCCCGCGCCGCGCAGGGCGGTGAAGGTGTCGCCGGTGGGCGGCTGATGGATGCAGGCGGCCAGGACCTGGCCATCCTGGACCAGCGCCAGGCTGGTGCAATAAGCGGGCAGGCCCAGGGCATAGTTCAGGGTGCCGTCGATGGGGTCAATCTGCCAGACCCGCCGCCCCGGCATGTTCCCCTCTTCGGGGCCGCCGTACTCCTCGCCCACGATCAGGTCGTCCGGAAAGGCGGCGCCGATGCGCCGGCGCAGCAGTTGTTCGATGCGGCGGTCGGCCTCGGTGACGGCTTCCTGGCCGTGCTTGAATTCCAGGGCTCCGGTGCGACGATGCAGACCGCGGGCAATCTCCGCC
>PDQT01000117.1 GCA_002747875.1 bacterium DOLZORAL124_64_63
CCTGAGCCAGGCCTCGAAGCGCGGCGCGTCACTGACCACGGCCAGCTTGTAGCCCCGCTTGATGAGCTGGTTCAGAACGAATTTCACATGGGGATAGGGCACCAGCGAGCCGCCCCGGGCCCGGCGATAGGCCACCACCGCGGCGGCCAGGATGCGATCATCCGCCCTACCCACGATCTGCTCCAAAAAAAGGTTGAAAACCTTCTGGTGCTCGATGCCGATTTCCTTGTACAGGGCGAAGACGCGGTCCACCGCCTCCTGGTGTTGCAGGGGCAGCCCGCTGTCGATCATGGCGTCCACGGCCGCGCGCACCGAATTTTCCTTGGCCAACATGAAGTCCGTGAGGGTATTATCCAGATCGAAAATCACCGCATCGATGGCTCGGTTCTGCACAAGGCACCTTCTTCCGCGTGAGGTCTGCGTGGTCCGGGGGCGCTTCCCATTTTAATGCCAGACCGTCCCGATCGCACAAGGAAACCGGAGCCCATGCCCTATCCCCAACAGCCCCAAGATCCCCAACAGCCCTCGCCCCCAGGGGGCCACCAGCCCCCAAGCCTCTGGACCGACCGCGGCCGGCCCTGGATCGTGGGCCTCATCTTCCTGCTCCTGTCGGGGAATTTTTTTTTCCAGATCCAGGTCTACCTGCTGGGCGCGGGCCTGGTGCTGCCCGTGCTGGCGGGGCAGATGCTGGGGGTCTTCATCCCCCTGCTGATCATTTTCCGGAGAAACGGCTGGGATCCCGTTCGGGATCTGAAGCTGGGCCCGGTGCCCTGGCCGATGATGATCGTCCCGGCCTTGCTGGCGGTGGCCGCCCTGGTCCCCACCTCCTTGTTGGTCGAACTGAGCATGCGCCTTTTCCCGGGCGATCCCGAACGCATCGCCATGTTCCAGGAGGCCCTGCCGCGCTCTCCCCTGGGGATTCTGCTGACGGTGATCACGGTGGTGCTGGTGGGTCCCCTGAGCGAGGAAATCGTCTTCCGGGGTCTGCTACACCGGCTGGCCAGCGGCTACTGGGGCCCCCTGCAGGCGGGACTGCTTTCCTCCCTGGTCTTTGCCTTGGTGCATGCGGAACCCTGGCTGCTGTTGGGGCTGGTGGGCGTGGGCGCGGCGCTGGCCTTCCTCTTCGAGGCTTCCGGCAGCCTGCTGGTCTGCTTCATCTTCCACGCGGGGCACAACGCCCTGGCCCTGACGCTGATGTACCTGTCGGATGAAATCCGGACCGAACCGCAACCCATCGAGGCGATGGATTGGGTGTGGTTGGGGATCAGCCTGCTGGCCTGGGGGGTGCTGGCTCATCGGTTGCTGGTGGGGAGAAGGCGCAGAGGGGATTGCTGAGGGGGCCGCGGCGGAGGGAGATATGGCCCTGCTCGGCACCTGCCGCCACCAGCGGCGCGCGGCAAGCAGAAACCGGCGGGGATGTCGAAGAAGGCGCGCGGGGCGTTCGCGTCCTGTGGCCTCGCGTTCATGAATGATCCGGGTCAACGTTCTTTGGGTTTCGCGTCCGTCTGGTGATTCTTCCCCCGGGCGTTTTTTTGTTTTTCGTGGGCCCGTTGGTGGCAGGCGCCGCAGAGGGTCGTGAGGTTTTCTTCGGCGTTGGTGCCGCCTTGATGGCGCGGGATGATGTGGTGGATTTCCAGAAAGCGGGTGTGAGGGCAGCCCGGCGCTTGGCAGCGGTGTTGGTCGCGGGCCAGTACCCGCCGGCGGGTACTGGGCGGGATGGTGGATTTGTTGGGGCCGTCCCCGGTGGCGACGCGGGCATCGCAGGCCAGTTTCTCGTATTCGGCCGGGGTGAGTTCGGTTTCCCCACGGCTGGTGGTGACATGGGATTTTTCGCATTCGGGGCAGTGATGGACGTGGATCTGGGTGTGGGGCTCTTCGGGGGTATCCACGCCCCTTGAATCAGCCCGGCCCGCCAGCGAGGCCATGGCTTCCAGCAGCATGATCGCCCGGCCCGAACCGGCCACCACGCCGCCCTCCTTGCCGATGGCCTCGACCAGCGCCTCGAAATGGGCCAACTGCTCGCTGGTCAGTTCGAAGGTCACCTTGTGGGTGAGAGCCACGGGAAGCGCGCCGCCGAGATGGAGCCCGGCCAACAATTCGCCCTGAGCCGGATTCTTCGCCCGTTCCCGCCTGGCCCGCTGCTTGGCCCGTTTCACGGTTTCGCGCAGTTCCTGGCGGCTCTTCTTCTTGGCTTCGTTCAGCCAACGATTCTCATTCTTCTCATCAGCCACCTTCACGATCTCCCGCGCCTTGGTATAGCCGATCTTCCCCTCTTCCATCTCCTTCTTCAACCGGGGCAGCTTTTCCAGCTTCCGCGCCAGATGCAGAAAATCTCCCGTCCGCGTCTTGGAGAACTCCAACTCCACGGCGGCATACTGATCGGGAACAAAAGAATCAACAGCAATAATACTCATGGCAGGCCTCGGCAATCTCTGGCATAAGTGGACGGGAGGAGTGATAAGCCTAATATACAAAACAAAACCAAAAAGCGCCAGTAAAATATTGCTAAAAAACCAATTATTCACAAAACCAAGCCCCACAAGCCACCCCCCGCCCACCCAAAACTACCCGCCGGCGGGCACCCAACAAAACAAAAAAACACCCCAAATCGCACACCCCCCCAAGCCGCCTCCCTCCTCAAAACAACTGAGCCCCCGCCCCCCACAACAAACCCACTGGCCATTTCCCCCAAAACAGCTAACTTGTTGTCCAGGAGACGGCCCTCTGCCTGATCCCGGCGAACAACAGGACCTCGACTGCCCAGTCCGAGATCACGTCTTTTTTCATGCTTTCCATTTCCCTTATTGTTGTACGGGTCGGAGAAAACGACCGCGCCGCCGGAGTCTGTCCGCGCAGGCGCTGCGGAGTAGATACCAGTATGTCCAAGAACAAGAATCCCCAGAAGAAGACCACCCCGATCACAGATTTCCGTAGCTTCGGGCTGCACCCTCTACTGGAGCGCGGCGTGCGCGACGCCGGTTTCGAGAAACCGCGTCCCATCCAGGCCGAGGCCCTGCCCGCCGGCCTGGACGGACTGGACGTGCTGGGCCTGGCCCAGACCGGCACCGGCAAGACGGCGGCCTTTGCCCTGACCCTGCTGGACTGGATCCTGCGCGAGCGCAAGCGCGGCATCCAGGCCCTGGTGCTGGCCCCCACCCGGGAACTGGCCACCCAGATCGACGCGGAAACCCGCACCCTGGCCCGCCATACCAAGCTCAAGACCGCCGTCATCTTCGGGGGCGTGCCCAAGAGCCGCCAGATCCGCCAGCTGCGCCAGCAGCCGGAAATCGTGATCGGCTGCCCGGGCCGTATCCTGGACCTCATGCAGGAGGGCTATCTGGACCTCGGTGGGGTCGAGGGCGTGGTGCTGGATGAGGCGGACCAGATGTTCGACATGGGCTTCCTGCCCGGCGTGCGCAAGATCCTGGGCGCCATTCCCCAGGAACGCCAGAACCTGCTGTTTTCCGCCACCATGCCCGCTCAACTGCGCAAGCTGGCCGACGAATTGCTGCACGAGCCCCACGTGGTGGACCTGGCGGGCACCGCGCCGGCCGCCACCATCGATCACGGGCTGGTGCGCGTGGCGGAACAGCGCAAGCGCCCGCTGTTGCTCCACATGCTGGAACAGACGCGGAGCCATCGCGCCATCGTCTTCACCCGCACCAAGCACCGGGCCAAGCGCCTGGCCGGCCAGTTGAAAAAAGCCGGCCACCGCGCCACCGACCTGCAAGGCAATCTCTCGCAGTCCCAGCGGGACCGGGCCATGGGCGGCTTCCGCGATCACCGCTTCGACATCCTGGTGGCCACGGATATCGCGGCGCGCGGCATCGATGTCAGCGGCGTCAGCCACGTGATCAACTTCGATGTGCCCAACACGCCGGAACAGTACACCCACCGCATCGGCCGTACCGGGCGCAGCGAGGCCACCGGTCGCGCCTACACCTTCGTTACGGAAAACGACCTGAGCTGGCTGAAGGCCACCGAGCGCAGGATCGGCCAGCCCATCCGCCGCGAAGAGGTGGCCGGTTTCCCGGACCAGGCCCAAACTCAGACCCCCGCCGCCGCGCCCGCCATCGGCGCCAACCGCGCCAACCGGCGCAACGCCCGGCCCTCCCAGCCCCGACGGAGGAACAGCAACAAACGCTGATCAGCACAAGCCCCCGCCCACCGCATGTGCTATCCTCCGCGACACATCACTCCGGCCGTGGCCGGGAGCGCCCTGCGTTCCCGGCCACCCACCGGTGAAGGAGCCCCATCCCGGATCGGAGCCGCACCATGCCCACGTCCCCAACCGCCCTGCCCATCGTCCTGATCCACGGCTACAGTTCCGAGGGCGCGGACAATGCCGACAATGACATATACGGTTCCCTACCCGCGGATCTGCGCCGCGTCCTGGGGACCCGGCCGGTGCACGAGATCAATCTCAGCCGCTGGATCAGCCTGAGCGACGGCATCGCCCTGGACGATGTCAGCTTCGCCATGGAGCGCGCCCTGCGCAGCCCGCAATTCCGCCACCTGCTGGACAGTGGTTTCCATGTCATCATCCACAGCACCGGCGCTCTGGTGGTGCGCAACTGGCTGCGACTGTACGCGCCCCGCCCGGCACCCATCCGGAACCTGGTGCACCTGGCCGGCGCCAATTTCGGCAGCGGCCTGGCCCACATCGGGCGCGGGGTGCTGGCCCGCTGGTACCGGCAAATTTTCCAAGGCACCGACGCCGGAGTGCGCGTCCTGGACGCCCTGGAATTCGGCAGCAGCAAGACCATCGACCTGCACCGGCATTTCCTGCAGCCGGGCTACGACATCCTGGCCGACTACGGAGTGCGCGAGTTCTGCGCCATCGGTTCACAAACCCTCAAGCTGCTGCGCCTGGTGCCCGTGCGTTACCTGAAGGAGGATTCCTCCGACAACACGGTGCGCACCAGTGCCGGGAACCTGAACTTCAACTACGTGCGTCTGGTGCCCACGCCGGAGGCCTTCGAGCTGGAGGTGCGGGAGCTGCAGCAAGCCATCCACAGCCGTCTGGAAGACGAGAAGGTGCGGCCCGACTGGTACACCCGGCAGGCCGTCCGCCTGGCCACGGAGCGCGTGCCCATCCCCTTTGCTCTGGTGTACGAAACGGCCCACATGGGCGAAGATATCGGCATCCTCAAGGGCCGGGACAACAGGGACCGCGTCCTGCCCCTGCTCCGGCAGGCCCTGGCCGTGAGCAGCGACGAAGAGTACCGGGACGTGGCGCGCGCCTGGCAGGAGGTGACCGACGACACCCAGCGCAGAATAGGCCGGCGCAAGGGCCAGCAGCACTGGGATCTGCATCATCAGTACGAAGGGCACTCGCAGCTGGTTTTCCGGCTGAATGACCAGTTCGGCGATCCGGTGGAGGAATTCGATCTGACTTTCCGCAGCGGCGGGGGCGCGAACCGCACCAGGCTGGAGGACATGATCGAGGACAAGCACATCAACCGTAAGCACCGGGGCACGGTGCTCTACTACCTGCGCACCCAGCGGTACAAGGGATCGGACGGCAACCTGAAAATCACCGACCGGCTCCGGGAGGTGGCCCCGCTGGATTTCGAGATCACGGGGTACGAGCCGCGTAGTCGGCAGATCGCCTACCTGCCCGTGCGCATCAGGCTGACGGCCAAGCAGGTCCAGGAACTGATCCAGCCCTTCCGCACCACCATCGTGGATGTGCAGATGCTGCGGCTGCCGCACCGGGACGTTTTCCGGCTGAGGCGGGCGGAATAACCCGCGCCGGCCATCAGGTTTTGCGGGGTTTCTTGCGCGCCGCCGGGAACAGCACGTTGTTCAGAATCAGCCGATACCCCGGCGAGGTCGGATAAAGATCCAGATCCGTCGGCGGGTCCCCCACGCGGTGCTGGTAATCCTCCGGGTCGTGCCCGCCCAGGAAGGTCCAGGTGCCCTGCCCGCGGCGCCCGTGGATGTACTTCACCTCGTCGGTGCCGTCCACCGCCGCCAGCACCACCACCGACCGCTTGAGATGCTTGCGGAAGTAGCCCGTCGTCTGCCCCAGAAACCCGTTGATCACGTTGACGTGGTTCTGCGTCAGCATGGCCGGCACCGGATCGTACTTGGCCGCGAAGGCGAACAGGGTGAAGTAATCCGCCTCGGCGCCGCGCATCTGGGAGTAGTTGCTGCTGTCCAGGGTGCTGAACTCGTACATCATGGGATTGGTGACCAGCTTGAAGTCCTGGAAGGCGAAGGTGTTGCCGAAATCGCTCTGGTCGCGGTAGCCGGGATCATACGGCGTGCCGTCGAAGGGCGCGGCCACCAGGTCGGTATGTAGCCAGGCCAGGGCGATGTCGATGGTGTCCGTGGCCGAGCACATGGCGAACAGGAACCCGCCCCCCTGGACGTACTCGGCGATGGTGGCGGCCACCGCGTGCTTCAGCTCCCACACCGTCGCGAAGCCCAGGCCACGGGCCATCTCCTCGGTCTGGTGCTGCTGATCCAGGTACCACTGTTCCAGCCCGAAGTTGGCATAGAACTTTCCGTACTGGCCCGTGAAATCCTCGTGGTGCAGATGGAGCCAGTCGTAGTCGTTCAGGTCGCCGCGCAGAATCTCCTCGTCGTAGATCACATCGTAGGGGACCTCGGCATAGGTCAGGGCCAGGGTCACGGCATCGTCCCAGGGCTGCTTGTTGGGCGGGCTGTAGATGGCGATCCGGGGCGGCTTTTCCAGCAACACCTCATCCATGTTCTCCTGCTGCACGATCTGCCGGATCCCCTGCACCTCGGCCTCGCCGACGGTCTCGAAGCTGACGCCCTGCAGCCGGGCGTCCAGGCGCGCGCGCGGGGTGTCGTCCATGAGGAAAGAGCCGCCGCGGTAGTTGAGCAGCCAGTTCACCTTGTCCCCCGCCTGCAAGGTGTGGAACGCCACGCCGTAGGCCCGCAGATGGTTCCGCTGGTCCAGGTCCATGGGCACCAGCAGGTAAGGCTTGGCGATCGCCGGGGCGGCCATCGTCAACATCAGCAGCAAGGCGGTCAGCATTCTGTTCATGGGAGGCTCCGCAAGATGTCGCGCGCGTCGTCGACGAAGAGGAAATCGGGATACTGGACCAGCAGTTGTTCCAGGGCGGAGCGGGCCCGCGCCTCATGGCCCAGACCGCGCAGCAGGCGGCCCTGCAGCATCAGGGCCTCGGCGGGGAAGCGGCCGTCCGGATGGTCCCGCACGATGTCCCGGCACACGGCCACCGCGTCGGCCGGGCGACCAGCCGCCACATGGGCCTGGGCCAGATCCCAGCGGGCACGCTCCAGCAGGTGCTGAGGCTCGGCCATGTCCAGGCGCTCCAGACCCGCCGCGATGAAATTCTCCAGGGCCTCGATCCGCTTCTGTGGCTGGGCCACCAGGTCGTAATATACGGCCTGGCTGTAGAGCAGCATGAAGTCCGGCCCGCCGCTGGGGTTGTCCATTTCCTCGGCGATGGCCAGGCCCAGTTCCAGGGCGTCGTTGGCGTAGGGTGCCGCGGGGTTGTCCAGGGCCACCACCGCGAAACGATCCTGGGCCGTGGCCAGATGCCCCTGGGCCAGATCCAGCCGGGCCAGATGGTAATGGGCGTGCCCGCCGGCCTCGCGGAACCGGGGTTCGCGCCCCAGACGTGTCAGGACGATGCGCCCGCGGGACGTATCCCCCGCCGCCAGATAACATTCGCCCAGGGTCAGGCGCACCAAGGCCACGCCCGGCAGAGGCATGTCCAGATCCAGCAACAGGCTCTCCAGACGACGGGCCGCGGCGCGGGGCCGGCCCATTTGGTCGCGCACGTAGACCGCCAGCTTGATCTGCGAGCTGTAAAGGTGTTCGCTCTGGGGATTGGCCCGGGCCACCTGGACCAGGAGATCACCGAAGCGGTCGGCGGCCGCCGCCGGGTCGGCCCCCAGGATCCGGTGCTCGAGGGCCGTCTCGCAAACGGCGGCCAGATGGTCGGCGGCGCGCTTGCGCAGGTTGGGATCGTCGTTCTGCTCATCGGTGATTCGGCCCAGGACAGCCAGCAGGTAATCCGCCGTGGCCGCGGCCTCGGCCCGGCGCGCCTCGTCCTCCGCCAGCAGGGGCAACTCCCGCACCAGGGTGGTGGCGTTCTGCAGGCAGGTCCGCGTGCTGCCGCGCGCCTTCAGCAGGGGCTGCACCCGCGTCACCGCCGGTTCCGCCTGCCCGTCCACCAGAAGCAGATTGGCCGCCAGCAGGATCTCGACCACCCGCCGTTGCGGATCGCGCGATCGCGCGTCCAGGCGTTCCAGAAATTTTTCCAGATGCCCGTCCATGGAGCCGTCTTCCAGCAGTTCGGTACGCACCAGGGCCAGATTGAAGGGATTGTAGCGCAGATCGGCCACGGCTTCGTCGGCGGCCTCCTGTTCCCGGTCCAGAGCCAGCAGCTCCGCGGCTTTCTGGCGGGCCAGGAAATGCTCATCGCCCAAGCTTGCGCGCAGACTGTCGATAAGGGCCACGGCCAGCCCGGGACGATCCGCCCCCTGGAAAAGCTCCACGGCCACCATGCCGCTGCTGCGCGGATTGATGCTGGTGCCGATGAAGCGCTCCACCGCCATCCTGGCCGAATCCGGCTCATCCACGGCCAGCAGGCCGGCCGTCAGGGAGCGCCAGAGGCCGGAATTTTCGGGATCGTCCCGCAGGGCCTGCCGCGCCAGATCCACGGCCTGCCGATGGTCTTCCCGCAACTGGGCCAGGCGGATGCGGCGGGGGATCAGTTCCCCCGCCAGGGGGCTGTGCAAGGACAGATCCTCCAGCAGCTTTTCCGCCCTGCCGACGCTGCGCAGGGTCAGCAGACGATCCAGTTCCACCAGCCGGCGGCGCAAATCGGTCAGGGAATGGGGCGTGACTTGGGAAGCGCGCGGCACGGGGCGCGCATCCTGGGCCGGGCTCGGGCGCGCAGCCAGCAACAGGGGCAGCAACAGGGCCAGCGTCAACCCCGACACCAGCAGCCCACCGCGGGTGTGGCGCAGACTCATCTAGGGCACCTCCCGGGGCTGCGGCTGGGACGGCGGCTGGGACGGCATCTGGCGCCGTAGCTCCTCCAGGGCCTGGAAATACTTCCGCACCAGGTGGCGGTACTCCTGCGGGGCCTTCTCCAGGGGCTGGTAGCGCAGATCGAAGGGATCGTCGGGGCCACCGGCCCCATCCTGACCCAGCCGGCCGCTTTCCGGATCGTAAAGACGCTCGGCGGTGCGGCTTTCCCGGCGCGAGCTGTAATCCCGCTGGCGCACGCTGTTGCGCGCGTCCAGCATCCGGCTCAGAATGCGCTCCTGCCGGATGAGAGTTTCCTCGCTGACCAACCCCGACTCCACCTCCTGGCCGATGGTCTCCATCAGGTCGCCCAGGGCGCCGAGATCGCCCAGCAGACGTTCTCCGTCGGGCCGGCCGGCCACTTCCTCGTCCAGCTCCCGCATGCGGCCGGCCAGCTCGCCCTGGCTCTCGCCCAGACGTTTCATCTGCGCCCGCGTCTGCTGGCTCAGGCCGCGATTGGCCAGCATCTGGCGCATCTGCTCGGTCAGGGCGTTCAGTTCGGCCTGGTCCTTGGCCATGGACTTGAGCTGCTCGCTGAGGGACATCTGCTGTTGCTGTTGCTCCCCGCTTCCCCCGGCGCTGCTGCTGCTCATCTGCGCCTCCGTCAAGAGGCTGATGACCAGACGGTTGGTCTGGCCCAGGCTACCGCTGGCGGCCTTGCGGGCGGTGCCGGCCCGATTCTCCTGCAGGCCCCGCAAGGCCTCGCCCATGGTCTCGATGATACCGTCCAGGTCCTCCAGCAGCCGCATGATGCGGTTGGGGTTCTGCCCCGTCAGATCGGACAGCCGATCCCGGGCCCCGATGGCCGCCAACTGCACCCGATGCTGGCCGCGCGTCAGATCCAGCGAGCGCACCTCCCGGATACGGGCGGGGATGCGCTCGGCGATGGCCTCCTGTCGTCCCGAGAGCGTCAGCATATCCGCCGCCAACCGCCGCAGGCTGGAGGTCTGCCGATTGTCCATGGCCGCCTGCATGGCGCTCTGGGTCTTGAGGATGACGTGGTACAGGGAGCCCAGGTCCCGCAGGGCCTGTTCCTGCAACTGGGCGGCCATCTCGGGGTTCATCTGGGCCAACTGCTCGCCGGCCTGGTCCATGCTGCCCTGGCTGTCTTTCTGCTCCATCTGCTTGAGGGCCTGCTCCAGGGCCTGCCGCATTTCCTCGCTGCCCGGGTCATCCTGCCGCCCGTCGTTCGCGTCCTGCTCCTGCAGCTCGGCCAGGGCCTGCTCCAGTTTCTCCCGCAGCTGCTCCATTTCCTGGGCCAGGGCCTCCTGGCGGCGGGCCAATTCCTCGGCAGAGGGTTGCTCACCGCCGGGCTGGTTTTCGGACTGCTGGCCTTCAGACTGCCCGTTTTCAGACTGTTCGCCTTCGGACTGTTCCCCTTCGGACTGCTCCCCTTCGGATTCCCCGCCTTCAGGTCGCCGCTCCCCAGAC
>PDQT01000279.1 GCA_002747875.1 bacterium DOLZORAL124_64_63
GAAACATGATTTGGCAAAACGGAACCCTCCGAGACCCAAGCCCGTGCCCGACCGGCCAGGATTTTTGGCGACAAGGGGATGCTTTGGGGCTAAATGAGAATGTGGATCAAGTCTCCCGAAGTGTCTCACTGTCCTGCTATTGTGACGCCATGGGACACATTCATGGGACACTTTGCAGGGATTGGGGCACCAAAATTTCGTAAAAAAAAAGAGATATTCTTGTAACCATTTGGGAACTATGTGAATGTAATTTTGTCAGGGGATTGGCACCAAGATTGCAACCGGGTAGACATAACGCCTCCCAATCCGGCCATTGAGCGAGGGGCCGGATTTCCCCAGCAGTGAAGCTGGAAGGGCGAACCCGGCTTCACTGCTTCCCCCCAACCCGGATGATCCATGGGCGAACGGATCATCCGGGTTTCTTTTTGTCTTCTGGTCGTGGTCGGGAAAGACGGCCCACCTGTCTTGATTTCGGCTTTGCCATGCGCCAAATTGGGAGCAATAAATCCCCCCGAATCCGGGCGATTTTGCCCCTTTTTTCAGGTCCCCGGTGCCCTGTGCGACCGACGGCCCAACCACCCAGAGGAGATCGGGATGACTATCAAGATCACACGGAACCCCAATCCCCGGCCCGTGCCTACGGGCGATTTCGGATTCGGCAGCATCTTCACTCCCCACATGTTCATCATGGAGTACAAGAATGGCGCCTGGGGCTCCCCGGAGATCAAGCCCTACGGCCCCTTCACCCTGGACCCGGCGGTCAAGGTGCTGCACTACGGTCAGGAAATATTCGAGGGCATGAAGGCCTACAGGAACCCCGAGGACGGCAGTGTGCACATGTTCCGGCCGGACAAGAATATCCGCCGCTTCACCCTGAGCAGCGAGCGCATGTGCATGCCCACCGTGGACGAGGACCTGTTCCTGGAGGCTCTGGACACCCTCATCGATCTGGACCGCGAATGGGTGCCCTGCAGCCCCAGCGCCCTGTACATCCGTCCCACCATGATGGGCACCCAGGTGGGGCTGGGTGTGAAGGCCAGCACGGACTATATCTTCTTCATCATCATCGGCCCGGTGGGGAGCTACTTCTCCGGCGGTATCACCCCCCTGCGTCTGCGCGCGGAGGAGCGTTATGTGCGCTCGGCTCCCGGTGGCGTGGGGTACGCCAAGACCGGCGGCAACTACGCCGCGGCTTTGCTGCCCATCCAGCAGGCTCAGGCCGATGGCTTTGACCAGATCATCTGGTTGGACGCCAAGGAGAAGAAGACGGTGGAGGAGATGGGGGCCATGAATATCGCCTTCGTCTACGAGGACCGGATCATCACGGCGCCCACCGGCGACACCATTCTCAATGGTGTGACCCGGGACAGCGTGGGCGTGCTGCTGAAGGATATGGGCTACAACTGGCAGGAAGTGCATCCGCCCATTGCGGAGATTTGCGAGGACGCGCACAGCGGCAAGCTGAAGGAAGTGTTCGCCTGCGGCACGGCGGCCGTGGTGACGCCCGTGGGGGTCATCCACTACCAGGGGGCTGATCACCAGATCGCCGACGGCGCGGAAGGGCCGATCACGAGGAAGCTGCGGGAGACTTTGACGGGGATCCACACGGGGTGCAGCGAGTTGCATCCGGAGTGGATTCATAAGGTTCCCGCGCGGGGGAATGGTTGATTCCGGTCCTGGTCGGAGTTTGTTGTTTGGGGAGCCTGTTCTCTTTGGGGGGCAGGCTCTTTTTTGATAGTTGGGTGACGGGAGGAGTGGCCAGGCGCCTGGTGACTCACTCCAACGGCTCGAAAAACAGCGTGAAACGACCTCGCGTTGCGGGCGTGGGATTGGCCTCGTCGAATATGCCCACGCTGACGGCAGGGAAACCCTCCAGGTCGACCTCGCCAGTAATGGCCGCCACCGTGCTGGCCACCTCCGCTTCCGTGGCCGAAGCGGCCAGGACCACCGCCGCGCGGCGGGCGCGGACAGGTTCTCCCGTTGTGAGATTGATCAGATGGAACTTCTCCTGCACCGTGCCGTCTTCCTGCCGGCGCCTTTGCACGGTGCTGGAAACACTCAGGGCCGTGTCCCGCAAACGCAGGGTACCCAGCCACTGGCCGCCGGCACCGGTCAAGGCCACGGGCCATCCCCGGCCCTCCGGTCCGCTTCCCAGCGCCAGGTAGGACGAGCCACCGAAATCGATCAACCCTTGCGTGACCTTGGCGCCGCGCAGGATTTCCGCCATGGCGTCCAGGGCCACGCCCTTGCCGTCGCCACCCGGATCGAGAGGGCCCAGATCCCGCGGTACGCGCGCCCGGCCCCGCTCAGGATCCAATTCCATGGCCGCGGAACCTTCCCAAGTCAGGGTGATGTCAAACAATCCTCCTGATCGCCGCGCGTCCCCTTTGGCGCGTTCCAGGTAGGCCATGACGTCTGCCGGTAACGCGATCCACCGGCCCGCGGCATGGCTCAGCCTGGTCAGCGGCGCGGTGTCCTGCCAGGGGCTCAACTGGTTGTCCCATTGCTGGGCCATATCGAAGCAGGAACGGAAGAGCGTATCCAGGTCAGCGCGATCGGCAGGTAGGTGGATGCGCAGATACGTCCCCATCACCCAGCGGGTCCGGGTCATGAACTCGTCGGCCCGGGCCACGGGAGAAAGAAGCAGGACCAGGAGCAGGACAAGGCCGGGCCGCAGCATCTAGCTCTGGCGTCCCTGCACCATGGCCTGGGGGGTGCCGGGTCCGGCGCGCTTGCTGGACATGGGGCGTATGATGCCCACCAGCAGCGCCACGATCAGCGCCAGCAAGATGATCTGCAAGGCCAGGAAGGCGGCAATTTTGAGCCAGGCGAACTGGGCGCCGCCGAAGCGGATGATCCAGTCTGCCCCCTGCTCCAGCAAGGCTGCCACAAAAGTGCCCATGACCAGGGGCCCTTTGACGCGCATGGGAATGGGCAGGAAGATCACCAGGTGGGTCAGTGTCAGCAGCAGCATTCCCATGGCGAAGAGGTGCTGATGGCTGTGCTCGAACATCGCTCCCAGGGGACGTGGCGGCAGGCCGAACTCACTGGCGGTGTCGCCCAGATAATAGATGGCGATGACCTGGGGATCGAAGGACATCTTGGTCAGCCAGAGGCCCCAATTGGTGATCCAGAAAAAGAACATGTAGATGAGAAACATGCCCAGGATGAGCCGCATCAAGCCGCGCCGTTGCCACTGACCGGTGTTCAATACTTGCAATTTCAATGCCTCCCGGCTGTTCGAGCGTTCAGGGTCTGGTGGGTGGCCAGCACACGCCGCACACCCCCGTTGATGGCGATGGCCGTGAACGTCGACCCGGCAATGCCCTTCAGATCGGTCCGCACGGAAAGCCGCTTATCCAGTTCGCGACCGGCGAACTGTTCCATGAACCAGTCCCGAGGCAGGTATTCCTCAGGTTCGTGAAAGGCTAGCATATGAACGCCGATGACGCGACCCTCGGGATCGACAACGATCATCAATGTCTCGGGGAGGCTGCGCACCAGGTGGGTTTCGAAGTAGGCGTAACCCAGTAGTTGGCCGTCCTGGCGACCTTCGTAGCGCCGGATCAGGCGAGAAGGGATGTCGCTGCCGGCCAGCTTGCCGGCGGCCGCCTGCTCTTGCTTGCTGAGAAAAAGCTCCTGGGAGGTGACCTCTGCGTCTTGGCCGAAAGCCAGCTCCAGGGCCGATTCACGACTATGGTAGACCGCGGCGGCGGAGGCGGTAGCGAAGATGGCGATCCCGACAAATGTCAGGATCGCCACCGTCTTCACTTCTGCACTAACCGCAAAGGGAGTGCGTGTGCGCATGGAATACTCCTAGAAGGCGAAGCCGCCGCCGAAACGGATCTCATCGCTGGGGTCTTGGTCGGCTTCGGTCGAAGTCTTGACGTAGTCCAGCTTCACGACGACCTGGTCGTGAGGCTTGGTCTCCAGGCCGATAACCCAGATGGTCATGTCCTTGGAGGGGCTGGCCGCGTAGTAACCACCGGAGCCATCGGGAATGTTGGGAATGGAGTTCTGCAGGGCCAGGTCCTCCACACGCACGAAGGGCGTCAGGGTGAAGGACGGGTTCTCGAAGATCATGGGAGCGATGTTGTAAGCCGCCTCCACGTAGAAACCCCTCTGGGTCTTGGGGATCAGTTTATCCAGAGCGGTACCCAGTTCTTCGGCGCCATCGATACCGGCGGTGGCGAACATGGCGCGACCCTGGAAACCTTTGTTCCGGTACTGAGCGTGCATTTCACCGATCCAGTTGCTGACGGTAATTTCAGCCAGATCCGAGTTGGTCATGCCGTTGTGGTCGGCGCCGCCTTTGTAGAAAGAGCCACCAAGCCAGAAGACACCCTCATGTTCCCAATCCAGGGCCGCAAGCAGGCCCAGATCGTCGAAGGCCACGCGGTTACCCTTCTGTCGGCCGCCACGAACACCAGAGGAACCGAAATCGTTGCCATCGAGGCCGTTCACGATGTAGGCGGCGTAGGTGAAGTTCTCGGCGAAGGAACCGTGGGCGCCGATACCCAGCTCGCGCCAGGTGGTGGGGATGATGTACTTCTCGAGGGAGGGGCGCAGGTTGCCGTGGTAGAACACGGGCTCATGCAGGGTGTTCAGGAAACCCATGGGCATAAGCAGATTACCCATCCGCAGATTGAAGGACTCCTGGATCAGGAAGTCGAGGTAAGAGAACTCCACGGACACGCTGCCGCCCTTGCCGGCGTAGTTGCCGGAAGTGGTGGCGTGCTCGTGCTCGATCTCGGTGTTCATGATCACGCGATCGTTGAACTTGTAGCCGACGTAGGTGATGAAGCGATAGAAATCACCGGAGTTGTGCTGGCCCTCGTCCAGCTTGTTCTTGTAGTAGAACTCACCGTAACCACCGATGGACAGACCACGGTTGGCGCCATAGACCTTGGCGGCCACGGGGCTCATCCCGTAGACGCTGGCCTGCCGCTCTTCTTCAGTGGCGGGGAGATTCAGCTGTTGCCGAAGTTCCGCAACTTCCTCGGTCAGGACGTCGACCTTGTCCATGAGCTCGCGAGTGGTCTGTGCTTGGGTGAACGTGGCGCTGGTCAGGGCCACCAGGGTCAATCCCAGAAATACGGTCCGTCGTATAAGCTTTTTAGCATTCTCGTTCATCTGAAGGCCTCCTCGTCACCGGGAGCATTGCCCGGAAGATCTGGAATCATGTCACGATTAAGCCCCCTATGGGCCTAATGCGATGGGCAATTAATGGAGTTTTTCAACAAACGTCAACAGCAATAATCGATATTAAATTATCGTTTAGGCGGAGCTAATTCCGTGTTGTTTTTGTGACAATCCGCGCGCAAAAGAATATGCTGTTTCAATGCCTTAAGATCGCGCATAAGGCACTGTTGAATTTGAAGTTGTGTGAATCAGTCGGATATTTACCAAATGGGTTTCCGCACTCCTGAGAAGCTTGGGGTTGAAAACATTTGTCATCCTTGTGGGAAAGTAAGAATTTCCGCGTTGTCGAAAGGCGGTGCAGGGCAATGCCGTGTTTAGGAAAATTTTTTTCATCACAGCCCGTGCCAGGCGTCAGAGAATCTGCGCGGGGCTGTTGAGGGATAAACCCACTTGAATAAAGTTTTCGATCCCTCTCCCTTTCTGCTAATATTCCGCATCTGTTCAGATGCCGCTCACCTGCACGCTAAGGAGATTTTCATGACCTTTCGCACCGAAAAAGACACAATGGGGCCCGTCAAAGTGCCTGCCGACAAGTACTGGGGCGCCCAGACGCAACGCTCCTTGCAGAATTTCCGCATCGGTTCGGGCAAGATGCCCCTGGAAATCACCCAGGCCTTCGCCTATCTGAAGAAAGCCGCCGCTCTGACCAACGCCGAGCTGGGCGTTCTGGACGGCAAAAAAGCCAAGCTGATCGCTCAGGTGTGCGACGAGATCATCGCCGGCGAACTGAACGACCAGTTCCCCCTGGTGGTCTGGCAGACCGGTTCCGGCACCCAGTCCAACATGAACATGAACGAGGTCATCGCCAATCGCGCCCACGTCATCGAAGGCAACACCCTGGGCGAGGGCGAGCGCCAGATTCATCCCAACGATGATGTCAACAAGTCCCAGTCCTCCAACGACACCTTCCCCACCGCCATGCACATCGCTTCTTACAAGATGCTGGTCGAAACGACCATTCCCGGCATCGAGAAGCTGCGCGACACGCTGCAGAAGAAGTCCGCGGAGCTGGACAGCATCGTCAAGATCGGCCGCACCCACTGGATGGACGCGACGCCCCTGACCCTGGGCCAGGAATTCAGCGGCTACGTGGCCCAGCTGAACCACGGTCTGCGAGCCATCCGCAACAGCCTGGAGCACATCAAGGAAATCGCCCTGGGCGGCACCGCCGTCGGTACCGGCATCAACACCCCCGAGGGTTATGCTCCCCTGGTGGCCGAGAAGATCGCCGGCCTGACGGGGTTGCCCTTTGTCTCGGCGCCCAACAAGTTCGAGGCCCTGGCGGCCCATGACGCTCTGGTCGAGGCTTCCGGTGCTTTGAAGACCGTGGCGGTCAGCCTGATGAAGATCGCCAACGACATCCGCATCATGGCTTCCGGTCCCCGCAGCGGTATCGGGGAGTTGAGCATTCCGGCCAACGAGCCGGGCTCGTCCATCATGCCGGGCAAGGTCAACCCCACGCAGGTCGAGGCCCTGACCATGGTCTGCGCTCAGGTCATGGGTAATGACGTGGCCATCAACGTGGGCGGCAGCAACGGCCACTTCGAACTGAACGTCTTCAAGCCCATGATGGCGCGCAACCTGCTGGAGAGCGCGCGGCTGATCGGCGATGCCTGTGTCTCCTTCAATGACAACTGCGCCGTGGGCATCGAGCCCAACACGGTCAACCTGCAGAAGAACCTGGAGAATTCGCTGATGCTGGTGACCGCCCTCAACACCCACATCGGGTACGAGAAGGCCGCCGAGATCGCCAAGAAGGCCTTCAAGGAGAACACCAACCTGAAGGAAGCGGCGCTGGCGCTGGGGTATTTGACGGCCGAGGAGTTCGATACCTGGGTTGATCCCACCAAGATGATTGGTCGGTAGTTGGTGTGATGACAGAACGGCCCCGGTGAGAGGTACCCCGGGGCCGTTCTGTAACGACTGATCAGGTTAGCGCATCAAAACCACACGCCGCACCAATTCACCGCTATCAGCCTGTAAGCGATAGAAATAAAGACCGGTGGCCGCGCGCCCACCAGAGCGGTCGCGACCATCCCAGATCACGCTATGCTCACCGGGAGGAACGGAGCCCTGCACCAGCGTCCGGACCAAGCGGCCCGCCATGTCGTACACCCGTAAGCTCACGTTCTCTTGCTGTGGCAAGGAAAACGAGAAATTGCTGACCGAGGTGCTGGGGTTGGGCCAGATGGGACGCGCCGCGAAGGCGACGGTCGTGCCGACCATGTCCTCAACGCCGGACACGGCGGGCAGCAGGGTGCGGTAGCCGGGGTTCGAGATGGTCATGCCGAAACGGCCGTCGCGGGCCACCACGCGCCAGTAGCAGGTTACGGAGGGCAGGTCGTCGGCCATGATCTGAGCGGTGGTGGCGCTCAGGTCTCCGCGGCGCAGAACCACGGCATCACCCGTGAAGCTGGTGTCCAGGCAAACCTCGAGAGTGTAGTTCACCGTGTCGCCATCGGGATCTGAGGCGGGGCTCCAACTGAAGGCGATTGGGCTCGCGGCCGTGCTGCTGTTGTCAGCGGGGTTCTGCAGGTCGAAAGCACCGGGGGCCTGGTTGAGGCTGACCGTCGCGGCCCAGGGACGATAGTCCACGAGGTCGGACACCCGGCCGCCAAGACCGCCGGGGTTGTAGTCGGGGTTGCCGTCTGTGGGGTCGTACGGTCCCGTGGCATCGCCCCACCAACAGTCGGTGGCGTTGACGTCTGCGGTGGTGCGGAGGGCATAGCCTCCGTTGCCGACGAACTCGTTGCCCATGGCGGTGCCGGGATTGGTCAGATTGAGATTGAGACCATCTTGCCCGTTATGCAGGAACCGCACGCCCGTGATGTCCACTGTTCCGACAACAAGGTATGCGCCGTCGCCGGCCGAGTAGACAGATCCGCCCCCATCCCAGGCTACGCTCTGGGCACGACCGTTATGGGTTTTGAGATTTCCATCGCCGTAGGCGAACCAGGTGTCGTTGATGTCCAGTATGCTGCCGCTAGAGATATAGACCGCGTCCCAGTCGTCCCTCTCAGGTTCTGTGGCGTCGCCGTCGTTGTTGGTGTCGCCACCGTGGGCGTCGTCCGCAAGGGAGGTGAACCAGGTGGGCTCACCGGCGGGAGAGGTCAACGTGCCGTAGATGCTGATGTAGGCCTGCGCGTCAAGGAACTTGACCACCGCGCCGGCCGCGACGTTGAGAGTATCTTCGGTTGCAAGACTCACGTTATCCACCACCACCGGGAAGCCCTCACTGTTGCCCCAGGACCACAGGCTGTTCTCGTCCAGACCGCCCAGAGCTCCGTTCACCACGGTGCCGTTGATTCCGTTGCCGGTTCCCGACATGTTGCCGGGGATGTTGCCGGGGTTGGTGCGCAGGCGCAGGCCCGCTGCCCCATTGTCGATGGCGGTGATGTTGTCCAGGACCGCCGGATAGCTGGAATCG
>PDQT01000241.1 GCA_002747875.1 bacterium DOLZORAL124_64_63
CAGAGCCTTGCGCACGAAGGTCTCCAGGTTGGTGGGGTTGTCGGCGGTCATGCGGGCCAGAATGACATCGGGCATGTCATTGCCGCTGACGTCGGCGTAGATGTTGTCGGACACGCAGTAGTTGTCCCAGACGGGGGCGATGATGTCCGTGGCCTCGGTGCCGTGATCACCCAGCAACAGGACGGCCACGGGGGGCACGTCCCAGGTGTTGTAGGCCTCGTCGATGAAGCCCTCGATGGCCGTGGTGGTGTTGCCGCCGATATCCGCGGTGGTGAAGATACCGGTGCTGATGCCCTGCTCTTCACGGTGCCGGCGCAGGGAATCCGCCCAGGCCGTGTAGCTGCCCACGGGCGGGCAGATGATGACGTACTCGAAGTCGGGCGTGCGGCCCTGGCCCGACGCCGGGTACTGGACCGCCGGCAGGCTGGTCTGGTTGACGAAGATGTCTTTCAGGATGGGATCGAACCAGCGGCTGCGCAGGCGATCCTCGCCGTAGTGCCCGTTGCCGCCCTCGAAGACCACCTCCAGCCGGATGTCGCGATGCACGACCAGTTCCTTGGTCACGGGGTTGTACTGGAATGGGGTCACGCCCAGCATGGCGGTGTTCACGCCACGGATGGGAGCGATGCCGTCAGCCACGACGGGACTGGCGGGATACAGGGCATCCTCGTTGTAGATGTCCAGGTTCCGCGTGAAATCCAGGGGGCCGGCGTCAGTGTCCAGGGGAATCACCGGAGCGGGAGCTAGGTCCACTCCGTAGTAGACCTCACGCCGGGAGTCGATCAGGCGCACCGTGGCGGTGGCGCCGCCGGGCAGAGCCACAAAGCGGCTCAGGCCGGGCAGATCGGGCGCGCCGGCGTCGTTGGGCAGCATGACGCCGGGCATCTTCACCGTGTTGGCGGTGCGGCCGTTGACATCCATCTGGCCCAAAGACCACTGGTCGAGCGAAAAATTCAGTTCGATGCGATCGGCCCCGGAGCGGGTCATCGTCAGGCCCGCGGGACCCCAGCCGTCGTCATACCGATGGGTCTGGGCATCCACCAGAGCCTGGGCCGCCGGCGCGGCGAAAAGAACGGCCAGCAGGCAAAGCCCCAGCACGGCAGCAGGCGCGAAATGGCGCAATTGGAACATGGTTCCCCCCTTAGGGAATGTGGAAAGAACACCTAGGCGAACAGATTCGGAAAGTTGACGGTAGCGATTCCCCGCCCCCGACAGCCCATGCGAACACATGGGCCCCTGACATCATCTGAGAATGGCAAGCCAACGAACCAACCCTGTAATTATGCCATATTTTGTTTTTTCTGTGGATAAAAACATCTATATATGTAGGCACTAGGTCACCGATCACTTAATCAACAAAGGCACTGTTAGATCAAAAATAAGAGACCAATGGCCACTTATTTTTAGTTTTTGGGGACTTTTTCCACTAATTCAAACTGCCCCGTCTCATCATCGAGATTGAAAACCTCGCCGGTCTCGATGATGTAATGCCAGCCCAGGATCTTCAGCGCCCCCGCCGCCACCCGTTGCTGGATGAAAGGGTAGGTCAGCAGATGCTCCATCTGCCGGCGCACATTCAGTTCCTCGGTCAGCCGTTCGCGCTGCGCCACGCTGCCCCCCTTCATCAGCTCCTGGACCTTGGCCGGCAAATCCTTGTTGATGGCCAGCCAGCGCTGCAGGTTGGGCATATCCGCCAGATCCTCCGGATCCGCGTGCAATGCCAGACAGCCGCCGCAGTTGCTGTGGCCGCAGACCAGGATGGTGTCCACATCCAGGACCGCCACCGCGTACTCGATGGTGCTGACGGTATCGATAAACTTCTCTGAAAGCGCGAAAGGCGGCACGATGTTGGCCACGTTGCGCACCATGAACAGCTCGCCCGGCAGGGTGTTGGTGATCAGGGTGGGCACCACCCGAGAATCGCTGCAGCCGATGAACAGGGTGTGAGGCTTCTGCCCTCGCCCCAGATCCCTGAAAAGCCCCTTGTGGTCCTTGAAGTCCTGGCGCTTGAAATCCAGGGCCCCCTTGAAAAGCTTGTCCATCATCTCTCCCGTCTCACGCTCAAACACCAAAGAGGGCGCGGAAAGCCGCCATGGCCGTGGTGGCCAGGGCCCAGGGCAAGACAACGCTCAAGGCGGCCGCCTGGCGCCGCATCCCGAAAATCCGCTCGAAACCGATGATGATAACGACCAGCCCCCACCAGTGCGTCACCTCGGTGAGGAAGGACAGGAAGGTGAACAGCCTCCCGCCCACCATCTCTTCCGGTAGGAAGGCGGCCGCGCTGAAGGTGACGCGCGTGTGCTGCCCCGTCAGCATCACCAGCGGCAGCCTGATGAGGGTGCCCAGCCCGTAGGGGATCAGCGCCGCCCAGTGCACGATACCCATGGCCTGCGGGATGCGGCCCTGCCCCTCGGCCAGCCGGGCAAAGAAGTACAGCATCAGGCTCAGCAAAATGGTCATGGCCCAGGTCTGCAGCCCGTTGCCCAGCACGGCGCCCAGCTTGTTCTCGGCCACCGCCTCGGAAGTCTGGTCCAGCTCCCGCAGCAGCGCCTCACCATCCAAGCCGCCGGGCAAGGTGCGCGAGGCGATATCCTCGCGCATTTCCGCCACCATGATGGGCGTCACCCAGGTGGTGGCCACGCCGTTGAGAATCAGCAGAAGCAAACCGACCTGCCACCAGCACGGTCGGCGGGCCACGTGGGCCATGAGCCGGGTGGGACGGATCAGCAGATCCACCAGACGGCCGGGCAGGAAATCCGGGGGCTCTGGAGTCGGCGGGGTCTGGGGCGTCGGGGTCTGGGGCGTCGGGGGTTGGGCCGCTGGCGCCGCTTCCGGCGGGATCCGGGGATCATTCATGGTTTTCCTCTTCGGGATGCAGACGGGGCAGAACCTTGCGCCCGGCCACGGCCAGGGGTGAGGCGGCTTCACGCTCCGCTAGGGCGGTGGTGCCCTGTTCCGGATCCGCGTGCCGGGCCAGGAACTCCCGGGCAAAGGTGCCCGATTCTATCTCCCGCAGGATGCCGCGCATGCGCTCGCGCACCTCGTCGGTGATGATCCGGCGCCCCCGGGTCAACCCGCCGTAGGCGGCGGTGCCGCTGATCTTGCGCCGCATGCCGTCCACACCATACCGATGCAACAAATCAGTGATCAGCTTCAACTCATGCACGCACTCGAAGTAGGCGTTCTCCTCGCCATAGCCGTTTTCGATCATGATCTGGAAAGCCGCCTGCAGCAGTTCGATCACCCCGCCGCACAGGACCACCTGCTCGCCGAACTGGTCGCTGACGCATTCGGAACGGAAATCGGTGACGAATCCGCCACCGTGCAGGCAACCCACGGCCAGGGCGTAGGCCGCGGCCAGATCCCAGGTTTCCGGCGGAGAATCCTCCGTCACCGCCAGCAGCCCCGGCACTCCGCCCCCCTGGGCATGGGCGGCCAGCAGCATATCCCCCTGCCCCTTGGGCGCGCACAGGAAACACGGCCGGCCGGCCTCGGGCCGGATCTGATCGAAGGCGATGGCAAAGCCATGGGCGAAGCCCAGCGCCGCTGCCGGCCGCAGGTGGGGCGCGATGGATTCCGCGTACACGGCGGCCATGGCCTCGTCCGGCAGCATGAGCATGACCACATCGGCTTGGGCTACGGCCTCGGGCACCGTCAGGACCGGCAGCCCCTCGGCGCGAGCCAGATCCCCGCGCGAGGAACCCGGCCGGCTGCCCACCAGGACCCGGATACCGCTGCGGGTCAGGTTCAAGGCATGGGCGCGGCCCATGGTGCCGTAGCCGATGACCGCGACGACGCGGTTGGCCAGGGGAGCCAGGCTCACTTGGGCGGCAGCCACCACGGTGCCCGGTCGATAGGAGGTACGGTAGTTCTCTGACTGTTTCATGGAAAAGAGGGTATAGGGAGCTATCTCAATTAACAAGTGCCTGTTCGGAAGACCGTCTTTTTCTTCGGTGTGATCAAGGGCCTTCGACGGGCCCCGCCTTTCACATTAAACTATTCAGCAGCAACAGGTTAAACATGTGCGGGCATGGTTTTTCCTATTTTTTCTCGTTTTTATGAATAAAAACCGGCGACCTGTGAAGACCTGTCACGGCCCGAACGGGCCCGTGGTGATTTGAGCCGACCGGCTTGCCGCCACGCTAAACAAAGTCGCTAAAAGGTCGGATCAGGAGCGGAAGCCCGCGCGCTCTGCGCCTTCCCCCGGGTCCCTGTGAAAGGGCGTCCCAATGAGCAGATGGAATCCGTTCCCCCTCCCCGTCGATTATCCCTCTCCCCCCTGCTGGGCCATGGCCCGGTTAGAGGAAATTCCCTATGCATACCCGCACGCGCCCCATGGCCATGGGCAACCCCCACACCAATCGGCAATTCCTGCGCGGCACCTGCGCTGTGACCAGGCCCTTCATGTTGGGTGCTGCTTGGCGGTAGACGCGGGTCGGCCACCGCTGGGTCAACCGTAGCAACTACTTCATGAACAATGCGGGTCAGATAGATTCTGAGCGGAGAGGGTACCCGCCGGCGGGTACTCTCCCGCGACCGGCATCGCAGCCACGCCCGGCCTTTCCCGGCCGCCCACGGCAGCGGACCTAAATACCCGCCCCAACCCCTTGACAACCCCCCTCCCACCATTTAAATTGCCTCCCTGCCCGAAAAAGGGCCCAATTTCTCATGGTGGCGGCTTAGCTCAGTTGGTTAGAGCATCGGAATCATAATCCGAGTGTCCGGGGTTCGAATCCCTGAGCCGCTACCATTTTTTTATGCCCCAACAAATTCTCGCCCCCGGCCGACGCTTTTCTCGCAACCCAAGGAGCCGCGGTGGTCCGTTCCGGTTTTCCCGACCACATCGCCCGCCGCCTGGATGAGCTGATTTCCCGCTTTCCTGCGGCCAGGACCGATCAGGGTGTGCTCATCGCCTTGAGCGGCGGTCCGGATTCGGTGGCTCTGCTCCTGGCGGCCCGGCCCTGGGCCCGGAAGCGCAACCGCCCCCTCGAGGCCGCCCACTTCAACCACAATCTTCGCGGCACAGCATCCGACGGCGATGCCCGTTTCTGCCGTGATCTGTGCCGGCAGCTGGACCTCAAGCTGCACGAAGACGCCGGCGATCCCCGTCCCCTGGCTCGCCGCCGCGGCAAGGGTCTGGAAGATGCCGCGCGCAGCCTGCGTCGGGATTTCTTTGCCCGGACCCTGCGGGACAACCCGCAGCTGAGCTGGGTGGCCACCGCCCACCACCGGGACGACCAGACCGAGACCGTGCTCATGCGCCTGCTGCGCGGCACCGGGCCCGACGGCATGGCCGGCATCCGCCCCATCAGCGGCCACACCCTGCACCCCATGCTGGCTGTGCCCCGCGCCCAGATCTTGGAATACCTGCAGGCCGCAGGCCAGCCCTGGCGCACCGACGCCACCAACCTGGACGGCGGCAACACCCGCAGCCGCCTGCGGCGCGAACTGTTGCCCGTCATCCGCGGCATCTTCGGCGAAGGAGCCGAGGCCGCCCCCGCCCGCCTGGCCACCCTCTGGGAAACGGATCTGGACTTCCTGGAGGCCGAAACCGCGAAGGCCCTGGAGGCCACCCTGGATCCTCGAACAGGCTCCTTGGACGTGCCCGCGTTGCTCGCCTTGCCCCCCGCGGTGGCCCGACGCTTGCTTGTGCGCTGGCTGCAGGACTCCGGAGCCGTGCCCGCAGACCGCCTCCAGGCGGTGCATGTGCTGAATATCCTGGATTGGCTGCGGTCAGGGACCAGTGGCCAGCGCCTGGATTTGCCCGGAACCGGTTGTCTGCTCAGGGATTTCGATCAATTACGCTTCCAGCGGGACGAAGTCCATCCACCGATGCGGAATGCTGCGGATTATCGTATCCTGGTGGCCAGAAACGCACCGCCCCAAGACCCTGTGGCCCATGGGCGGCAGGAAGGCCCCGGCGCCGTCAATGAGCACGGCGGCTGGAACCTGACCTGCCCCGCGGACGTTCTGCAGGGGAACTTGCGGGTGCGTAACTGGCGTCAGGGTGATCGCCTGCGGCCATTGGGGCTGGACGGATCCCGGAAACTGAGTGATCTTTTTCGGGAAAGTCGGCTGCCTGCCGCCGATCGTCCCGGCGTTCTGGTGGTGGAGGATGACACAGGAATCCTCTGGGCCGTGGGATTGGCCCGCTCCGAGCGAACCCGGCTGTTGCCGCGCTCCCAGGCTCTCGTGACCATCTCGGTGGTGCCGCGCGGAGAGCCGCAGGAAAACGCGCGCTGAAATCGAACAATGAACCCAACCCACCGCCACCGGCCGCGTGGAACCGGTCTGTGGCAATGCCTAAAAGAAAAGGGATAGCCAGCGAATGAGCTCTCAGCCCCCGCGCAAGCCCAACCGTCCAAACCCGAAAGGTCCCAGCATGAACCAGATCCCCGGCAAGACCGCCGGCTTCTGGATCCTGATCCTGCTGGTCCTGTTCCTGGTCTACAGCACCATCAGCCAAAGCCAGGAAATGGTGCACGAACTGACCTATTCCGTCTTCCTGGAGCAGGTGGATGCCGGCCAGGTCATGCAGGTCAACAAGACCGGTCTGGACCTGACCGGCCAGCTCAATGAGAAAACCACGCTGATCACCAAGGACGGAACCGAGCAGGTTGTCGATAAATTCTACACGCGCCTGCTGAGCGACGATCCGGATCTCAGCCAGAGGATTCTGGCCAACAACGAGAACGCGATCCTGGTTGGTGAGCGCCCCAAGACCAGCTGGTGGAACCACCCGCTGATGTTCTACCTGCCCTTCCTGCTGATCCTGCTGCTGTGGTTCTTTTTCCTGCGCCAGATGCAGGGCGGCGGCAACAAGGCCTTCAGCTTCGGCAAATCCAAAGCCAAGATGTTCAACATGGACAAGCCCGAGGTCACCTTCGAGGACGTGGCCGGCTGCGACGAGGCCAAGTACGAGTTGCAGGAGATCATCGACTTCCTGCGCAGTCCGCAGAAATTCCAGCGCCTGGGCGGCCGCATCCCCAAGGGCGCGTTGCTGGTGGGCTCGCCCGGCACAGGCAAGACCCTGCTGGGCCGCGCCGTGGCCGGCGAGGCGGGCGTGCCCTTCTTCAGCATGAGCGGATCGGACTTCGTGGAGATGTTCGTGGGCGTGGGCGCCAGCCGCGTGCGCGACCTTTTCGAGCAGGGTAAGAAGAACGCTCCCTGCATCATCTTCATCGACGAGATCGATGCCGTGGGCCGCCACCGCGGTGCCGGCCTGGGCGGCGGGCACGACGAGCGCGAGCAGACCCTCAACCAGCTCCTGGTGGAGATGGACGGTTTCGAGAGCAACGAGGGCGTCATCCTGCTGGCGGCCACCAACCGGCCCGACGTGCTGGATCCCGCCCTGCTGCGGCCCGGTCGCTTCGATCGGCAGATCGTGGTGGACATGCCGGACCTGACGGGCCGCGAAGCCATCCTCAAGGTGCACATGAAGAAGGTGCTGGTGGCCGAAGGGGTCTCCGCCCGCAAGATCGCCGCCGGCACGCCCGGCTTGGCGGGTGCCGACCTGGAGAACCTGGTCAACGAGGCCGCCCTGCTGGCCGCGCGCAAAAACCACGACAAGGTCACCATGGACGACTTCTACGACGCCCGCGAGAAGGTCATGATGGGCCCCGAGCGCCGCAGCATGATCCTTTCGGACGACGACAAGCGCATCACCGCCTACCACGAGGCCGGCCACACCATCTTGTCGGAGGTTTGCGAGCACGCCAACCCCACCGAGAAGGTGACCATCATCCCCCGCGGCCAGGCTCTGGGCGTGACCTTCACCCCCCCGGAGAAGGACCAGCACCACCACAGCTTCGAGCAGATGATCGACCAGATCTGCATGGCCCTGGGTGGCCGGGTGGCCGAGGAACTGTTCATCGGCAAGATCCACACGGGCGCCTACCAGGACATCAAGATGGTCACGCAGATCGCGCGGGCCATGGTCACCAGCTACGGCATGAGCGACGCCGTCGGCCCCCTCAGCCTGGAAGAGGGCAACGAGCAGGTCTTCCTGGGCCGCGAGTACGGCCGGCGCACCCACGTCAGCGAGAAGACCCAGGAGCTGGTCGATGCCGAGGTCAAGCGCATCGTCGAAGAGCAACTGACCCGGGCCCGCAACCTGTTGGAAGAGCATCGCACCCAGATGGACACCATGGCCGCGGCCCTGCTGGAGCGCGAGACCCTGGACCGTGAGCAGATCGACCTGATCATGAGGGGCCAAGAGCTGCCGGAGGACGATGGTCTGGAGGTTGACCACAGTACGGGCGATGGGCCGGCTCCGGCTGCGGAAGAATCGGAAGAGCCTAAGGGAGCGGACAGCCCCCCTGAGGAGGACGCATGATCTCGCCCGATGCCTGGGACAGCCAGGGGCATCCCGGCCAAGATTTTCCGGACCAAGCCTTTTCGGGCGGGGCCTTTGCCGCCCCCGCTTGGGATCTGGGCCGCGTGGTGCTTCATCCCACCAGCCGCCCCCTGATCATGGGCATCCTCAACCTGACCCCGGACAGCTTTTACGATGGTGGCCGCCACCACGCCGTGGACACGGCCCTGGACCACGCGCGGAAACTTCTGGACGAGGGCGCCGAGGTCCTGGACCTGGGCGCGGAAAGCACCCGCCCGGGTGCCGCGCCCGTCAGCGCCACCCAGGAACAGGACCGCCTGCTACCCGTGCTGGAGGCTTTGCGCCCCCTGACCGACCGCCCTCTGACGGTGGACACCTACCGCGCCGAGACAGCACGGGCCGCCCTGGACGCCGGGGCCGACGCCATCAACGACATCGCCGGCGCCACCGACCCGGACATGCTGCCGGTGGTCTCGGCGGCAGGCTGCGGCATCATCCTGATGCACATGCAGGGCCGTCCCCGGACCATGCAGGACGCACCCGCCTACGATGACCCCGTGGACGAGGTGCGCGTCTACCTGAAGGAACGGGCCCAGGCCGCGGAAGAGGCCGGCCTCCCGGCCGAACGGATCATGGTGGACCCGGGGATCGGCTTCGGCAAGACCCTGGAACACAACCTGGAGCTGATGCGGCGTCTGAGGCATGTGGCCGGTGGCCGCCCCCACCTGCTGGGCGCCAGCCGCAAGAGCTTCATCGGGCACGTGACGGACGCCGAGGTTAACGACCGTTTGCCCGGCAGCCTGGCGGCCCTGGCCGCGGCCCAGCTGGGCGGCGCCACCTTGGTGCGGGTGCACGACGTGGCCGCCTCCCGACAGTTCCTGGATGTGCTGGCCGCCATAAATCCCTGAATCGAAGTCCTTTTCGGCATTGTGCCGAAGTCCGCGCGATGATAAATTGAGGCATCATGTGGGAGACAATCACCAGCAGCCCCCTTATCGACATCCTCGATATCCTCATCGTGGCGGCCTTGCTGTACCGTCTGATCGTGTTCATCAAGGACACGCGGGTGATCCAGATGTTCCTGGGGCTGGTGCTGTTGCTGGTGCTGGGCACGGTGGCCAGCTGGGTCAAGATGATCATCGTGGGGCAAATCATCCAGACCCTGCAGACGGTCTGGGTTGTGGCCTTCATCATCATCTTCCAGCCGGAATTGCGGCAGGCGCTGACCAACTTGGGATTGCGCGGCCCCTTCGGTATTTTTCGGCAAACGGATCCCATTCCCGCTGAAGAAGAATTGTTGGCCAGCGTCTCCCGCCTGAGCAAGCGTGGCCTGGGAGCCCTGATCGTCATCGAGGGTGAGGTGCGGCTGAACAACTGGATCAAGAAGGGCGTGAAGCTGGACGCCGAGATCACCGCCCTGACCATCGAGAGCATCTTCACCCTGCCCGGCCCCCTGCACGACGGGGCGGTCATCATCAGCCAGAACAGAATCGCCGCCGCGGCCGTCATCCTGCCCATCACGGAGCAGGAAGAGCTGGCCTACACCCTGGGCACACGCCACCGGGCGGCCATCGGCATCAGCGAACAGTCCGACGCCATCGTCATTGTCGTCAGCGAGCAGACCCGCGCCATCAGCGTCGTCTTCCAGGGCGAGATCAAACGCGGGCTCAGCCTGGAAGATGTCTCCACCGAGCTGGAGAGGATTCGCCAGAAGCGCGCCGGCCCGGTCTCATCCCGCCGAGGGGGCAAGAAGAAGGCCCCCAACACCATGTCGGAGGCCCCGCGCGGGACGGCCGGTTCCTGATTTTCCATGGCCTGAACCAAAATCCAGGTCAGAAGGGGATCAGTCAGATGGGGGTCAGTCAGATGGGGTTCAGATGGGGGTCACTTGCTCCCGTGCCCTCGCCTTCTGGTTCTTTACGGCCTCCTGGTTTTCTACGGCCGCTTTTTTCTCCGGCAACACAGCCTTGAGAAACACCGCCAAAATATCCGGATCGAAACGCCCGCCCGGATCCTCGCGCAACTGCACCGCCGCCTCGACCGGGGTCAGGGGCTCCCGCCCCCCCACACCCTGGACCATGCCCACGTAGTTCTCCACCACCGTGACAATCCGCGCCGCCAGGGGGATCTCCCGGCCCATCAGCCCTTCGGGATAGCCCTGCCCGTTGAAACGCTCGTGATGGGCGGCAATCACCTCGACGATGGTCGTCGGCAATCCCAGCCCCGTCACCAGTTCCTCGCCCCGTTGCGGATGCTGATAGTAGACCTGCAGCTGCTCGGGGGTCATGGTGTCGGGCGCGGTCATCAACTCATCGCTCTGACCCACCAGGCCGATATCCCGCAGCAGGCAGCCGTAGACCAGGTCGCGATGCTGATCCGGCGGCAGGGCCATCTCGCGGGCCAGCATGTCCAGATGCCCGGCCATGGCCAGGGTGAAATTGTCCGACCCGTAACACCGTTTCTCCCGTTCGGACATCAGGACCTGGACCAGATCGCGGGTCACATCGGCATCATCCTGGCGGCCATCGAAGCGGGCCAGCAACCGGGCCGTGGGTTCGAAGATCTGCATCAGCCGATCCTCGGGCGCGTCCACAATGCGGCTCAGATCACAGGCCAGCAGGACCAGCCCCAGATAGCTTTCCTCCTGATGCATGGGCACCAGCCAATGCACGCCGACGGCCTGCATCTTCTCCTTCACGTCCTTGAAAAAAGACGGCAGATTATCCACCAGCACGGGCCGTTCCATGGTCCGGAAGAACATCTGCAGGCGCTCGTTCCCCAGTTCCAGGGCCATCCAGTCGTTATCCATCCCGAACATCACCTGGGGACGATGGCTTCCCGGATCCAGGAAAGCCAGCTCCGCGATGGGATAGATACGGGAGACGTAGCGCTGGAAAATGCGCCAGAAGTGAGGCCGGTCGTCCGCCTCGGGCAGGTCCATGGCCAGTCGGAAAAGGATGTTGTCCATCTCCTTGCCGGCGCTGCTGCCGCCCCTGTCCAGGCTGCGGGCGGCCTCGACCAGATCACCCGAAGACGACGCCTGGGAATGCGCCTGCGCCGCGGCAGGCTCCTCCGCCGGAAGCTTCAGGACCTTGATCAGCAACTCGAACGCGAAGCACTCGCCCACGGTGTACTCCCGGCCCCCTTCATCGTTGGCCAGCAGGATGGCGCCCACCAGTTGCTGCCCCACCATCAAGGGCAAAATCATTTCCGGGTTCACCGCTTCGAGAAAATCCAATTCCGACTGGGCCAACTCATCATCCCGAATATCCAGCATGCTCAGCGGACGGGACGCCGCCACCATCTGGCGGGCAAAGGAGCCCGACAGGGGCAATTGCCACTCCCCATCCAGGGTCTGCAGCAGGATGCCCGAGGGGAACATCATCGTCACCACATCGGCCAGGCCCTGGCTGAACAGCAGATTGGTCAGGGCGGAGGCGAATTCTTCCCGCCCCTTGCCCTCGTGCCATGCCCCGACAGCCAGGATGGCCTCGTCCAGGGACGTGTAATGGTATTCCTTGCGCCGTCCCTTGCGGGCTTCTTTACCCGTGAACTCGGCCAACAATCCGTCCAGATCGCCATCCGCCTCCGCCCTCGTATCCTGGAAGCTCACGGCTCCGGTCTCTTGCTCCGTCGTCGGTTCGGGTTCCATCCCTTCCGTTTCGGACCGGGGCCTGGATGGGGATGCGGATCCGGATCCGGTTTCGAGATCCTTGGCCGCGGGGGGATCCGATTCCCTGGAAGCCAGGATTTCGGGAGACGGTTCCACGTAGTCGGCATTGTGGAAGTTCTCCTGGGCCACCTGCGCGCTGGGGAAGTGCCGATGGGGAAGATCACCGAACTTGCTGTTCAGGAAATGCCTCACGATGGGCTTCACACCGGCGAAGACGGCCTCGCCACCTCGGTCCAGGAGGCGTTTCTGGAAGCCGGCCAGGACCCCCGCCCCGGCGCCGCCCAGACTGGCCAAATCCGACATATCCAGCACCAGGTGAACCTTGCCTCGGTTCATGGCCTGATCAGCCAGTTCCTGCAAGGCTCCCTTGTCGGAACGGCTCACCGTTCCCTCCAGGGAAACGCCGAATAATTCAGGGTTGTCGAGAGCCAAGGTCTGGAATCGGATGGCCATGCTATCCACCTTTTGCAAACACCAGGACAACCGTTAG
>PDQT01000037.1 GCA_002747875.1 bacterium DOLZORAL124_64_63
TCCGGCAAGAGCCCCCGCCGCGGCGCCAACAGAATCGACACCACCGTGATGCCCGTGACCACCAGGATGATGGTGGGTCCGGTCGGCACATGGGGCACGAAACTGGAAATGGCCGCGCCGCTCAGCCCGCTCACCCCTCCGAACAAACCGGCGAGCAACACCACCCGCCCCAACCGATCGGTCCACTGGCGCGCCGCCACGGAAGGCGCCACGATCAGGGCGCTCATCAGCACCACCCCCACCGTCTGCAAACCGATGACGATGGCGATGACCAGCAAGGTGGTCAGAATCACCTCCAGCAACCGCACCGGCATGCCCACCGCACCGGCAAAGGCGGGATCGAAACTCAGCAGCTTGAATTCCTTCCACAGCACCAGCAGCACCAGCAACACCAGCGCGCCCAACAGGGTGATGGTCACCAGGTCCCGCCCGATCAGCGCCGCCGCCTGCCCGAACAGGAACTTCTCCAGGCCCGCCTGCCCCGCGCCCGCGCTGCGCTGCACCACCGACATCAGCAGCATCCCCAGGCCGAAGAACACCGACAGCACCAACCCCAGGGCCGTGTCCGTTTTCAGGCGCGTGGTGCGCACGATGAGCATGATCAACAACGACCCAGCCCAGCCGGCCAGCCCGGCACCCAGCACCAGCACCAGCGGACTCTTGGCGCCCGTGATCATGAAGGCCAGCACGATGCCGGGCAAGGCCGCGTGGCTGACCGCGTCGCCCAGCAGGCTCTGCCGACGCAGAACCGCAAACGTCCCCAGCATGCCGGCCACCAGGCCCAGGGCGGCGCTGCCCAGGGCCACCGTGCGCAGGGTGTAATCGAAAACCAGATCATGCAGAAGAGCGCTCACGGTCGGATCTTTCCGTAGCCGCCCAGGCCGGGAGCCGGAGCCTCGCGCTGCAGGAAGTCCACGCGACCGCCGTAGGCCAAACGCAGGTTCTCCTTGGTGAAGGCCTCGTCCACCGGCCCGCTGGCGATGCGGCGCACGTTCAGCAACGTGACCCAGTCGAAATACTCCTTCACCGTCTGCAGATCATGGTGGACCACCACCACGGTGCGATTCTGCTGCCGCAGCTCCTTCAGAAGAACGATGATGGCGCGCTCGGTGCGGGCATCCACCCCCTGCAGGGGCTCGTCCATGATGTAGATCCGGGCATCCTGCACCAGGGCGCGAGCCAGGAAGACCCGCTGCTGCTGCCCGCCGCTCAGTTCCGATATCTGGCGCGCCGCGAAGTCCTCCATGCCCACCTTGGCCAGGGCGCTCAGGGCCTGCTGCCGCTCCTTCTTGCCTGGGCGGCGCAACCAGCCCAGGGCTCCGTAGCGCCCCATCACCACCACGTCCAGCACCGTGGTCGGAAAATCCCAATCCACCGAGCCGCGCTGGGGCACGTACCCCACCAGGCGGCGATTCTCTCCATAGGATTTGCCGTGGATCAGCACGCGCCCGGCGGCCTTGGGCACCAGGCCCAGGATGGCCTTGATCATGGTGGTCTTGCCGGCGCCGTTGGGGCCCAGGATGGCCATCAGCTTACCCTGGGGCACGCGTAGGTCCACGTCCCACAGCACGGGGCGCTCGCGGTAGGCCACCGTCAGGTCGGTGACCTCGATGGCGTACGGCCCTCCGGCATGCGGTTGTTCGCTAATGCCCATGAGCGCCCTCGGCCGTCAGCGCGGCGGCGATGGTCTCGATGTTGTGACGCAACATGCCCGCATAGGTGCCCTCGGGCGTGCCCTCATCGCCCATGGCGTCGGAATACAGCTCTCCGCCGACGCTCACGGCGAACCCCCGGGCCTTGACGGCCTCCTGCACCGCCTCGATAGCCCGCGGCGAAACAGAAGTCTCCACGAAGAGGGCCGGGATGCGGCGCGTGGCGATGAGCTGCGCCAGGTTCTGGACATCGGCCGTGCCCGCTTCCGTGACCGTGCTGATGCCCTGCAGCCCGCGCACCTCCAGCCCATAGGCGCGGCCCAGGTAGTTGAAGGCGTCGTGGGCGGTGACCAGGATGCGCCGCGACTTGGGAATGGCCTCCATGCGCGCCTTGCAGAAGGCGTCCAGTTCCTTCAGCTCTTGCCGGTAGGCCGCCGCATTGGCGGCATACTCCGCGGCGTGGGCCGTGTCCAGTTCACTCAGCTTGGCCGTGACCTCATCCAAAGCCCGCAGCCAAAGGGCCACATCGAACCAGACGTGGGGATCGTGCGCCCCGTCCAGCACGATGAGCTCTTCCTCCGGAATCCCTCTCGCCACCGCCAGGGTGGGCTGGCGCGCGTTCAGGCGCTCCAGCACCTCGCCCATCTTCGCTTCCAGGTGCAGACCGTTGTAGACGATCAGGTCCGCCTGTCCCAGGCGCTCCACATCCCCGGCCGAGGCCTTGTATTGGTGGGGATCGATGCCGGGCCCCATCAGCGCGGTCACATCCACGCGCGCGCCGCCCACGCGGCGGACCAGGTCACCGGTCTGCATGGTGGTGGTCACCACCGTCAGCGTCTTGTCGGCTGCCGCCTTATCCGGATCGGCTTCTCCGCCGCCACAACCAACTACGATGAAAAGAAATAGAGGAATCAGAAGCCAGCGTTTCATGGTGCTCTCCAGGCTGATTCAAAGAATGAAGGTCGGACCCTGCACGCCCAGGTTAGCACAGCCGTGGCCAACGGCAACCAAGCCACAGAAAACAGATGGGAAATGGAGGAGATAAAGCCGCGCGCCCTACTTTGGCAGGGGCGCATCCAGGTCGGGAAAATCGCCGGCCAGAACCCTTTGCCAGATGACCTCGTGATCGTCGGGCTCGCTGCTGGCCAGCAGAACGGCGTCGGGTTCGCCTTTCACCGCGTCCACCCGATGCTGGATCAGGCTGTCGGGCAGTTGGTCCCGAAAATCGTTCTCGGTCCAGGGGCGGTAGCGGTTCCAGAAATCGCAATGCCACAGGAAGAAGCGACGCGCACGACCGCGCCCCTTCTCGTCATCGCCGAAATGTTCCAGAGCGTAATCCACGTACAGGCGCAAGATGGCCCAGCGCTGGGCCACGGTGGGCTCCCAGGGCAGGCCCGTGGCCATCTCCCGGAAAATCCAGGGTTTGATGAGGGCCCCCCGCGCGATCAGGAAGCTGCTGGCGGCGGTTTCTTCACGGCGGCGCCGCAAGTCCCAGGGCGTCAGCAGGTCGCCGTTGCCGATGACGGGGATGGTCACGGAGCGCGCCACCTCGTCGATGAAATCCCAGCGCGCGCTCAGGCGGTAGCGCTGCTGCCTGGTACGACCGTGCACCACCACCGCGTCGGCCCCGGCGTCCTCGATGCGGCGGGCCACGTCCACGCAGTTGATCTTGTCTTCGGTATAGCCCAGGCGAATTTTCACGCTCAGGGGCACGTCCACCGTCTGCCGCACTTTTTCCACGATGGCCGCCAACCGGCTCGGCCGCTTGAGCAGGGCCGAACCCGAACCGTAGCGCACGATCAGATCGATGGGGCAACCGAAATTCAGGTCGATGAACCGGGCGCCATGCTCCAGGGCGATGAGCGCGGCGTCGGCCATCTGGTCGGGATGCTTGCCCGTCAACTGGATGCCGAAATCATCTTCGGATTCATGGTGGCGCATGAGGGGGCGCTCGCCGCCCTTGAGCAGCTTGTGGCTGAGCACCATCTCGCTGCAGGTGCGCACGGCACCAAACCGCCGGCATAACCGGCGGTAAGGGAGGTTGCCGCCGGTGGCCATGGGGGCCATGACCACCAGCCCGCGATAAAAATCCTGACGGGAAGCCGAGTCCAAGGTGACGACCTAACCGCCGTCCAGCATGGAGCCCCCGTCAAAGCTGGTGAAGCCTTCGGGATCAGCCATGTAGTCGTAGGTGTTCTTCAGCAGGGTGTAATGGCTCTGCTCTTCCTCGGCCAGGTGCTCGAAAATGGCCTTGGCCTTGGGGTTGGTCACTTCCTTGGCGGCGTTGTTGTACAGATGGAAGCCGTTGCGTTCCACCTCCATGGCGCCCTGCAAAATCTCCAGTTCCTCGTTCTGATATTCGTAGGGATCCTTGACGCCTTCCAGAGAGCTCTCGAAGATCTGCCGCATGTCGGCCACGTGATCCTCGTCCACCTCGGGCAAGGCATCCAGGGTTTCCTGGGCCAGGATGTCCTCGCGCATGCGCACCAGCTCGGCCTTGTGGCCGGCTTCATCCTTGGCCAGACTGGTGAACAGGTTGCGCTCCATGGCACTGGGGGCATTCTCGGCGCGGTCCAGAAAGAAAGCCATGCCCTCTTCCTCGAAGAGAATGGCCTTGTCCAAAATTTCCACGCACATTTTCAGTTCAGGATGCATCGCGACCTCCAGGTCGATATGATTCATTCATTCGGACAGTCCCGCAAAAGTTAGCCTCGAAGGGGCCCTTTTTCCATGAAAATCCGGCCGAGAGTCCGACAAGCTATTGAAATTCCCATCCCCCCTTGCTAGGTTGTCGTTAGAAAATCAACGCAAGGCGTGTCGGGACAACCTCTATGTTTTGGCAGGAGGTTTTCCTATATCCGCCTCTCACATCACTGATGTTTTGCAAAAAACCACCCCCCGAGGAGGGCGTTATGGCCAAACTCCAGAATGCATTGGCAAAGAAAATTCCCGTCTGGCGAGACGATATTCGCGAACTGGTCCAAGAGCATGGCGATTTCAAAATCAGTGACGTGACGGTGGCTCAGGCCTACGGCGGCATGCGTGGCGTCAAGGGCATGGTTTGTGATACGTCCGAAGTTCCTCCCGACAAGGGTCTGCTCATCCGCGGCATCCCCGTGGGCGACCTGGTGGACAAAACCCCTGAGGACACCTTCTACCTGCTGTGCACCGGCGATCTTCCCTCCGCCCGCGATCGCCGCGCCCTGACCGAAGATTTCAACGCCCGCGCCAAGGTGCCCAACTATGTGTGGAAGGTTCTGGAGGCCATGCCCAAGACCAGCCACCCCATGTGCATGTTCAACACGGCCATCCTCTGCATGCAGCGGGAAAGCCAGTTCGTGGATCTCTACAACGCGGGCATGAACAAGCTGGACTACTGGAAGCCCACCCTGGAGGACAGCCTGGACCTGATGGCCAAGCTGCCCACCATCGCGGCCGGTATCTACCGCATGCGTTTCAAAAAGGGCAAGCGCATCAACCCCAAGCCGGATCTGACTCTGGCCCAGAACTACGCCCACATGCTGGGCATTCCGGACAAGGACGGCGAATTCGCCGATCTCATGCGCCTGTACCTGGTCCTGCACAGCGACCACGAGGGCGGCAATGTTTCGGCTCACACCTGCCACCTGGTCGGCTCCGCCCTGAGCGACGCCTATTACAGTGTCTGCTCAGGTCTGAGCGGTCTGGCCGGTCCCCTGCACGGCCTGGCCAACCAGGAATGCCTGGACTGGATTCTGCAACTGAGGAAAAAGTTCAGGGGCTCGCCCACGGACGAACAGCTGACCCAGTTCGCCTGGGACACCCTCAAGGCCGGCAAGGTCATCCCCGGTTACGGCCACGCGGTGCTGCGCGTCAGCGACCCGCGCTTCGTGGCTCTGCGCGCCTTCGGTATGAAGCACTTCCCCGATGATCCGGTGATGGCGCTGGTCAACCAGGTGTACGAGATCGTGCCCAAGGTGTTGGAGGAGCACGGCAAGGCCAAGAACCCCTGGCCCAACGTGGACGCCGGCAGCGGCGCCCTGCTGTACCACTACGGCCTGCGCGAGTTCAGCTACTACACGGTGCTGTTCTCCGTCAGCCGGAGCATGGGTATGCTTGCCCAGTTGATCATCAACCGGGCCATGGCAACGCCCATCGAGCGGCCCAAGTCCGTGACCACCGCGTGGCTGAAGGCCCAAACGCAGTAAGGTTCTGCGCAGCAAGATCCCGCGCAGCAAGATCCCGCGCAGTAATATCTTGCGTGGCAATCCGCCACGCTGCCGCGACACCGTTCCCCCGTGCGGACATCACACGGGGGGACGGGATCCCTCCCCATAACCCGTCAGCTCCATGAAACCACGCCCCACCGGAGGGCCGTTCTCGGCACCATGGACGGTGACGGCCCCTTCCCAGTAGTGGATATCCGTGAGCCCCGAAACGTTTTCCTGTTCCGGGAAGGTGGCCCGCAGGTAGTAGGGCGCGTCGCGGCCGGCAATCTTCAACTGCCAGCTTATAGGATAACGGGAACCGGAGCGGGGACTTTCCCAGAATTCCAGGGGCGTCAGTCGCCACCTGTCGGTGGTCATGGGCTGGGTGGCGCCGTCGGGACGACGCCGGGTGCCCAGGGCAAAGTCCTCCTGGCCGTCGGCGTCGCGCAGGCGGTACAGCATCAGATCGGTGCCGTCGTCCAGGTTGAGGGAGAACCAATCCCAGCCCACTTGCCGGTCCGCCAGCGTGGAAGTGAAGATCTCTCGGTCCAACCAGGCGCTGCCCATGACGGGCACCTCCTGGCCGGCGCGCAGGACGGTGCCGTGCGTCCGCATGCGCGTGCTGCTGAAGTACAGGCTGCCCGCGTCCCCCTGCTGGGTCTTGGGGCTGAAGCCGCCTTCGCCGTGGAACAGGCGCGGGCGGGTGGGGGTGCATTGCAGCTCGTAGCGCAGGTTCCGGCGGTCATCGCGCACCGTCAGGAAGAAGGTGCCCTCGCGGTAACGCAGAGACCAGGCGGCGTCGGTTCCGGCGGGAGCGCGGACCCAGGCCAGGGTGGTGTCGCCCGCGGCCCCGAAGCCGCCCAGAAACGGGGTGGCGCGGTGGATGACCTCGCTGAAGACGTGCTGGCCGGTGGCGGGGTCGCCGATGGCCGCGTGGGCCATGACCAGATCCGTGGGCGACCAGGCGCTGCTGTCGGCCGGAGCGAGGGCGGGCGTCAGGCCGACGCGGAAGAAGGTGAGCTGGAAGCTGAGCGTGGCGGCCTTGGGATCATCCTGCGGTTGCAGGTGACCGGTGATGTACCACCATTCGGTTTTGTAATCGGGATGGCGGGCCAGGTCGGCGGGGAATTGCCAGACGTAACCGGGGGCGGCGGATCGCCATTGGGGGAGCGCTCCCCCCGGGGTCACAGGCTCCGCTGAAGCGGCCCGGCCCTCTTGAGTGCCCGGCGCGGCGGCGGACAGCGCCCAAACCATCGCCACAAGCATGCCAAAAATCAGGAAACGCATCACAGGTTATCCCTTGTCAGTTGCTGGGGCCCCGCCAGATGGGCGCGCGAAGCCGGGTACAGGGCCGCCAGGGCCGAGGCGCCCATGACCAGCGCCACCTGCGTCAACAGATCCACCACCGGCAAAGACGGGTTGATGGTCCACCCGAACCAGGTACGGTTCACCACCAGAATCAGCAGGGCCGCCAACCCCACCCCGCCCACCAGACCCAGGCCCAGGCCGGCCACGCCCATGGCCACCCCCTCGCCCACGAAGAGCCGGAAGACCTGCCGCCGCGAGGCACCCAGGCTGCGCATCAGGGCCAGCTCGCCGGCCCGCTCTCGCGTCTGCACCAGCAGATTCATGGCCACGCCCAGCACGGCGATGACCAAAGCCAGGGTTTGCAGAGTGCGGGTCACGGCAAAGGTCTCGTCGAAGATGGCCAGCACTTCCCGGCGCAAAACCCCATTGCTGCGAAAGAGCAGCGGCGTATGCCCATACTTCTGTTTCCAGGCGGCCACCAGGGCGTCCGCATCCTCGCCCTCGCGCAGGAAAAGAGCCACGTTGTTGGTGGGTTCACCCGGGAAAACCTGGTGCAGAGTCTTCATCATGACGAAGCCGGTGCCGCCCTCGCTGGTGTAATCGTGGGCCACGCCCACGATGGGCAAACGCCAGCGCCCCCGGGGTCCCATCAGACTGAGTGTGTCGCCGATGGCCAGATGCCCTTTGCGGGCCAGCGGTTCACCGATCATCACACCCCCGCGCCGCAGGCCTTCGGCCACGTCCTCGGGCCGGCCCCGCATCAGGGGCAGACGCCGGGCCAGTTCCAGGGGCACGGAGCCCGGCGTCCGGATGCCGTTGAGCCAGATGACGCGGTCCTCGTCGGCCATGGCGATGCGCAGGCGGCGCTGTTCCTCCAGGGCCGTCACGCCCGGTTCGGCGCGCAGGCTGTCGATCAAAGCGGTGCTGATGAAGGCCTCGGCTCCGCCCCGATCCCAGCTTTCGGTGCTGACGTAGATGTCCGCGCGCAGGGTCACATCCAACCACTTGACCAAGGTGCTGCGGAAGCTGCCCACCAGCAGGGTGATGCCCACCAGCATGCTGACGGTGATGGCCAGCGCCGCCACCGCGAAACTGGTGTTGGCCGGCCGGGCCGCAAGGCTGCGCAGGCTGAAGCGGAAGCCCAGATCGCGCGGCCGGGCGCGCCCCGCCAGCAGCCGAACCACCATGGGCACGCAGAAGGGCAGCGCCAGCATCAGCAGCCCGCCGTACACGAAGCCGCCCCAGGGATCACGATGCCCCAGGGTGAAGAACCAGAGGTTGGCCACCAGCGCCATGAGCAGGGCCAGGCGGCTCAGCTTGCCGGCGGCGCGCCCGGTCGTCTGCTGCACAACCACCGGGGACATCAGGGCCAGGGTGTCGCGGCGCGCCATCTCCAGGGCGGGCCACAGGGCGCCCGCCACCGCCCCCACCACCCCCACGGCCACACCCAGCAGAATCACCGGGCCGCTGAGCACCAGCTTGCTGATGCCCTCCAGCACATAGATGCTGGTCAACGTGGCGCTGACCGTCTCCAGATTCTGCAGCGCCAGGAGATAGCCCAGGGGAATGCCCAGCGCCACGCCCAGCAGACCGGTCAGGGCCGTTTCGAAAACCACCAGGCCCAAGACCTGCGCGGGCGTCGCGCCCAAACAGCGCAACAGGCCGAACTCTCCCCGCCGACGGGCCAGACCGGCCTGCACGCTGGTCATCACCAGGAACACGCCCACGAACACGCTGATCAGGCTGAGGGCCGTCAGATTCAGGCGGAAGGCCGCCAGCAAGCCGGCCGCGTCCTGGCTGCGCTGCTCCGGGGTCAGCACCTTCAGGCCGGGGCCCAGGGCCCGACCCAGGCGCCGGGTGGCGCGCGTGATGTCGGCGTCCTCGCGCAGGCGCACATCGATCTGGGAGATGCGGCCCACCCGCCCCAACCGGTTCTGGATGGTGGCGATGTCCACCAACGCCAGGTTGCGCGGAGCCAGCGGCTCCAGGGCCTGGAAATCCACCAAGGCGCCCACCACGAACGCGGCCTGCCGTGTGCCCGTGGCCAGACGCAGGGTGTCCCCCACGCACAGCCCCTGCTCCGCCGCGAAGTCCGGTGTCAAGGCCAACCAGCCCGGCTGCAGGATGGCTTCCAGCACCGCGGCGAACGGATCCTGCGGCGTTTCCTCCCGTTCCACGGGCCAACGCACAGGCGCCAGCAGGTCGGCACCGACCAGATCCACGAAGGTGGTGTTGCCGCTGCTGTCGCCGCTGCCGCGCCCCTCGATGACCGCGTCCAGGCGGACCAGAGGCCAGGCCGCCGCCACCGCGGGGTCGGCCAGGACGGTCACCAGATGGGTCTCGGCAAAGGAACGGGAGGTGCCCAAGACCGACAGCTGAGCCTGCCCGCTGACGGCGCGCACGCTGCCGTCAAAGGCCTGCAACGCCCCCTGGTTCAAGGTCTGGATGGCCGTCACGCTGGCCACCCCCAGGGCCACGCCCACGACGGTGAACAGGAAAAGAACCCGCCCCTGGGTGAGATGCCGCCGCAAACTCCTGAGCACCAGGCGAATCACGGGCGGGCCTCCTTGACCACCCGGCCCTGGTGCAGGCGCCAGATGCCGGCGGCTCGGGCGGCCAGGTCCTTGTCGTGGGTCACGTAGAGCAGAGAACCGCCTTCATCGGCCACCAGTTCCAGCAGCAGGTCCATGATGGCGCCGCCCGTCTTCTCATCCAGACTGCCGGTGGGTTCGTCCGCCAACACCACCCGCGGCTTGAGCAGCAGGGCGCGGCAGATGGCGATGCGCTGCA
>PDQT01000285.1 GCA_002747875.1 bacterium DOLZORAL124_64_63
GCGCTGCTGCTGATGACGTGGTCAACGCCGTTGCCGGAGGGGCGGTTGTTGGTGGTGGTGTTGGTGTAGGGCCAGCGGCCGACGTCCTTGTAGTAGCAGAGGACGGCGGTGGCGATGGTGTCGGCTTCGTTCTGGGCCCTGCCGATCTTGGCTTCTTCGAGATGTCGGAAGACCATGGGTGTCATGGCGGCGGCAAAGATGGCGACGATGGCCACCGCGATAACGATTTCGATGAGGGTGAACCCCTGGCGGTCCTTTCCCTTGATGCTCAGCATGACCGATTCCTTTCTTGGTAATATCTGGCCCGGGTACGCAGCCTCTCCCAGAGGTACTCCCAGCGATGGGCTCCCCAAGGAGAAGCCTACCTGTTACCGTAAAAGGTCGGTTTTTCAGCTGATGGCTTTAGGGAAAAATCGGGTTAAATATCCGGAACCCCGCGACGGTGAATGGCCTGAGCCGCCGCCTGATCCTGGGGCATGATCAGCACTTCCTGGATATTCACATGAGGAGGTCGTGTGGCGCAAAAAAGGATGGTTTCGGCTATATCTTCGGCTTTCAAGGGCAGAAAATCCCGATAGACGGCGGCGGCCCGCTCGGTGTCGCCGCGGAAGCGGACCTCGCTGAACTCCGTTTCCACCATGCCGGGATCCACGCTGGAACAGCGCACCCGGGTGCCCAGCAGATCGATGCGGAGGGCCTGGTTCAAGGCGCGCACCGCGTGTTTGGTGGCACAGTACACATTCCCCCCGGGGTAGACCTGGCGACCGGCGATGCTGCCCAGGTTGATGATGTGGCCCCTGTCGCGCGCCACCATGCCGGGCATGACGGCCCGACTGACCCAGAGCAGGCCCTTGATATTGGTGTCGATCATCTCTTCCCAGTCCAGATGGTACCCGTCCTGGATCCTGTCCAGCCCACGGCTCAGGCCCGCGTTGTTGATCAGGATGTCTATTTCCCGCCAGTCGGCGGGCAGGCCGGCGATGGCCTCGTTCACCTGCTGACGATCACGCACATCCAGCTCGATGGTCAGGGCGCGCGTGCCGTAGGCGTCGGCCAGCGTTGCGGCCAGCTTCTCCAGTTTTTCCTTGCGGCGGGCGGCCAGGATGAGCCGGGAACCTTCCCGGGCGAAGGTCCGGGCGCAGGCTTCCCCGATACCGGCGCTGGCGCCGGTGATGAGCGTGACCTTGTTCTTGAGCATGATGGACTCCTGATCTTGATCCTGGTCCTGGTTTTGGCCCGGATGATCCATGAAACATCCGGGCGATGGTCGGCACGGAGAAAATCTAGCAGGAGGCCCGGGGCTTGACCAGGCACAACCCCGGGCACAACCCTGCGGCCTACCAAAACGGCCAGATCATCTCGGAGATGCAGATCATGATTTCCGCACACGAGCTGCAGAAAGCCCCCACCACGGGACCGCTCACGAAGTTGCCGACCGAATCATAAATCTCGATCAGGGGGTGCAGGGGGTGGTCGGGCGGCAGCCGTCTCCCCATCACGGACCGTTGCGTGCTGCCCAGCAGGATGCCCGCCAGCTCTTTCTCTCTTGGAGAGTGGCTGGCGCGGGCCATGGCGGCCAGTTGGTCTACCGAGTCGGACAGCCTGCTACGGTCATCGGACAGCACCTGGTCCATGCACCGGCGCAGCTGGCCTAGGAAGTCGGGGCTCAGATCCGGTTCGGCCGCCACCCGTTCCAGGCTGCGGTCGACCAGGTTGGCCAACTCTTCGGGTCGGGCTCCGCGTTCCAGAAACCGTCGGATCGCATGCCAGTCTTCGCGCGCGCTTGCCAGATCCACCTGCTCCAGGCAGCCCCATTCCGCCAGGGTGGTCTCCAGGTCCGGTAGAGACGGTCGGTTGCTGACCTGGGCGCGTTGGACCATTTCCTCCACCCGGTTGTTGTGCCAGCGGGCTATACCGTCGACCGTTGTGGGGATGGGGGGGACGTAGGTCTTGTCGGCCATGACCTGGACCGGGTTGTCGGCCTCGCCGCAGCCTGTCGCGCCGCCCAGCAACACAACCAGTATCAAGGCCGGTAGCAAGGTCAGGGGGATGGTGTTCAGCAGGTATCGCATGTCTTGACTCCTTGGGGCGGGAGGGGGTTCACCGGCCCTCATCAGGAATCGTTCCAGCGGTTCATGGCCTTTCCGGGCGCGCAAAGGCCGCCCTGGTGGGGGCGGCCCGGATTGGCGGGGACAGTCGCGGTGGTTGATGTCAACTGGCGGTGTCGGCCTCCGATTGCCCGGCCCCCGATTGCCCAGCGTCCTGCTGTTCAGCGTCCTGCTGTTCATCGTCCGGTTTTTCCGCCAGCACCTTCAGGCGCAACAAGCCATCGTCGAACATGGGGCCCACCATGGGATCCATCAGCAGATTCACGTAACGGCCCATCAGGTTCCAGCCGCGGTCGCCCTCCATTTTCATGATGACCTTGGTGCTGTCCGCCATGGGTTCGTAGCGCATGGAGTTGATGGAGTCGGGTCGGCCCTTGCTCAAGTCCATGTTGTACTGGATGCCCCACTGCGGATCGCTGCGCGTGATCTCCAGCTGCCCGCCACCCTTCTTGGCTTTCCATTGCTGGCTGGCGCCCTCGCCTTCGGTCACGGGTCCCAGGGTGATCTCCAGGGTGGGGTCGTTCTTGAACCAGGGCGTCCACTCGGGCCAGGTCTTCAGATCGTTGGTGAACTGGTGGATGCGCTCGGGCGAAGCCTGGATCACGATCTCGCGCTCCACCGCGTATTTGCTGGGCATGAAAAGCCCGCCAACGGCCACCACCAGGGTGGCGGCCAGGACTCCGATACCGACGAGTTTCAGCACAGGGCTCATGAACATACGTCCTTTTGCGGAAAGAGGGCGGCTCCTTGGCGAGGCAGGGAACCGCCCGGTCAGATGATAGAGACTATTCGGTCCAGCGTTGCAGCCACCCCATGACTTCGTCGTGCCACTGGATGGAGTTCCGGGGCTTCAGCACCCAGTGGTTCTCGTCCGGGAAATAGAGCAACCGCGCGGGCACGCCCTGCCGCCTGAGGGCGGTGAAGGTGCTCAGCCCCTGGGTGTCCACCACGCGGTAGTCCAGGGCGCCGTGCACCACCAGGGTGGGGACGTGCCAGTTCTGGACATGGTCCACGGGGTTGTGCAGATCGTAGCCGCTGCCGGCCATCCAGGGCGCGCCGTGGTGCTCCCACTCGGGGAACCACAGTTCTTCGGTATCATAATAGGCCATGCGCTCGTCCAGGTTGCCGTCGTGGCAGACGAAGGCCTTGAACTCCTTGCTGAACTCCGGCTGGCCGTGCATCCAGTTGATCATGTAGCCGCCGTAGCTGGCGCCCGCGGCCACCACCCGGTCGGCATCCAGCCACGGGTAATCCCGCAGGGCGGCAGCCAGGCCCTTGACCAGGTCTTCGTAGGGCCGGTCGCCCCAGTGACCGGTGATGCTGTCGGTGAAGTCCTGGCCGTAACCGGTGCTGCCGTGGAAGTCCACCGCCACGGTGGCGAAGCCGGCGCCGACGTAGGCCTGGGGGTTCCAACGGTAATGGAAGTCGTTGCCGAAGCTGCCCTGGGGGCCGCCGTGGACCAGGAAGGCCAGCGGCCATTTCCGGCCGGCGGCGGCTTTTGCCGGGGTCCAGTCATGGGGCTTGACGAGATAGGCGAAGACGGTCTCGTCGTTCCAGCCCTTGAAGGTGAACTGCTCGGGCTCACCCATCAGAGCGCGGTCCAGCTTCTCGCCGTTCAGGTCGGTGATCTGCCGCAGATCCTGACCGTTGGTCTTGATGGTGTACAGCTCCGTGGGGGACTTCAGGCTCTGCATCCCGAAGAGGAGGCGTCCCTTCAGCAGATTCAGGCCGGAGTGCCGGCCCATCTTGTGGATACGGGTGACCTTGCCGGTTCTCGTGTCGATCTTGAAAAGGGAACGCTGCCCCAGGCAGCCGGCCGTGAAGTAGGCGGTGCGGTTGTCGGCGGCGAAGGTCAGGCCGTGGGGAGAAAGGTCCAGCTTGCGGTCCAATTCCGCGGTCTTCAGGATCACATCCACGCGCCGGCTCCGGCCCGTGGCCCAGTCCATCATCTGGAGATGGAACCGGTCGGCCTCGAAGCCGGGGCGGTCCATGGCCAGGTAGGCCAGGGTCTTGCCGTCGGGGGTGAAGACGGGCTCGGTATCCCAGGCCTCGTTGGACTCCGTCAGGCAACGCATCCGGCCGCTGCCGTCGGTCTTGACGGCGTACAGGTCGGCGTCCGTGCTCCAGGCGAACTGGCTGCCGGGCAGGATCTTGGCGGTGAAAACGATTTCCGCGCCGCCGGGGGCCACCGCGACTTCTTCCATGCCGCCCCAGGGGAAGGTGGGCACATCCGCGTCCAGATCTTTCATGAGGTCCACGGGCCGGGCTTCGGGATCTCCGTTCTTAAGCAGGAAAAGATGGCTGCGTTTGCCGTCTTCCCAGGTGTCCCAGTGGCGGAACATGAGCTCGTCGTAGACCATACCGGTGGCCGGGTCGGCGGCCTTCTCTTCATCCCGGGCGGCCGTCTCTTCGGGGGTCATGCCGGGATACACTTCCATGCTGAACAGAAAGCTGCCCAGTTCGGGGGCCATCTCCAGATTGCCCACGCTCAGGGGCAGGTCGGTGATCTGGCGCGCCTCGCCGCCGGCGGGATCGATGTGCCAGATCTGGCTGCTGCCGCTACGCGTGCTCAGGAAAAAGAGGGTGCCGTTCCGGCACCAGCGGGGGTTCCAGTCACCGGCCTCATGGGCGGTCAGGCGCTTGACGGTTTTGCCGTCGACACTGGCCAGCCACACGTCCGTCCGGTTGCGGTTCGCCTCCACATCGGGAGTGCTGACGCTGAAGGCGACCCACCGGCCGTCCGGGCTGACCTGGGGATCGCCGATGCGGTCCATGGCCAGCATGTCGTGCACGCTGAAGGGGTGCTTCTCTGCATGATGGGCGGCCAGGGCGGGCAGAGCGGTCAGGACGCTGCCTGCCGACACGGTCAGGACGAACAGGACGGGCAGCAGTTTGAGCAGGCGCAAGATCAGGACCTCCGTTCTGGGGCGGATACGGTGCGGAATGGGGCTCAATATAGGAGAATGAAGGGCGATGGGCCAATCGGGCCCGCTTGACCGCGCGACGCGGCGCGGCAGAGGTGGAAAATTCCGGAAAAACGGCAGCCCTCAGGGCGATGACGGCATCGCCCTGACAGGCTGAACGGTGTCCGGGATGAATCCTTAGGTCCGGGCCGGGGCACCCTTGAGGCTGCGCCACAGGGCCACCAGAAACACCCCCAGCGTGACACCCATCAGGGTGTGCACCACCCCGTAAACCCCATACCGCAGCGCGTGGCTGCCCCCCATGAAGGCCGCGTCGATCACCGCGAAATCCCGTTCTCCGGCCCGGGCCATGAGCAGGATATGGTACCCCTTGTAAAGCTGCAGGAGCAAGGTCCCGACCGCGAAGGGCAGATACCCCATGAGCAGCGTCTTGTGGGCCCAACCGGGCACTTCGGTGCCGCCGATCTTGCGCCCCAGCACCAGGGCCCCGGCCAGGGCCAGCGGCAGCAGAACTCCCACGGTCATGAAGTGCCCATGCACCAGGGCCAGATGCAGGACGGCCTCCAGGTGCGAGCCGCCGGGGAGCAACGTGAAGGTCAGCTTCTTGGCGGATTCCTGGTAGGCGAGGCCCAGCAGCAGAGTCAGGAAGACCATGACGATGGCGTAGCGGATGAGCGTTCTGATGGTACGGCTTTCGGTGGCGGTCATGACAACTCCGGGTCAGGCTGAAGGGTATATAGTGGCGAGCCACCGCTTTCGTGTGGCTCGCCATAGGATAAAGGCAATTGTTCTTCGACGCCGGTCCAATCGGGCTGTTTTCTGGACGGCTATTTCCCGAACTCCCCTTCCATCCGCGCTTCCCAGGCTCCGGGACGATCCTTCAGGTACTTGTCGAACCATTCCCAGTGCATGCGCTTGCTGGTCAGATAGCTGGTGCGCTTGCCGACGATGCCGTGATCCTCGCCCGGGAAGCGCACGAAGGCCACCTCGCGCCCCAGGATCTTCAATGCCGTGTACATCTGGTCCGATTCGCTGACCGGCACGTTGTTGTCGGCGTCGCCGTGCACCAGCAGCAGCGGCACGGTGACGTTGTCCGCTTGGAAGAGGGGCGAGTGGTCCACGTAGAAGGGCGCGTCGTTCCAGGGGTACTTGCCGGCGGTGGCCATGTCGCTGTAGAGATAGCCCCACCAGCCCTTGCCCCAGTAGCTGGCCAGGTTGGAGATGCCGTAGTCGCTGATACCGGTGGCGTAGGGGTAGTAATCCGGGTGGTCCTTGTCCATGGACAGCAGATACATGGCCATGAAGCCCCCATAAGAGCCGGAGACCGGCGCCACGCGCGCGCCGTCCACGCCGGGCACCCGGGAGACGATGGCGCGTACCCCTTCGTTCATGTCCCGGCTGGTGAGGGTGCCCCAGTCGTTGGGGTGGGTGTCGGCAAACTCCTGTCCCCAGCCCGCGGCGCCGCGCGGCGTCGGCACGTACACGAAGTATCCGCGATTGGCCAGCACCGTGCTGCCCCAGTAGAAGCCGCCGGCAAAGCCGAACACACCCGCGTAGTAGTCCACCACCATGGGGTAGGAAAGCTGCGGATCGTAGTTTCGGGGGTAGAAGAGGAAGCCGGGGATGGTGACGCCGTCGGAGTTCACATAGTCGAAATCCTCGATGCGCGGCGCGCCGCTGATCAGGCGCCGGAAATCCGGGCTGAGGGAGAAGAGGCGTTGGTGGCGATTCCTCTTCCAATCCAGGGTCCAGACATCGCCGGGCGACTCCAGCACGTCCCCATGGTAGACGAGGGTGGTGCCGGAGCCCTCGCTGGCGGCGAACTGGCTGCCTCCGGGGGTGCCCAGGTCGTGTTCCTCCATGCGGTCTTGCCGCGGATCATAGAAGTACAGCTTCACCGTCTTGTTCCACAAACCGCTGAAACCGATCTTGCCGCTCTCGTCCCAGAAAACGATGCCGCCGCGATTCGTCACATAAGAGCCGGTGGCGATGGCGGGTTCGAAGGTTCGCGTGTGGTTGCGCAACCGGCCGCTTTTCAGATCCAGGGTCCACAGGTCGGTCTGGTTGTCGTTGTGCTCGGGGTTGGTGTTGAGGTTGCCGGTGACCTCGTCCATGGGGGCGGCGAAGGCCACCTGCTTGCCGTCCGGGCTGAGGGCCAGGTCCCCCACGCTGTAGGAGCGGAACAGGACCACCTTGCGGGCCTGCCCCGTGCGCGTGTCCAGGGTCCAGATCTCCGTCCCCATGAAGGGGCGTTCGGCCAGGCTCACGCTGCGTTTCAGCACCAGGAAGGAACCGTCCGGGGCCATGGTGTAGCCGTCGGGCCCGAAGGTCATGGCCGTCAGCTGGCGATGGGTGCCGGTGCTCGGCACGTAGTACCAGATCTCGCTGTTGTCCCGCCAACCGTGCCACCGATCCTCCAGGCTCCACATGGTCTTGTAGGGCTTGCCGTCGTCTTCCCGGGGTGTGGTTCTGGTGTAGTAGATGACCTGACCGTCGGGGGCCCAGGTGAACGCCGCGGCCTGCTCCAGGCCGGTGTCCACGCGCTCCAGCAGGCCGGTGGTCCGGTGCCAGAAGTAAAGGTCGCTGCCTTTGTCGGCGGCCATCTGGATCAGTAGACGCTCACCATCCGGATCCCAGCGGAAGCTTTGGATGCTGCCGCCCTGGAAGTTCCAGATCCGGCGGCGGTCCTTCAGGTCCCACACTTCCAGCCGCGCTGTGCGGTCGCCCTGATCTCCCTGCCAACCGCTGATACGCGTGGCCAGGAACTTGCCGTCTCGGGTGATGTCCGTGCTGCTGACGCTTTCCTGACGCCAGTAGTCGGGGAAGTCGAAGGGGTGGCGCGGGTCGGTGGTGACGACGGGCTGTTGGGATGGTGCCAGGGTGCTGTCGGCCGTTTCCCAGTTCACGTTCAGGGACCAGTTCGGCAGGCTGTCCTCGGCGGTGGTCACCGTCACCAGCACCAGCCGGCGCCAGCCTTGGTCGAGGGTGACGTCGCCGCTGACTTGGTCGGTATCCGCGGTGGCGGCGGCCAGGCGGTCGCACACCTTCTGCCCGTCCAGGAAAAGGCGGAAAGGCGCGCGGCCCGTGACCTGCAGCCGGCCTTTCTGCCAGGCGGGGTTGTCCAGGTAGGTGACGGCGTAGGCCAGGTGCGCGGCCTCGGAGCCGGCTTGGGGCAGGGGGCTGAAATCCAGCTCTGTGGTGGGGCGGAATTTCACCTCGGTTCCGGGGGCCAGCACAGCCTTGTCACCGGCGGCTGCCCATAGATCCGCCACATCCAGGGGCGGGGCGTCCAGGGCCAGGCTCACGGGGGCGACCTCCACCTTCTCATCCAGCACGGCCAGGGGCATGGGCACGGCCCGGGTCTTCAGCCAGGAATTGATGGCTTCGGTACCGGGACTGGCGCCATGGCCGGCGTTGGCGTGGGTAGCCGGTGCCGCGCCGAGGAAAAGGACGATCAGGGAAACAAGGAAAAGGCCGTTGTTGCGCACCATGGCAGCCTCCTGGAACGGGCGTCGGGAAACCGTGATTATCCCCGACATTATGGGCCCAGAAGGGCGGAGGCACAAGCGGGCAGGGGCACAAGCGTTCCGGCGGAAGAGGGCTTGAGGGAGAGTCCCCGCGGCGGGTTCCCGGGGCGCTTCTATTCCGCTCTATCGCGCAAAACAGGGACAAAAAATTTTATTCTATAAAAGCTCTTGTGAGTTTGAGTTTGACTGTTGGTGATGGCAGTGATAATCTTTTTACAAGAACATGATGTCGAGAGAGCCATCGTCGCCGGTCGTTTCCGTGTCGGCACGCTCTCCATTATTATCGCGTTGGCCAGGGAGATAGCTCATGTCAGTTGGAGATTCCCGGATACGCAAGGACGTCGTGGCTAAGGTGACGGGCAAGGCCCGTTTCACCGATGACTATACCATGCCTGGTATGCTGGAGGCCAAATACGTCCGCAGCAACATCGCCCACGGGCGGGTCAAGAGCATCGACACGGCAGCTGCCCGGGCCATGCCCGGGGTGGAGGCCGTGTTCACCTTTGAGGACGTGCCTCGGACCCTGTTCCCCACCGCGGGCCACCCCTACGCGCTGGATCCCAGCTACGCCGATGTGGCGGACCGCCTTCTGCTGACCGATCACGTGCGGTATCATGGCGACGAGGTGGCCATCGTGGTGGCGCGGGATCTGTTGACGGCCCAGAAGGCCGCCCGCGCGGTGGTGGTGGAATACGAGGAACTGCCCGTATGCATCACCCCGGAAGCGGCCCTGGCGGAAGACGCGCCGGCCATCCATGAGGGCGGCAATCTCCTCAAGTCCACCACCCTGGAGGTGGGGGGCTCCGTCAGCGAGGCGGAGCAAGAGGCCGAGACCATCGTGGAGAGGAAGTTCACCACTCCCATCGTCCTGCACAGCCAGCTGGAAAACCACACCGCCTACGCGTACATGGATGATAACGACCACATCGTCATCGTCAGTTCGACGCAGATCCCGCACATTTGCCGCCGCATCGTGGGCCAGGCCCTGGATATGCCCTGGTCGCGGGTGCGGGTCATCAAACCCTACATCGGGGGCGGCTTCGGCAACAAGCAGGATGTGATTCTGGAGCCCATGGTGGCCTTCCTGACGACGAAGCTGGACGGGGTTCCCGTGAGGGTTCAGATGGACCGCGAGGAATGCCTGATCGCCACGCGCACCCGCCACTCCTGGCACATGTCGGTCCGGGCCGGCCTGACCAACGACGGTGTCCTGAAGTTCCTGGACCTGGACGTCCTGTCCAACACCGGCGCCTACGCTTCCCACGGCCATTCCATTCCCATGGCTTCAGGGGGGAAATCCTGTTACCTGTATCCGCGCGGCGCGATCCGGTTCTCGGCCACCAGCTACTACGCCAACGTCCCGGCGGCGGGGGCCATGCGCGCCTACGGATCGCCGCAGGTCTTCTTCGGCATTGAAGGGGCGATGGAAGACGCCGCCCGCATTCTGGGACTGGATTCCGTCGATATCCGCCTGAAGAATTCCGCCCGACCCGGGGACGTGAAGCCCAAGACCGGGGATGCGGCGCACGCCATCGCCATCATCGAGTGCCTGGAAAAAGGGCGCGAGGCCTTCGGCTGGGACGCCCGGAAAAAGAAATACGCCGGACAGACCGGCAACATCCGGCGCGGCATCGGCGTCTCGTCCTTCAGTTACGGCTCCGGTACCTATCCCGCCTGCACGGAAATTGCTAGCTGTCGGCTGGTGTTGAACCAGGACGGGACGGTGCACATGCAGGTCGGGGCCACGGAAATCGGTCAGGGCGCGGACACGGCCCTGGCGCAGATGGCCGCCGATACCCTGGGTATCGACTACGATGACGTGCACATCGTCTCCGAGCAGGATACGGACGTGACGCCTTTCGATACCGGCGCCTACGCGTCCCGGCAGACCTACGTGGCGGCTCCGGCCATCCATGAGGCCGCCCTGGCTCTGAAGAAGAAAATTCTGACCCACTGCGGGCTGATGACCGGTGATGGGCCCCGCAGCCTGGATCTGGTGGACGGGAAGATCGTGCGGGCCGGTTCCGGCGAGGAGGTGATGGGGCTGCACAAGCTGGCCCTGGACACCATCTACGACAAGGACCGGGGTGGCCAACTGAGCGCCGAGGCCTCCACCAAGACCCGCACCAATGCCCCCAGCTACGGCTGCACCTTCGTGGATGTGGAGGTGGATATCGAGATGTGCACCGTGACCATCAAGGACATCATCAACGTGCACGACGCGGGCCGGATCATCAACCCCTTGACGGCCGAAGGCCAGGTCCACGGCGGCATGGCCATGGGCATCGGCATGACCCTTTTCGAGGAGCTGCTGGTGGATCCGGAAACCGGCTGGATCTACAACGACAACTTGCTGGACTACAAGTTGCCCACGGCGGTGGATATTCCGCCTCTGAAGCACCTCTTCGTGGAGAAGGATGACGAGACCAGTCCCTACGGCAACAAATCCCTCGGCGAGCCGCCGACCATCAGCCAGGGGCCGGCCATCCGCAACGCGATCCTGGACGCCACGGGCGTGGCCATCTACGAGATGCCCATGACCCCCAAGGTTCTGTTCCGTCACTTCAAGGCCGCGGGCCTTTTCGAATCGACCGGGAGGGACCAGTAATGTTTCCCATTGAGAAGTACCAACTGGCCGGCAGCGTGGCCGAGGCCGTGCAGGCCCTGGGCAAGGATCCGGACGCCCGCCTCATCGCCGGTGGCACCGACGTGCTGGTGCGCCTGCACAACGGGGCCTCCGGTTACGGCAACCTGGTGGACATCAACCACCTGGACGAATTGCGGGAAATCCGCATGGAGGATGGCGGTGTGATCCACATCGGGGCCCTGGCCTCGTGCAGCGACATCATTGAGAACCCGTTGGTGCGGGAGCATCTGCCCATGGTGGCCGAATCCCTGGCCACCATCGGCGGCCCGCAGGTGCGCAACTGTGCCACCATGGGCGGGAACCTCTGCAACGGGGCGGTCAGCGCGGACAGCGCCTGCGCGGCCCTGGTCTACGAATTCGAGATGGTCATCGAAGGGCTCAAGGGGCAGCGGATCCAATCCATCAACGGCTTCCACACCGGACCGGGACGCACCTGCCTCGAGCAGGGCGATGTGCTGGTCGGTTTCCGCTCCCGACCGGAGCACTACCAGGGGCTGAGCGCCTGCTACCGGAAGTACGCCATGCGCGGGGCCATGGACATCGCGACCATCGGCTGCGGCGTGGGGCTGAGGATGGACGGCGACATCATCACCGACCCGAAGATCGCCTTCACCGTGGCGGCCCCCATCCCCCTGCGGTGCCGCGCGGCCGAGGCCGCCCTGGCCGGCAAACCCCTGACCGATGAGACCCTGGACGCCATGGCCAAGGCTCTGGCCGGGGAGGTTCGTCCCCGGGAGTCCTGGCGGGCGGGCAAGGAATTCCGCGAACACATCATCCAGGCTTTGGCTCGGCAGCAGATTCGCCGCGCCGTCGCCCAGGGGAAGGAAACGCCATGAGCACCACCATGGATATCAAGCTGTCCATCAACAACAAGCCCTATGAGCTGACCGTGGATGTGCGCAAGCCTCTGATGGATGTGCTGCGGGAACTGGGCTACATCAGCGTCAAGCAGGGTTGCGGCGTGGGCGAATGCGGCGCCTGCACCGTGCTCATCGACGGTCGGTCGGTGGACACGTGCCTGTATCTGGCCGTCTGGGCCAGGGGCAAGTCCGTGCGGACGGTGGAAGGGGAAAGCCGGGACGGGAAGCTCTCGGTCATTCAGGAAGCCTACGCCGAAGAAGGCGCCGTCCAGTGCGGTTTCTGCACCCCCGGTCTGATCATGAGCAGCACCGTCTTCCTGGAGAACCATGACGGCGGGGAGATGAGCGACGAGGAGATCCGGAAGGCCCATGCCGGCAACCTGTGCCGTTGCACGGGGTACCAGACCATCGTCAACGCCCTCAAGAGGGCTGCCCAGAAATGACCGGTGGCGGGGGAGAACGCTTGGCCCTTCGGGGCCGTTTTCTGGATGTGTCCGCCATCTGCGATCAGCCGGAGGAAATCCCCGGTAAGGTCCGCCACGAAGAAGACGGGCTGCTCCTGATCGAGGATGGATTGATCCGCTGGTTCGGTCCCTGGTCAGAGGGGCGGCAGCGTGTCGGTGACGGTTGTCCTTTGCATGTGCACACCGACAAGCTGATCGTGCCGGGCTTCGTGGATACCCATCTGCATTTTCCCCAGTCCGATATCCTGGGTTGCTACGGCGAGCAGTTGCTGGAGTGGTTGGAGCGGTTCGCCTTTCCCGCCGAGATGGGGCAGGCCGACCCCGCCGTGGCGCAAGAGATGGCCGCCTTCTTCATCGACCAGCTTCTGCGGCACGGCACGACCAGCGGTTCGGTTTTCTGTTCCGTGCACCCCGGCTCGGTGGAGGCGCTTTTCACGGTCGCGCAAGAGGTGGGGATGCGCCTTGTCGCGGGCAAGGTCCTGATGGACCGCCACGCCCCCGCCCCATTGCAGGATACCGCGGTCACCGGTTATGAGGAGAGCAAGGCGCTCATCGAAAAGTACCACGACCGCGGACGGCTGCGTTACGCCATCACCCCCCGCTTCGCGCCCACCTCCACCCCGGAACAGCTGGAAATGGCCGGCACCCTGAAGCGGGAGTTCCCCGACACCCACGTCCAGACCCACCTGTCGGAAAACCTGGCGGAGATCGATTGGGTCCGGCAGCTCTTCCCCGAGCGGAAAAACTACCTGGATGTGTATCACCATTACGGTCTGACGGGGCCCTTGTGCAATTTCGCCCACTGCCTGCATCTGGAAGACGCGGAATGGGAAGTGCTGGCCGCCACGGACTCCGTGATCTCCTTCTGCCCCACCTCCAACCTGTTCCTGGGCAGCGGGCTGTTCGATCTGGGGCGGGCCCGTCGCCACGGCATCCGCGTCGGCGTGGCCACGGATGTCGGCGGGGGCACTTCCTTCAGCATGCTGCGGACCCTGAGCGAGGCCTACAAGGTGGTTCGGCTCCAGGACCAGAAGATGACGCCCTGGGACGCCTTCTACAGCGCCACCCTGGGCGGCGCGCGGGCCTTGTCGCTGGATCATCAGGTGGGCAGTTTCGATGTGGGCAAGGAAGCGGATTGCGTGGTGTTGGACCCGCAGGCCACAGATCTGCAGGCCCGGCAGTACCGGCAAGACCGCCCGGTGGAGGATCTGTTCTTCAGCTTCATCACCCATGGGGATGATCGGAGCATCTCCCACACCTACGTGGGGGGGCGTCTGGTTCACGAACGCCGGCAAGACGCGTAAGGGCGACGCCGGCCGCCGAACCGAACCCTGATCAATCCGGCTCGCTGCGCGGGGCCTCCTCCAAATGGGGCCGCAATATCTCGAAAATCGCCGGCCGCTTCTCCCTGATCTCCGCCGCGCTCAATCCCTCCAGGGAATGGGGGAATTTGATCCACTCGGATGTCTCGTGGACCACGTAGTCGGGCTTGCGGTCCGTCTGGATCCGGGCCGGCTTGCAGTAGGGCACCGCCACGCGGATATCCTCGGGAAAGTTCAGCCGCATCCGGCGCCGCAACTCCTGGATGATGGCCTCGATGGAGCGGCCCGTGTCGTAGACATCGTCCACGATCAGCAGGCGGTCTTCGTGGGTCATGTTCTTGATCAGGTAGCTCAGCCCGAACACCTTGATTTCCCGCGCCTGGTTGTCGATGCCGCTGTAGGATGACGTGCGGATGGCGATGTGGTCCGCATGGATGCCGTGGAAGGAAAGATACTCCTGCACCGCGATGCCGATGGGCGCGCCACCCCGCCAGACGGCGATGATGAAGGTGGGCTGGAACCCGCTCCGGTAAACTTGGTGGGCCAGCCTGAAGGAGTCTTCCAGCAACCCCTGGGCGGTCAGATACAGCTTGTCCATGCTTCTCCTTGGTGGGGTCATCCCCGGTCTTTTTGTGTCGAGTCTTTTTTATACAGGGTCGGGGCGAAAAAGTGTATCCTAAAATCCACGCCGCGCGGTGTCGTGGCGGCCGGTGTCGCCGATCTGTCATCCCTTCCGTGGAAAAGGACCATGAACAAGATTTACCTGGACGAAGAAACCCTCATTCTGGATTCCTTCCGGCTGGGGGTGCAGATCTACGAAAGCGGTTTCCGCCCCACCTTCATCGTCGGTCTGTGGCGCGGGGGCAGCTCGGTCGGTATCTACGTGCAGGAATGCCTGCAGACCCTGGGCGTGGAGACCAACCATATCTCCCTGCGCACCTCTTACCGCGGGCAACCCTACTACCATGACATGGCCTCGTCGCCGGAAACGGAAATCCGGGTCCACGGCACCCAGTATCTTCTGGAAAACCTGAACGCGGATGATTCCCTGCTGCTTGTGGACGACGTGTTCAGCACGGGCAAGAATATGGTGGCGGTGATCAAGCGGCTGAAGAGGCACCTGAAACGCAACATGCCGCAGCAGGTGCGCGTGGCGGCCCTGTGGGAGCGCCCTTCCCTGCGGGCCACGGAACTGAAACTGGACTTCCGCCAGCACCAGACCGAGGACTGGCTGGTCTTTCCCTATGAAATCCATGGCCTGACGTTCCAAGAGATCCAGGAGCACAAGCCCTATCTGGCGCCCTTGATCAGCAGGACGCCGTCCGGAGAAGGGTGATCGGGTAGGGATGGTCGGTGAGAGTTGATCAGGGACGCGCGCGGCCGGGTCCCATGTCTTCGCGCACCAGGAGAGCGCCCGCCCGGGCCACCAGTTCCACCACGACCTCCAGGTCCAGCCCCGCGGGGGGGCTGTGCACCAGTTGCCGACCGACCGCCTCCAGCATGATGGTGGCCAGCCAGGCCCGTTCCCGCGGGTAGGAAGCGGGCAAGTCCGGCCGGGCGGTCAGGATGGCGCCCACATCGGCAATCCACCGTTCCTCGGCGGTGATGCTGTCCAGGCCGTGTTTGGCCGCCAGGCTGAACAGTTCCGTCTCCATGGCGATCATCAATGCGGGATCCGCGGTGTGGACCGCGCGGGATCTTTCCAGGCTGCGGCGGAACACTTCAGCGACCGGGCGGCCGTTTTCCAGATCCTGGCGGGCCTGGGCCTTGAGCGGCTGCATCTGCCGGCGATGATCTTCCAGAAGGGTGAGGAAAATCTCTTCCTTGTTCCGGAAATACTGATACAGGCTGCCGATGCTGACACCCGCCCTCCGGGCTATCCGGTTGGTGCTGGCCCGGGCATAACCGTCCGTCACCAGGATCTGGCCGGCCGCTTCCAGGATAGCCTCGAAAGTGAGGCGGGCTCTTTCCTGGCGGGGACGGCGCTTGGGGGCGGCGCTCCCGGAAATGTGAGCCTTGGTTGCCGATGGGTTGTCACAGTTTTTGGGCTTCTTCATAAGAAATTTACTTTCATTTGGTTATAGTTTTTTTGAGCCCCGCCGTCCGGCACGGGAACGCGAGTAGATAAAGTGAGCTTTGGCTCATAATGTAACAATATGTGAGCGATGACTCAGATGAAAGGACAGGGCCCATGGAAACGATGAGAAAATCTGCTCCCACGGTGGCTCCCTGGTGGCTGGGCTACCTCTTCCTGCTGCCGCTGCGGCGGCTCTGGGACGGGGCCGCGCGCCTGACCGCCGGGCGCTTGGCCGCCGGAGACACCGTTTTGGAACTGGGACCGGCCATGGGTTTCCACACCCTGGATCTGGCGCGGATGGTGGGCCCGACCGGCCGGGTCATCGCCTGCGATGTGCAGGAGAAGATGCTGGCGGTTCTGCGGGACCGGCTGAAGGCCGGCGATCTGGCGTCCAGGGTGGAATGTCGGCTGGCCGGGACGGATGACCCGGCCATCGATGATCTGCGGGGGGAAGTGGATTTCGCCCTGCTGTACCATGTCATCCACGAGACGGGAGATCCGGCCCGCTTTCTGGGCAAGGTGGCCCGCAGCCTGCGGCCGGGAGGCCTGGCCTTGCTCTGCGAACCCAAGGGGCATGTGACGGCCGAGTTCTTTGCCCGTGAACTGAGCATGGCCCAGGAGGCGGGGCTGCGCGTCGTGGAGCGGCCGTCCATCCGGTTCAATCGGGCGGTGTGGTTGGCCCGTTGATTCTCTGGTACCGTTGATTCCTTTGGTCGTGGCGCGATATGGCTGTGGCGCGACTACTTCACCTGGACCGTCTTCTGGTTCACGAACTCCCGAATGCCCAGCGCGTGCAGCTCGCGGCCGTATCCGCTTTCCTTGATGCCGCCGAAGGGCAGGCGGGGGTCGGACTTCACGAAGTCGTTCACGAAGCAGCAACCGGCCTGCAGCTCGTCGCGGGCGATGCGCCGGCCGCGCGCCTCGTCGCGGGTGAAGACCGCCGCGCCCAGCCCGAAGACCGTGTCGTTGGCCACCCGGATGGCCTCCGCCTCATCGGCCACGCGGATGATGGCGGCCACGGGGCCGAACATTTCCTCGTCGTAAGCGGGCATGCCGGGTTGGACATCCACCAGGACGGTGGCCGGGTAGTAGGCGCCGTCCCCGGCGGGGACCTGGCCGCCCAGCAGCACCCGGGCTCCCGCCCGCACGCTGTCGGTGACCTGTTGGTGCAGTTCGTCGCGCAGATCGGCGCGGGCCATGGGCCCCAGGTCGGTGTCCGCGGCCAGGGGATCGCCCAGCTTGCGGGCGGCCATCTTCTCGCAGACCAGGCGGGTGAAGGCGTCGGCCACCTCGGCCACCACGATGAAGCGCTTGGCGGCGATGCAGCTTTGTCCGCTGTTGAGCAGGCGGCCGGCCACGCAGGCGCCGGCGGCCTGATCCAGGTTGGCATCCTCCAGGATGAGGTAGGGATCGCTGCCGCCCAGTTCCAGAACCGTCTTCTTGATGGCGCGGCCGGCGGCGGCGGCCACCTCACGGCCGGCGGGGGTGCTGCCGGTCAGGGTGACGGCTTTCACCTCCGGGGCGGCGATGACATCGGCCACCCGGGACCCGCCGATCAGCAGGGTGCGGAAGACATCGGCGGGATAGCCCGCGTCGCGGAAGATCTCCTCGATGGCCAGGGCGCAGCCGGGGACGTTGCTGGCATGTTTCAACAGCCCCACGTTGCCGGCCATCAACCCGGGCGCGGCAAAGCGGAACACCTGCCAGAAGGGGAAATTCCAGGGCATGACGGCCAGCACCGGCCCGATGGGCCGGAAGGTCAGGAAGCTCTCGCCGGCATCGCTGGCGATGGCTTGGTCGGCCAGATGATCGGCGGCGGTATCGGCGTAGTAGTCGCACACCCAGGCGCATTTATTGACCTCCGCCACAGACTCCTTGAGGGCCTTGCCCATCTCGGTGGTGATCAGGCGGCCGTACCGGTCGGCGCGTTCGCGCAGGAGAGTGGCGGCGTTGCGCAGGAGACGCGCGCGCGCGTCCAGTCCGGTCGCGCGCCAGGCGGGGAAGGCCGCCTCCACGGCTTGCAGGATGGCGGACACCTCGGCATCCGTGTGCGGGGTGTATTCCTTGACGATGGCGCCGGTGGCGGGATTGATGGCCTTCACTGTGTTCTCCTTCGCGCTTTTCGAGCGGGAGGTGGGGGTGGGATTTCGGGGGGCGGCCTGCTTTGGGTGGGGGGAAGTAAACACCGGGGAGCGGGGTGCTGTCCAGGCGGAAACTTCCGGGGGGAAACTTTCGGGCGGGAATTCCCGGGATGGTGGCGGGATACCCGCCGGCGGGTAGTTTGTGATGGGAACTAAGATGCCGTTCAGTGTATCAGTATGCTACCATGGCCTGAGAATTCTCCAGGACAAGGATGGCGGATTTCCGGTAACCGGCGCGGGAGCTTGTGAAGATGGCAGACAAAAACCATGAAGATCGCCGGCTTGATGAAGCCGAGAAGAAAAGCGGGTGGGAACCGCGCGCCACGGTGCGGCGGGCCCGACAGCGGGCCCGCCGCGAGCCTACGGGAAATCCGGACCAGGGCGAGTTGACGGGCGGGCCGCGAAACACGGAGGAAAGTCCCGAGCCCCGCGTCCATCAAGTGGAATTCGAGTTGACCTGCGAGCAGATGGCCCGTTTCGAAGCGCTGACTAAGACCCTCGCCGAGGAGGGCGGCGCGGAGACCGGCCCGGATCGGGCGGCCATGCTGCTGAAGGGCATGGCCGCGTTGGTGAAACGATCCTCATCAGCCGGGGATAAACGGAACTCATCCCATCCGAACGGAAAAAAATGACCCACGATGCCCGCAGCGACGCGCTCCCGACCGGCCCGGCGAATCCGTCATCATGCCGGGTACCCGCCGGCGGGTATTTTCTCCTCACGCTCACGCTCACGCTCATGCTCATCATCGGCACCATCGCCACGGCCCAGGACAAAGGCCCCGCCGACGCCCTGTGGCCTCTTTACCAAGAAGGCCGTTTCGAGGAGGTGGTGACCCGGGGCAAAGCCCTGCTGGCCACCGGCACCGAGACCGCGGCGGTGAACCTGGCGGTGGGGCGCAGCCTGGTGGATCTGGAGCGGCCGGACGAGGGCCTGCCCTATCTGGAAAAGGCCGTGAACCAGGATCCGGCCCGCACCTGGATCTACGGCTGGGCGCAATACTATCTGGGCCGCGCCCACTGGGAACAGGGGCAGGAGAACCGGGCCCGTCAGGCCTGGCTTCTGTGCCGCGATGCCCAGACCACGCGCAACGCCACGCGCAGCGCCGCCAACAGCCTGACCCAGTACGGTCTCTCCGAATTCTTCGATGGCTGGCAAACCTTCGAGACGGAGCATTTCAGTTTCCGTTTTTCCGACCGGCTGGAGGATTTCGACCGGGTCCAGTACGCGCGCCTGCACGAGGAAGCCTACGCGCGGATCAGCGATTGGTTCGGAGGCGGGCCCAAGCGGCGCATCCGTTTCGTGGTCTGGTCCAGCCAGGCCGAAGCCGACGAGGCGGGCCTGCCCACTCTGGGCTTCAGCCACCCCTCCCTGTATCTGACCCACACCCGCGTGGACCAGACCCTGGGGCATGAAATGACCCACGTCATCAGCGACCACGCGCGGAATCCCGTCGTGCGCACCGGACTGATCAACGAGGGCATTGCCGTTTATCATGATCTCACGGGGGCGGACAAGCTGGCCCTGGCCCGCCGCGTCATCGCGCAGCAGGAGCCGCGGCCCCTGAGGGTCAGCGTGCCCGCCCTGTGGCAGGACTGGTCCCTGGCGCCCAACACCTTCAGCTACCCCCTGGCGGGAGCCTTCGTGAAGATGCTCATCGACAAGGGGGGCAAGGAGAAGTTCCTGGAGTTCTTCCCGGACCAGAGCTACGCCCACGCCCGGCAGATCTACGGGGACGACCTGCAGGGCTGGATCGATGACTTCGAGGCCAAGGTCTATGACACCCCTTGATGCCCCCGACATCTCGTCACGGAGACGCCTTCCTCTCAAGACCTCCGTGCGCCTTGTCCTGCTTGATTTTTCCTCACCCTCGTGACGCTCCTTCATGAATAGTCGGGGTTTCTCTTGCGCCTCCAGGGCGGCGCGTTAAATTAAGACAAGATTGTCTATATATTATTCCCTTCCCCTCAAAAAAAGGCGGCGCCCATGGCCATTACCCCGCAGCAAACCCTTTTCGCCATCACCGAGGCCCATCCCGAAACCATCGCCGTCTTCGTGGCCCAGGGTTACGAGAACATGGGGGACGCGGACAAGCGCCGGACCCAGGGCAAGATGGTGACCTTGGCCCAGGCCGTGCAGGCGCGCGGCAAGGACCTGGCGTCTTTCACCGCTCTGCTGGAGAACGCGGTGCGGGAGGCCGGAGCGACCCCGGATCTGACGTTGGCCGAGGATGCCGACGAAAGCCAGGTCTTCCCGTCCGAGGGGGATATCCGGGTGGCGGGTCTGCTGCCCTGCCCGGTGCGTATCCCTCTGCTGGAGGCCTTCGACAAGGTGGTGGCCGAGGTGCGGCAGGAATCCGGCCTGACGGTGGGGCGGAAGCTGGTGGCCGCCTCCGTGGGGGCCGATGTACTGGAAGAGGGCATGCGCTCCATCGAGGACGAGAGCGACCTGCCGGATATCTTCCTTTCCGCCGGTTTCGAGGCCTTCTTCGACCGCCGCAACATGGCGCGGTTTCGTGACCAGGGTGTTTTCCAGGACACCACCTGGCCGGCGCACAACCCGTTGCTGGCGCCCTATGGGCTGAAGGATCCCGACGGCCACTACGCCATGCTGGCGGTGGTGCCCGCCGTCTTCCTGGTGGACAGGACACAGCTGGCCGAAGGCGAGGCCGTGCCGCGCACTTGGCGGGAAATCCTGGGCCCGCGTTTCGCCGGCAAGATCGCCATGCCGGTGGGGGATTTCGACCTCTTCAACGGCATCCTGCTGACCATCTGGAAATACTTCGGTGACGAGGGTGTGGAGGCCATCGGGCGCAACCTGCTGGCCGGCATGCATCCGAGCCAGGCGGCGGGCCGGTTCGCGCCCCGGGGGGGCAAGGGGCCGCTGGTTTCGGTCATCCCCTACTTCTTCAGCAAGATGGCGCAGTTCAATCCGGACGCGGAAATCGTTTGGCCCGAGGACGGCGCGGTCATCAGCCCCATCTTCATGCTCACCAAGCGGACGGCGTCCGAGCAGGTCCGGAAGCTGGCCGATTTCTTTGCCGGCCGGGAGGCGGGCGAGATCCTCAGCCACAAGGGGCTGTTCCCCAGCTGCCATCCCGAGGTCCAGAACCCGGTGCCCGAGGAGGCTCCCTTCCTGTGGCTGGGCTGGGATTTCATCAAGGAACACGATCTGGGCGAACTGATCCCCCGGGTCAACGACATCTTCGGCAAGGCGGCCAATTGATATGCGCTTCGTAACCGTCAGCGGTCCCCCGTCCTCGGGCAAGACCGCGGTCATTCTGAAAACCGTGGCGCACCTGCAGGAGCAGGGGTTGAAGGTGGGTGTGGTGAAGTTCGACTGCCTCAGCACCGACGACGACGCCCTTTTCCGCAAGCACGGCATCCTGGTGCGCAAGGGGCTGGCCGGGTCGCTGTGTCCGGACCACTACTTCGTGGCCAACGTGGAGGAATGCGTGCAGTGGGGGCTGGCCCACGAGCTGGACGTGCTGGTCAGCGAGAGCGCCGGGCTTTGCAACCGTTGCTCGCCGCACATCCGCCAGGTGCTGGCCATCTGCGTCATCGACAATCTGAGCGGCACGGGGACGCCCAAGAAGATCGGACCCATGCTCAAGGCCGCGGATCTGGTGGTCATCACCAAGGGGGATATCGTCAGCCAGGCCGAGCGCGAGGTCTTTGCCGCGCGGGTGAACATGGTCAACACCAAGGCGCGCATCCTGCATGTGAACGGCATCACGGGGCAGGGCAGTTTCGAGCTTTCCACGGTGTGGATGGGCAGCGAGGACACGACCACGGTGGAGGGCAAGCGGCTGCGCTTCAGCATGCCGGCGGCCCTGTGCAGCTACTGCCTGGGCGAGACGCGCATCGGCAGCGACTTCCAGATGGGCAACGTGCGCAAGATGGACCTGGACCTGCCCACGGGCCAGAAGACCGACGGCGGTCCCCAGGATCTGGGAGGCGCGCCATGAGCCGTGATCTTCAGAACCTGACCGTCGAGTACCTGCTGGACCGCTGGCCTTTCGCGCAGCAGTTTCTGGTGGACGCTGATCTGGCGGAGCTGGCCGATGAACCCGAGACCGTGCTGGGGGACAAGCTGGGCGACGACAAGCTGGCGGAGCTGGATGCCTTCATCGCCACCATGGAGAACTTCCTGGGGTCGGCGGAGGAGAAGATCGTCGAGCTGACCATCCGCGGAGGCCGGGCCAAGGACGGCAGCGACGAGAAGGTGAGCGAGCTGACGGTGCGCGCCGGCGAGGTGGTTTGCATCGTCGGGCCCACGGGCAGCGGCAAGAGCCGTCTGCTGGCCGATATCGAATGGGTGGCCCGGGGAGATACGCCCACGGGCAGGCATGTGCTGATCAACGGGCAAGTGCCTGACGACAAGTGGCGTTTCAGCACCGAGCACAAGCTGGTGGCCCAGCTCAGCCAGAACATGAACTTCGTCATGGATCTGACGGTGCAGGAATTCCTGGCCTTGCATGCGGAGAGCCGTTTGGCCACCGATCCCCAGGAGAAGATCCAGCGCATCTGGAACTGGGCCAACGAACTGGCGGGCGAGCCCTTCGGCCGGGACACGCCGGTCACCAGCCTGTCCGGGGGGCAGTCGCGGGCCCTGATGATCGCCGACACCGCGGTGCTGAGCGCCAGCCCGGTGGTGCTCATCGACGAGATCGAGAACGCGGGCATCGACCGCCAGCAGGCCCTGAACATTCTCATCCGTCAGGAGAAGATCGTGCTCATGGCGACGCACGATCCCATC
>PDQT01000176.1 GCA_002747875.1 bacterium DOLZORAL124_64_63
TACGACAGCAATGAAATACGGAAGTTTGTGGAACAACAGAAAGCCACCGCCGTCATAGCCTACAGAAGGAATTGAATCCAGATTCCCGGCTTTGACAAGCATATCTACAAGGAACGGCACAAAATTGAAAACCTGTTCCAGCGCCTGAAACGCTGCCGGCGCATATCAACACGGTATGAAAAAACACATCTCGCGTTCAAGGCGATGGTCTCGCTCGCCTCAATCATGCTTTACATCAAAGGTTAATTTGCAAACACGCCCTAGCTAAGCGGTGAAAAAAGCGCCAAACTAGGATAGAATATGTATCAGAGAAAGAGTCGACTATCAGCCCGCAAGCAAGGGGATCTGATCAAGCTGTTTGTAACCGGGGCAACGGCACGGGCCCCGGTGGCTGAAATTGTCGGCGTTCATTGCAATACAGCAGCGACTTTCTTTTTAAGTTAAGACTTGGACAACTAATCGATGCCGCCCCTCTCCAGCAAGCTCCACTGGCCGCAGAACGGTAGCAAGCTACCGCACTTGGTTAGTCAAAATATGCCATTTTTCATCTGTCCCGCTTCTGCCAGGAGCAGGGGCACCCCACCCGCACTTGGGCCCTGGAGCCCGTTCTGGAGCGCGGGGCACTTTCCTCTTTTCAACTGCAATTCGGAGAGTTGCCTGAGCCGTTGAGCTCGAAGGCCACCGACAAACTCGTCGCCAGCGACATCAGAGCCGGCATCAGGCAGCTTGACAGGCGTATAAAGAAGCTGGAGGAGCACATAGACGGCATCGTCTGGGACAACCCCCAATTCCGTGAAAAATCACGCCGCATGTGCGGGGTCGTCGGCGTGGGCCAGGCCATCCCGGCAACCGTCCTCGCCGAGATGCCCGGGCCGGGGAAGATAAGCGACAAACAGGCGTCCAGCCTCGTCGGCCTTGCCCCTTTCAACAACGACAGCGGATCCAGGCACCGGAAACGCCGCATCTCGGGAGGCCGCCAAATGCTGCGGCGCACACTCTACCCCCCCGTGCTCTGCGCCACCCAGCACAACCCTGTGTCCGGGGAGTTTTACCAGCGCCCGGGGAATGCCGGCAAACCCCACCATGTGGCTGCGGTAGCCGTTATGCGCAAGCTCGTTTGCCTTCTCAACAGGATGCTTTCAGACCCCAGTTTTGTGCCTATAAAATAAATTTCAAATTAGAGTTGCTCCAGATTTTGTGGTGAGTTTTGTTGGTTCTGAAAACGGACAAACTGGAAAACTCCTGCAACCTCGGCTTGCAGGATGGGCGGACATCGCGTACGTGTCCGCGTGGCCATGACAGACACAGCACAACAACAGCTCCCGGACGAGCACGGGCATTTCGGCACCTATGGCGGTATGTTTGTGCCGGAGGCTCTGATGGAGCCGATGCAGACGCTTGCCGATGAATACGGCAAGGCGAAGGATGATCCGGCGTTTCAGGAGGAACTCGACTACCTGCTCAGGCAGTATTGTGGCCGCCCGACGCCGCTGTATTTCGCTGAGCGGTGGACGGAAAGACTCGGCGGTGCGAAAATTTACCTCAAGCGCGAGGACTTGCTCCACACCGGGGCGCACAAGATCAACAACGCCACCGGGCAGATCCTGCTTGCCAAGCGGCTTGGGAAAAAACGCGTCATCGCGGAAACGGGAGCCGGGCAGCATGGTGTGGCCACGGCTACTGTTTGCGCCCGTTTTGGCATGGAGTGCGTTGTTTACATGGGGGCGGTGGACATGGAGCGCCAGGCGTTGAATGTGGCGCGTATGAGGCTGCTCGGAGCCAAGGTGGTGCCCGTCACTGCGGGGCAGGCGACCCTGAAGGAGGCCGTCAACGAAGCCTTCCGCGACTGGGTTTCCTCGGTGGAAAATACCCACTATATCCTTGGCTCGGCGCTTGGCTCGCATCCGTTCCCGATGATGGTGCGGGACTTCAACCGGGTCATCGGCCTCGAAGCCCGCGAGCAGATTCTCGCGCAGGAAGGCCGGTTGCCGGATCTGCTGGTAGCCTGTGTCGGCGGTGGGTCGAATGCGATTGGGCTGTTTCACCCGTTTGTCGGCGATGCGGACGTGCGTATGGTCG
>PDQT01000011.1 GCA_002747875.1 bacterium DOLZORAL124_64_63
CGGGTCGAGGTGATGGCCTGTGTCTGGACGTCGAATCCGATCACGGTGCCGGTTTTTCCGACGCAGCGTGCGAGGAACAGGGTGTCGTGGCCGTTGCCGAGGGTGGCGTCTATGGCGGTGTCTCCGGGGGTGATGTGGTCGCGCACGAGGAGGTGTGCCTGTGCGGTGAGGCTGCCGGTGATCTCGTGGCTGGCGGTGTTCATGCCTGGAGGGTCGGGAGGAAGTGGGCGAGGGAGAGGTTTTCGTCGAGCTGGCACTGGCCGCAGAGGTGTTTGGCGAAGTGGCTGGCGACGCCGGGCGCCATGAGTGTGCCTTTGGAGCCGAGGCCGTTGAAGAAGCCGATCTGCGGGGTGTCCGGGTGGAAGCCTATGAGCGGTCGGCTGTTGCGGATGATGGGCCTGATTCCGGCTTCGTGGCCGATGACTTCGATGGGCACGTTGCGCTCGTCGAGCCATGTGCGGAGTTTTTCGATGACTTCGGCTTTGCCTGCGCTGGTGGGGGCTGAGTCGAGGTTTTCCCAGTCGTAGTTTGCGCCGGCTTTCCACATGCCGCCCTCTCGTGGTGCGAGCCAGCCGTTGCAGTGGTAGCGTTTGGTTTGGTCGAGTCCGCCGACCCGGAGGCTGAGGATTTCGCCTTTGGCGCAGCGGTGGGGGATGCCGCTGAACCAGCCTTGGTAGCCGTCGACTCCGGCGAGGCCGTATGCTCCTTGGCAGAGGATGATTTTTCCGGCGTGGACATCTTGCCAGTGGACTCCGGTGGCGTCGAGTGTCACGTCGGTTTCTGAAAATGTAGCCTGCCGGAATGCTCCGGCGTCGGTCAGCCTGTCCCTGACGACTTGCAGAAATGCGACGGTGTCCAGCCATGCGCCGTCGGGCATTTCAATGCCGCCGTGGGTTGGCTTGAACGGCCCTTCGATACGCGCCATCTCGTATGCCCACTGGTCGTGCTCCAGTGCTTTGCGCCGCCATTTTTCCTGTTCGGATCTGGTGGAGAAGAGGCGCACGGCGGGGGTGTGGTGGTAGAGCTTGCGTCCGCTTTCTTTTTCGATCTCGTGGTAGAAGGTGATTGCTGTGGAGAGGTATTTTTCTTGTCGCCATGCCGGGTTCATGCCCTTGCCTGTGAGGGGGGTGATGAGTCCGGCTGCGACGCGGGTGGATGACTGCCCGTTCTGCCGGTCGATCACCAGCACGGATTTGCCGCGCCTGAGCAGCTCGATGGCAAGTGTGCTGCCTGCCATGCCTTGTCCGATGATGAGAAAGTCGACGTTCATCGTGGAGTGTGTGGGGTTAGGCTGCGTGGTTTTTCAAATAGCTCCATGCGTCCATGAACTCGTTGGCCCAGTGGTGCCATGTGAGGTTTCCGGGAGCGAGGCAGAGGAGGATGGAGAGGAGCACGATGTTGGTGAGGTAGATGATGACGATGGAGAGGAAGAAGCCGTTTTCCTTCAGGTCCGGCTGGTCGCGGGGAATCATCCAGAGTGTCCAGAGCATGTGGAATGACCAGGTGAAGCCGAGCAGGAAGTAGAGGATTTTGCTGTGGCAGGGGATTTGGAAAAAGAGGCCGAGCAGGGTGGAGAGGGAGAGGGTGACTACTGACCAGAACGGGATGAAGTAGGGGGAGAGGGCGATGAGGATGTTGCTTTTGTTAGTCATCACGTAGCCGCCGTCTGCGGAGACGCTGATGCCGCCGACTTTTCCACCGCAGGCGTAGATGAAGATGGCGTGGGTGAGCTCGTGGCCGAGGACGTAGAAGTAGAGGAAGAGCCGCTCCAGCAGCCCGGTGAAAAACCAGCCCGCCATCAGGAATGCGCCGATGCCGAAGTAGAGGAACTGCCGGGTGCTGAGCAGCTCCATCCAGTAGGAGCCGCGGGCTCCGGCGGCATCTCCGGCGGTGAAGAGCGCTGCGGTGGTGACGACGCAGAACGGCAGGAGGGCGAGTGCGTAAATCCAGCGGAGCATCCGCT
>PDQT01000052.1 GCA_002747875.1 bacterium DOLZORAL124_64_63
TCCACATCTACAACCCCAAAGCCAACCAAACCCGCCAAAAAATCCAATTCTAACCGACAAGCTAACAAACACCCCCCTCCCACACCGCGATAAACTCCCTCGCGGCCTCCGGGTTGTTAATAACCACCCTCCCGCTGTGAACATCCTGTGAGCAAAGTGTGGACAACTCCTCCCCGGACAGTTGCCTTTTCCGCAGGATACGGAACACCCCCGCCTTCCCCGGTCGGGTCTTCCGGTAAAGCTCGTAGGCCACACGCCCCATCGTCATACGCACGTTCAGCTCCACCACATGGCGCAGGCCAAGCGACCCGTCAGCGCGACGGAACACCATGGCATCAACCCCCACAGGGCCAATATAACCATCTAACAGCCCGCCAAGCGCCGCAGGAATCTTGTTGCGATACCAGTCATTGGCCTTTGCCTCGCGGAAAAGAAACCCGGTCACCTCGCGGTCGAGACCCGCGCCCCACTTCGGGCAGACGCGCGTGCCGAGATAGCGACCAGACGAGTCGTTTTCCATCACCGTCATGCCGACAAAACTAACACACGGAGCAGACGCCCCCTCCTCTCCCGGTTTCGCCTCGTAAAGCGCGGAGAAGTCCAAAACCCGCTCCAGCCACGGCTCCACAACCACACCCCGGTGCTTGCCGATCGTTTTTTTCAGCCACGGCATGTAGCTGTCACCAGGCGAGACCCGACGGTGCCCACGTCCGGCGCAGGAAAATGCCGCCTTCAGCAGCACATCACCATCCTCCAGCATGGCCTCGACAGCATCCGCCGCAGCTCCGGCGTCGTGGAAAAATTTCCCACAGCCGTCACCCACCCCCAGCCGTTCGGCAAGCCTGACACCGATCTCCTTGCTCAGCCACGCAGACGGAACCGGCTCCCGCCACTGCCACGGGAGCTTCTCCGACACCGCCGGGGCGAGCGGCTTCAGGACGGCAGCCGCGTCAGGCGACCACGCCCACGGCCTCAATCCCCCCAGCTTCCGCCCCTCCAGCTCCCCGGCCTCCATGACCTCCGGGAGGTCAAATCCCCTGCGCTTGAGGTAGGCGAGGTGCTTGTAGCCGGGGAGTTTCCTCATCAGCGCAATGTCATCACGGCGGCACCATGCGAGCGAGAGCATCTCCAGATCCTCCTCCATCGCCGACTCCATCTCGCCCGGACGGAACTCCCGCCCAGCCAGCCCGGCCATGGCGTGGGATTCCGCATTCGGGTTAAACCAGTGAACCACCGGACTCCTGCCCCGCGACTGCTCGCAAACCTCCAGTCGACTGATAAAATCCTCGTCAAACCCCGCCAGCCTGCGCCCCTCCGCATTAAACGGTGCCACCCCCTTCGCCTTGGCCGGAGCCAGCGGAAACGTCAGCGACTTGCTAAACGCCTGCCAGTCCGTCTCCCCCTGCTCCTTCCATTTCCTGAACCACTTCACCCCATGGCCGACGTGGCCAATCTCATCGAGGTAAATTTTTTCCAGCACCGCAGCCGTCCCCCCGTCACCCACCTGCCGGAACAACCTCGCGTAATGCTTGGAAAAATCCAGATTCGCCTGCTCAAACGTAAGATTCAGCCGGGTGACAAAATCCATCGGCGTCTCCATCGGCGCAATCAACTTCCAGAAATAATCGTTCACCGGAAGCTCACCAAAGCGGATGCCACAGTCCTTCATCCGGCGCAGATACATCAGCGTGTGCATCTGCTCCTCGCGCATCGCCTCATAGACGCCACGGCGGTATGCCTTCGGCGCGTCAGGAAACTTCAGCAGCACCAGCGCCATCAGCTCCGCAGCCAGCAGCTCGTGGTTGGCGAGAAAATGCATCATCTTGCCGCGCTCACGGTCGTCATCCAGCTTGTTCACCCCGGGAAAATCCACCCGCAGGCTCTTCCCGGAGATCACCAGCTCATCAGGCCGCCCCGGAGCATCCGGCACCCGCACCGCCTTGCCCGGAGCGTCATCCGCCACCCCGTCGCCAAGCTCCGGCGCCAGCGTGAGTTTTTCCTCCAGTGACCGGGCAAACAAAATCCTCTCTGCCGCTTCCCGCATCTGCATGCCCCAGAGGTAAGCAACCCCCGGCAGGAAGCAAGGGAGAAAATCCGCGCAGAAAAAATCCTTCGCCCCCGCAGACTTTTATGCCTACACTCCGGCCACCAAACAACCGTTTCACTCCATGTACAAAACACTGGCTCCCATCGTCGTATTCGCCCTCGTCACCCTCTTCTCATCCACCGCATTCGCCGCCGACCCCATCGAGGGCGAGTGGATCAAGGACAGCAAAAGTGCCCGCATCAAACTCAAAGTCACCCGCAAAGGCACCCTCATGGGCATGATTACCTACGTCAAAGACCCCAAACGCACCCACGACACCAACAACCCCGACCCCTCAAAACACAAACGCAAACTCGTCGGACTCGTCATCGTCCGGGGCTTCACCAAAGACGGCGACACATGGACCGGCGGCACCGTCTACGACTCCCACTCCGGCAAAACCTACAAAGGAAAAATCTGGCTGGAAAACGGCAAACTCATGATGCGCGGCTACATCGGCGTCTCCCTCATCGGCCGCACCGCCACCTGGACACGCTACAAAT
>PDQT01000053.1 GCA_002747875.1 bacterium DOLZORAL124_64_63
ATCGGCCGCACCGCCACCTGGACACGCTACAAATAAACCGAGCGGCACCAGCCGCTCCCCCCCCCAAAAAACACCAATCACCACCCCACCCCACCCCACCCCATTCCCCCATCCCCATCCTTATTAAACACTCCCTCCGCTTGGTTTTTAGATTTTAAAACTTAAATCTTCCACCCCGCCAATGCCCCAACCTAGCAGCGCCACAAACACCGCAGGCACCCCCGATTTCGACCAAATCATCCCCCGCCGGGGCACAGGAAGCATCAAGTGGGATAGATTCCCCGACCTCGACCCCTTCTGGGTCGCCGACATGGACTTCATGTCACCCCCCTGCGTGCTGGATGCCCTCCACCAGAGAGTCCAGCACGGCGTGCTCGGCTACGCCCAGCCACACCAAGGACTCATCGACACCCTGCTCGGCTACCTCAAAAACCGCCACGGGGTCGAGGCGGACGAGGACGAACTTGTCCACCTCGGGGGACTCGTTCCCGCCCTCTCACTCGCCGCCCGCGCCTTCGGCAAGCCCGGCGATGCCGTAATGACCTGCACCCCCATCTACCCGCCCTTCCTCGGCATCCACAAAGACGCGCAGATGAAGCTCATCACCGTCCCGCACACCCTTCACAACGGCCGCTGGAGCTTCGACTGGGACGCGATGGAATCCGCCGTCACTCCAGAAACCCGGCTGTTTTTACTCAGCAACCCTCAGAACCCCCTCGGCAGAGCCTTCACCCGGCAGGAAATCGAACGCCTTGCCAGCTTCTGCGAGCGCCACGACCTCATCCTAGTCTCAGACGAAATCCACTGCGACCTCATCCTCGACGAACAACAAACCCCGCACTTCTGCGCCGCCAGACTTCCCCAGGACTTGCAAAAACGCACCATCACCCTGCTCGCCCCCAGCAAGACCTACAACATCGCCGGACTCGGCTACGCCTTCGCCGTCATCCGCGATCACAAACTCAAGGCACAGTTCCGCAGCGCCTTCGGCCACACCCTGCCGGAGATCAACTGC
>PDQT01000151.1 GCA_002747875.1 bacterium DOLZORAL124_64_63
TAAACTAGCCCCCTGTTCCGTGATCACCCGTCCCTGCCCACCACCCCGGCCCTCCGTCCCGCGGAAGACGGGGATTTCTTCACCGGAGAGCGTGATGCCCAACCCCAACACTTCCGGCGGTGCGTCCGCCCAGCCCTCCCCGCCCTGGTTCATGGGCTACTCCAAACCCTTCTGGGTCGCCAACCTTGTCGAGCTGCTGGAGCGCGCCGCCTGGTACGGCGTCTTCGTGGCCATCACCCTGTACCTAAGCCGGATCATGGGCTACAGCGACGCCGAAGCCGCCCTGGTCTCCGGTATCTTCAGCGCCGGGCTTTATCTGCTGCCCACCTTCAGCGGCGCCTACGCGGACAAGATCGGTTTCCGCAACGCCCTGATGCTGGCCTTCGGGCTGCTGACCATCGGCTACGCCGGCATGTGGGCCCTGCCCACCCTGATGGAAGCCGCCGGGCTGGTGCAATACGGCGTGCTGGATCCCGGCAACCCCCTGGCCGATGATGTCGGCAAGGTCATCCTTTTCACCGGACTGGACACCGGCTGGCAGAAATGGGCTTTCATCCCGGTGATGCTGGTCATCATGGTGGGTGGCTCGTTCATCAAGTCCGTGATCACCGGCACCGTGGCCAAAGAAACCACCGAGGCCACCCGCGCCAAGGGCTACAGCATCTTCTACGCCATGGTCAACGTGGGCGCCTTCAGCGGCAAGACCATCGTCAAGCCCCTGCGGCACAGCCTGGGCAACGACGGTTTCATCGTCCTGAACCTGTTCTCCGCGGCCTTCACCCTGCTGGCCCTGATCCTGATCTTCTTCTTCTACAAAAACCGTGAAAAAGGCACCAGCTCCCGGACCCTGGGGGAAATCTGGGCCAGCCTCATCACCGTCTGCCGCCGCGGAAGGCTCCTGACGCTGATCGTCATCATCACCGGCTTCTGGATGGTGCAGCACCAGCTTTACGCCTCCATGCCCAAGTACGTGCTGCGCATGGCCGGCGAGGGCGCCTCTCCCTCCTGGATCGCCAACGTCAACCCCCTGGTGGTGGTCTTGGCCGTCAACCTGGTCACCTGGCTGATGGCCAAGCGCACGGCCCTGACCTCCATGACCTGGGGCATGTTCATCATGCCCATCAGCGCCCTGGCCATGGCGACGGGCAACATGTTCGGGGGCGAGCTGATCGCCATCAACCTGGGCTTCGCCAGCTTCCAGGCCCACCCCATCGTGATCATGATGATCGTGGGTATCGCCTTCCAGGGGCTGGCCGAGTGCTTCATTTCCCCGCGCTTCCTGGAGTATTTCTCCCTGCAGGCGCCCAAGGGGGAAGAGGGGCTGTATCTGGGGTTCAGCCATCTGCACAGCTTCCTCAGTTCGCTGTTCGGCTTCGTCAGCAGCGGGTTCCTGCTGGAGAAATTCTGCCCCGATCCGCGCACCCTGGCGCCGGCCGTGCAGAAGCAGTTGCTGGCCGCCCAGAACGGCACCGGGCCCCTGCCCGAGGCTTACGCGCACGCCCATCACCTGTGGTTCTTCTTCGTGGGGATCGCCCTGGCTTCGGCCATCGCGCTGGTCATCTACGGAAAACTGGTGAAGGTGGACTGACGCCTTTTCGGCGGGGGGCAAAAAAAGTGCTCCCCGCCGCCTGACTTCTGGGCTTTCAGATTGCATCTTAGTACCTGGCGGCGCGGGCGCCCCACCTGTACACGACGCCCGCGGATCTTCCCTAGCCCAGGAGCGGGTTGAACAAGATGCTCAATAATTTGATTGTCGCCTGTATGCCTCTGGTTCCGCGCGGAATCATCCACCGGATCAGCACGCGCTACATCGCCGGCGACCAGCTCACCGATGCCATCAACACCAGCAAGCAGCTCAAAAGCGAGGACGGGGCCCTCAGCACCATCGATGTGCTGGGCGAGTTCGTCGAGAACCGGGACATGGCCGTCAAGGAGACGAGCGAAAGCCGGCGCACCCTGGAAACCATCATCGCCGAGAAGCTGGTGGACCAGACCGGGCTGTCCGTCAAGCCCACCAGCCTGGGTCTGGGCCTGGACAAGGACTTCGCCTACGAGAACATCCGGTCCCTGGTGGAACTGGCGCGGGACAACGGGATCTTCGTGCGCATCGACATGGAGAACACCCCCTACACCGACGACACCCTGGCCCTGTACCGCCGCCTGCGCGACGCCGGCTACGACAACGTGGGTATCGTGCTGCAGGCCATGCTACGCCGCACCGTGGCCGATGTGGAAAGCCTGATGGACTACAAGCCCGCCATCCGGCTGTGCAAGGGCATTTACAAGGAGAAGCCCGACGTGGCCTACCAAGGCCGCGAAGAGGTGCGCGACAACTACAAGAAGCTGCTGCGCATGATCCTGGACGGCGGCATGTACTGCGCCATCGCCACCCACGATGACCCGCTCATCGACGATGCCATGGAGCAGATCAAGGAACGTAACCTGGCCGCCGACCAGTACGAGTTCCAGATGTTGCTGGGCGTGCGCCCCCAGAAGCGGCGGGAAATCCTGCGGGCCGGGCACCGGCTGCGGGTGTACGTGCCCTTCGGGGAGGACTGGTACGGCTACAGCTCCCGACGGCTGAAGGAGAACCCGGACATGGCCGGGATGATTCTCAAGGCTGTGCTGACCGGGAAATAACGCCGACGCCGGCGGCAGAAACCGAACGACAAGAGCATCGAGGGAGGGGGGACTAGAAAGCCCGTCTTTTGGGCTTCTTCCCCCGGTCCCGGCTTTCGTTGATCCGCAGGCGATGCCCCTGCAGCAGCATCCCATCCAGCGCCTCGATGGCCTCCCAAGCCGCCTGCTCATCCATCTCCACGAAACCGAAGCCCCGGCTCTGGCCGGTCTCCTCGTTCAGCATCACGGTGGCCGAGCGCACCTGGCCATGGGGCTGGAAAAGCGCCACCACGTCGTCGGTGGTGGCGCTCAGGGGCAGATTGCCCACGTAGATGGTGATCATGGGCTACTTCACCGTCAGCGTGAAGCTGACCGGCAGGTCGGCGGGCGGCAGGCAGGTCTTGTCGTCGCAGGCCTGGGCGGTGACGCTCAGGGGCAGTTCGTGCTTGCCGGCCTTGGCCGTGGCGGGAACCAGGGCGCTGGCCTTGATGACCACCTTGCCTGCGATCATCAGCACCTTCTCGCCGAAGAATTCGCCCTCGTGGCCGTGGGGGTACTCGGCCTTCAGGTCCTGCAGGGGGAAGCCCTCGGCCGGAACCAGGTCGATGCCGATGAAGTTGCTGTCGCCGTGGGCGTACAGATGCCACTTCTTGGCGATGTCCACCTTCACTTCGAAGTGGACCCGCTCGCCGGGAGCGGCGCTCAACTGGGCGGTGGCGGGCTTCACCGTGACGACATCGGCGCTGCTTTTCATGGCGAAGGCGCTGCCGGCCAGCAGCAGCAGGATCAGGGCCATCATCATGGTCAAACGTTTCATCGGAATCATCCTTTCAGGCTATTTCCGTTTTCAGGTCATTTCAAGTTCAGGTCATTTCGTGGTCAGGATCCGGTCGGCGGTGCGGCGGATAACCGTCATCAGCCTCTCGATATCGCTCTGCCCCATGCAACGGTTCTCCACGTTCACCCGCAGGGCGACGCGGCCGTTGAGCATGGTGTAGCTGAACCAGGCGTCCCCGTCGTTCTCGACGGTCTCCTGCAGCTCGCGGTTCAGTTGGTCGGTCTCCTCCGGCGTGAAGGAACCACCGCCGGGGCGTTGGGGCTGCCAGCGGAAATTGCAGATGCCCAGGGTGTTGGGCCCCAGGATCTGGAAATCGTCCTGCCGGCGGATGCGCGCGGCCAAGATGCGGGCCAGCTCGATATCCTTCTCCACCCAGGCGGCGTACTGCCGGCGGCCCACCATCTTGAAGGCCATCCACAGCTTCAGGGCGTTCAGGCGGCGGCTGCCCTGCACCCCGTATTGGAAGAAGTTCACCTTGTCGCCCAGGTGGAAGCCGCGGCGATCCTCGGGCGGCTCCTCCGCTCCGTCGGAGGTTTTCTCCATGTAGTACTCCGGGTGGACCAGGAAGCTCTGGCGCAGGAAATCGCCGTCGCGCACCAGGATACCGCCCGCGGAAAACGGCATGTAGAACCACTTGTGCGGATCCACGGTGATGCTGTCCGCCTGGTCGATGCCCCGCAGCATGGGGCCGTACATCTCCGAAAGGATGACGGCGCCGCCATAGGCCGCGTCCACATGGAACCAACAATCATACCGCCGGGCAAGTTCCGCTAATTTATCCAGCTTGTCGATGCTGCCGGTGTTGGTGCTGCCGCCGATGCCGATGATGCAAGCCGGTTTCCGCCCCGCCGCCATGTCCGCCTGGATGCTTTCCTCCAGGAACCGCAGATCGATGCGGAAGATATCGTCCTGGGGAATCTTGCGCAGCTGGTTGCGCCCGATACCCAGCATATCGACGGCCTTGTCGAAGCTGTAATGCCCCTGGCTGGACACGTAGAACACCAGCTTGGCGATGTCCTGGCCCGGCCCCCCGCGGTCCATCTGCGACAGATGCCGCCCCAGAGCCCGGTTGATGGCCAGCTTCAGGGCCGTGATGTTGGCCAGGGATCCGCCCGACACGAAGGTGCCGAAGCTGGTCTCCGGCAGCCCGAACAGATCGCACAACCAGCGGATGACCCGCTTCTCGATGGCCGTGCCGCTGGGCGCGTGGCGCCAGGAAGCCACGTTCTGGTTCATGGCCGAAGCCAACGCCTCCGCGAAGACCGCCACCGGCATGGGCGCCGGGTTCATCATGCCGAAATAGCGGCGGCTGCCGATGGCCATGGTATTGGGGAAGACCCGCGTGCGCACTTCCTGCAGCACCTCGGCCAGGGGTGCCCCCTGCTCGGGCAGGCTCTCCTTGAACATCTCGTCCAGCCCCACGGGGGACAAGGGCCCGTACACACGGCGCCCTTCCAGCCCCTTCCAGTACTCCACGATCATGTCCACGAACTGGTAGCCCATCTCCCGGACCACCGCTTCGTCCATGCCGTGCTCGCCGCCGGCCGGTTGCGGGCGGGGCGGGCTCTGGGGCTCGCTGGACGCCTCATCGCCCATCTGGGCGGCAAAGCCCTTGGGCCCGCGCTTGTCCGGATTCCACTGTTCCTGATTCCGTTTGGACTCCAACTCACACCTCGATTCGAGGCGGGTACACGCCCGCCGCCAGCTGCTCCAGGACCAACGCGGCGCCGTTCTGCTGAACCGGCAGGGTCACCAGATCGGCCGCTTCCCGCACATCGTCCGGGGCGTTGGCCATGACCACGCGGAAATCGGCCACCGCGAACATGTCCAGATCGTTATAGTTGTCCCCGATGGCCACCAAAGGTCCTTCCACTTCCGGGTGATGCTCCCGCAGCGTCCGCAGCCCTTCCGCCTTGCCGCAACCGGCGGAGAACACCTCGGCCCAGTAGTACTTGTTCCCACCCATCAGGCTGCGCGTGTTGACCACCTTCACGCGCTCGCCCAGCTCTTCCCCGACGGCCGCGCTGAGGGCCAGCACCCGCTCCTTCTCGTCGATGCTGCCCACCTCCAGGGCCCGCCGCGGGGCCGCGGCCAGCAGATCCGCCACCTCGACGATGGCCCCCACGGTGTGGCCGCGCTTGTCCAAATAGATCGTCAGGATGCTGTTCTTCGGACCCGGCTCGTGATGCAGGATCCCGCCGTCGCTATCCGCCCCGTAGATCATGGGAGCCACCCCGAAGCGACGAAAAAGGGCCACCAGGGCCGTGATATCCTCCGGCTCCAGCAGATGGTTGGCCAGCTGCCGCCGCGGCCGGCCGCCCCAAACGGTGGCGCCGTTGAGCAGGACCAGGGGCAGATCGGCGGGGAACCAGCCGGAAAGCTCCAGCAATCCTTCGGCGCTGCGCTTGTTGCGCCCCGTGCACAGGACCACCGTATGGCCGGCCAGGCGCGCGGCCTCCATGGCGCGGATCTCGCGCTGGGGCAGCACATCATCGAATTCGGTGTTCAGCAAAGTTCCGTCTATGTCGATGGCAATCAGCATCAATGCATCCACTTTCCCCAGGCATGGCTGGTGGCGTCTTCCAGGCCCGGCAGCAGCAGGCCGCGGCAAGAGCGGCTCAGGCCCCGGGCCACGGGCCGCCCATGGGGCTGGACCTTGTCTTCACGCAGGTTGAATTCTCCGTAGATGGGGCGCCCCTTGCGGCCCACCGAAATGGCCAGCGCCACCCTTTCGCGGGGTCCGCGGCCGGCCACGAAGGCCAGCACCGCGGCATCGTCCAGCTTCTTGCCCAGCAGGGCGTCCAGCCAGCCGTCCACATCCAGGGCCACGTTGCCCTCCTCTACCCGGAAAACCCGGATGTCCCGCACCTCGTGGCGCTCCTCATCGACCTCGAAACTGACCCGGCCCAGGTTGGCCTCGGCCAGACGCAGGTGGCCGGTGACGCGCATGGTCCCCGGATGATAACCCAGGATGCTGTACGGCATGGAGGGCTCCATATCCTGGGTCAGGATGATCTCCCAGACGGCATCCATCTTCATCCCCGGCCACGCCTTCCTCTCGGTCGGGCGCGGCCGGCGGCGTTCGAGGGAGACCAGGGCGTCCAGGGGCAGGTTGGTCTGCCGGCCGGTGGCCACGGCAAAGTCCCGGAAATCCTGCCCCGTCCAGCGGCCCAGGCTGTCGTCCTCGGCCAGGCTCAGGACCATGGCGAAAAGGGGCTCTTTGATCTCAGGTCCGTCCGCCACGGTGTCGGACCGTTCTTGCCGCCTTTCCCGATGGGCGCGGTTGTAATCATAGGCATCCGACTCCCAGGACTGCGCCGATAAGACCGGAGGAAGGCCCGCCACAGCCAGGATCACCAACGCCATCTTGATCGCGGGCATCCCGCGAATCCGGCCCGGAGTCATGGATGCGCCACGATGGTGAAGACGTCGCTGATGCCCATGCAGTACCTGTCGTCGGCGTTGTAGGCCCGGATCCGGTAGGTGGAATTCCCGCCGATGTTCTGATCCCAGTCATTCACCGTCCAGGTGTAGGATGTCGAGGTGGTCACATCCACGTCCAGGGCGATATGTTCCACGAAGATGTTCCCCACGTACAGGCGCAAATCCACCGCCTGGACATCGTCGGAAACGTTCAGGTTGATGTCGTGCTGTTCGCCCTCGTGCCAGATCACGTTTCTGGCGGGGTCCAACACGGTGATGGAGCAGATATCCGGGTCGAAGATGCCGAAGGTGTCGCCAAGCGCGTAGCAGTTTTCCACCTCATGGTCCACCAACTTGATCTGGTAGAAACCGTAGCTGGTCGCGTAATGGAAGCTGTCCACGATCCAGTCATAGGTGCCGCTGTTGGGCACCCCCGCGGCGATGCCGCCCACGAAGCCGGTCGCCAGGGTGTGCAATTCCAGATCCACGGTACCGGTGGTGTTTTCGCTGTTCCAGGTCAGGTTGAGAGTATCGCCGGCGTCGTACTCGCCCTGCCATTCGTTGGTGAAGGTGAAGTAGCAGCCATTGGTGTTGACCAGGGTGAAGGGGCCGCTCTCGTCGCAGCAGGCGGGCTCGGCGGAGGCGCACACACGGATCCTGAAGTCCGACCCGTTGTTGGCGCCCAGGTTGTCCGCCTCCCAGAAGTACAGGCCGTTGTTCGCCACGTCGGTGGCGATGGGACCCACATCCGCCTCGCCCTTGACCAACGTGATATCCACCGTGGAGAACTCGCCGGTGTGATTCCAGCGGATGGTGCAGTCGTCCTGTTCGTCGTTGCCCGGCTGGAAGATGGTGCCGGTGGCCGGAGAAATCACCGAGATGGAACAGGGATCGGGAAAGGGATCACCGCCGCCGCCGTCATCCTCGCTACAGCCATGCACGCAAAGTCCGGCCAGCCCCAGAAGAATCAGCACGGGAAAAAGGTTCCGGGAATTCATCATGGTCTTCCTTTCATTCCGCGGCCAACCCGCATCCACCATGCCCATCCCCAAAATACAAAAACCCCCGTCCGGCCGAAACCGGGGATTTTAGCGGATCATGTCCAGGAAAGCGGCATGGATGCGCCCGTCGGCGGTCAGCTCGGGATGGAAGGTCATGCCCAGCAGATGGCCCTGGCGCACGGCAACGGGTTCGCCCTGGTGCCGGGCCACCACCTCGGCATCGGGCCCCACCGACGCGATGCGCGGCGCGCGGATGAAGACGGCTTCGAAGGGCCGGGGCTGGTTGTCCAGCGCCTCCAGGCCCACCTGGGCGCTGAAACTGTCGATCTGCCGGCCGTAGCCGTTGCGCCGCACCGCGCAATCCAGCAGACCCAAGGGGGCCACCCCGAAATCGCCGAACTGCTCATCCACCAGCTCGGAACTCATCATGATCAGGCCCGCGCAGGTGCCCATCACCGGGTTGTGGGCGGCGAAATCCCGCAGGGGCTGCCGCAGGCCCACCCGGTCCACCAGGCGGGTCAGGGTGGTGCTTTCCCCTCCGGGGATGATCAGGGCGCTGATCTTTTCCAACTCCTCGGGACGGCGCACGCCGCGGGTTTCCACCCCCAGGGCGGCCAAGGCCTTCCGGTGCTTCTCGTAATCGCCCTGCAGGGTCAGCAATCCGACGGGTCTGTTCATCATCACTCCGCAAAACGGCCCGCCGGATCGCTCCGCGCGGGCCGTGGGTTGTTGATCGGCGGGTTACCAGCCGCGGCCGGCCATCTTCTCGCGATCGTCCATTTCGTTCACCGCCCGGCCTTCCATGGCCTCGCCCAGGTGCATGCTGATCTCCAGCAGCTTGGCGGGGTCGTCGTGGAAGGTGACGGCATCCACGATGGCCTTGGCCCGGGGCGCGGGGTCGCTGCTGGCGAAGATGCCGCTGCCCACGAAGACGGTCTCGGCGCCCAGCTGCATCATCAGCGCGGCGTCGGCGGGGGTGGCCACGCCACCGGCGGCGAAGTTCGGCACCGGCAGCTTGCCCAGCTCGGCGGTTTCCACCAGGATGTGGTAGGGAGCCCCCAGGCGCTTCGCTTCGGCCATCAGCTCGTCGGTGCGCATCAGCTGCAGACGGCGGATGCCCTCGGTCACCTCGCGCATATGGGTCACGGCCTCGACGATGTCGCCGCTGCCGGCCTCGCCCTTGGTGCGCATCATGGCCGCGCCCTCGCCGATGCGGCGCAGAGCCTCGCCCAGGTTCCGGCAACCGCACACGAACGGCACCTTGAAGGCATGCTTGTAGACGTGGTTGGCGTTGTCGGCCGGAGTCAGCACCTCGGACTCGTCGATGAAGTCCACCCCCAGGGCCTCCAGAATCTGCGCCTCGGCGAAGTGGCCGATACGGACCTTGGCCATCACCGGGATGGACACGGTGTCGATGATTTCCTTGATCATGCCCGGATTGGACATGCGGCTGATGCCGCCTTCTTTGCGAATATCCGACGGGATGCGCTCCAGAGCCATGACGGCCACGGCGCCGGCTTCCTCGGCGATCTTCGCCTGCTCAGCGTTGGTGACGTCCATGATGACGCCGCCCTTGAGCATCTCGGCCAGGCCGATCTTGTGCTTGAACTGTTCCATGATTTCGGCGTTGGCCCAGGGAGTCTCCATGACTCGCCCTCCTTCAGACAAAAGGTAATGATGCGCTCTTTGGCGGAAAGATAGTCTGTGGGTGAACGATGCGAAAGGGCGATTCAGCCTCCGGACAAGGGGGGCCCCAAGGCCCCCCGAGTTCCGCAAGCGCCCCGTGCGGCGGGTAAACTATCCGTTTAGTAAGCCTGCGCGAACAGCACCCGACCGATGCTTTTCTTCCCGCAGTGGATGCACTCGCCAGGGGTTTCGTCCCGCTGGAACGGGATGTTCCGGATGGTCACCTTGGTCTTGTCCTGGATGGTCTGCTCGCACTCCCCGTCGCCGCACCAGTGGCACAGGCTGAAGCCGCCGTCGCCCTCGTACAACCGGGTGAATTCCTCCCAGGTGTTCAGTTCGCAGGTGGCGTCCTCCAGGCGCTTCTTGGCCGCGTTGTACAGATCCTGCTGGATGCGTTCCAGCTCCCGGGGCACGGCGTCGGCCAGATCCACGAACTTCACCGGCTGCTTCTTGCGGTCGTGGCGGGCCGCCAGCATGACCTGTTCGTCGTTCAGATCCCGGGGCCCGATCTCCATGCGCAGGGGCACCCCCTTGCGCTCCCACTCGGCGTACTTCCAGCCGGGGCGCATGTTGTCCCGCTTGTCCACGTGCACCGGACCGATGAGGGGGCGCAGCTCCGCGGCGATCTTCTCGGCCGCGTCCACCACCGCCACCATCTCCTCGTCCTTGCGCCAGATGGGCACGATGACGGCCTTGGTGCCGGCGATGCGGGGCGGCAGGACCAGCCCGTTGTCATCGCTGTGGGTCATGATCAAGGCGCCCATGATGCGGGTGCTCATGCCCCAGCTGGTGGCCCAGACGTGCTCCACCTGGCCCTCGGCGCTCTGGTACTTCACGTCGAAGGCCTTGGCGAAGTTCTGCCCCAGGTCGTGGCTGGTGGCCGCCTGCAGGGCCTTGCGGTCCTGCATCATGGCCTCGATGCTGAAGGTCTCCACGGCGCCGGCGAAGCGTTCGTTGGCCGTTTTGGGGCCGGGCACCACGGGCATGGCCAGCATTTCCTCGGCGAACCAGCGGTACACCTCCAGCATCTTCAGGGTTTCCTCGCGGCCTTCCTCGGCGGTGGCGTGGGCGGTGTGGCCCTCTTGCCAGAGGAATTCGGTGGTGCGCAGGAACATGCGGGTGCGCATCTCCCAGCGCATGACGTTGGCCCATTGGTTGATCAGGATGGGCAGGTCCCGGTAGCTCTGGATCCATTTGCGGTACTGGTCCCAGATCACCGTCTCGCTGGTGGGGCGGATGATGTACTCCTCCTCCAGCTTGCTTTCGGGATCGGGGATGACGTTCACCTTGCCGTTCTCGGTGACCTGCTTCAGCCGGTGATGCGTGACGATGGCGCATTCCTTGGCGAAGCCCTCCACGTGCTCCGCCTCCTTGGCCAGGAAACTTTTGGGGATCAGCAGCGGGAAGTAGGCGTTGACGTGGCCCAGTTCCTTGAACTTGTCATCCAGGGTGCGCTGGATGTTCTCCCAGATGGCGTAGCCGTTGGGGCGGATGACCATGCAGCCGCGCACGGGGCTGTTCTCTGCCAATTCGGCGGCCTGGATGACGTCCTGGTACCAGCGGCTGTAGTCTTCGCTGCGTTTGGTGATCTCTGCCATGATAGCCTTCCTCGCGGGTGGCGCTGAACGGATGAAACGGTGGTCACGGGGTTGCAAGGCCGGAAAGATAGCAAATTCCCGCCTCGGACGAAAGGGCGGGTGCCACCTGCCGGCGACACCCGCTCACATCCCATCCCGCCCCGTATGCCCGGCCAATCAGAAAACCGAGCCCGGATCATCCGTACAGAAGCGGCGCGAGGATAAAGATCTCACCCGTCCTTCCGCGCCAGCCAGAACCTTTCCAGGGGCTCGATCCCGTAGCGTTTCCGATCCGCATCGGACACCGCATCGCCGGCGATGACCTCCGTCACCGACCAACCCTCGCGCTGGATCAGGTTGCCGAAATCCGGGGCGAACTGCCAAGCGTGGGCATGGGACCGATAGGGGTCGATTTCGATGCGCCGGCTGTGGGCCAGGCCCGGCTCGAAGGGCACCTGAATCCAGGCCGTGCCCCCGGGCTTGAGCACCCGCAGGATCTGATCCACACATTCGTCCAGCTCCGCGATATGCTCCAGCACGTGGCTGCAGAAGACCCAGTCCACAGAGCCATCCAGGATGGGGGCCACCCGCAGGTCGGCCACGAAATCGGGGCTGAAACGATGCGAAGACGCATCCACGTCGCTGCGGAAGCAGCGGGCCAGGCCCTCGTGCTCCAGGACGAAACGCATGGCCGTGCTCAGGCTGAAGCCCAGCATCACCTCGGGATTCCAGCCGGGGCGCGCCGCCAGTTCGTCGCGCACGCCCAGCACCAGTTGCCGATGACGATCGAAGCTCCCGCAACCCGGGCAGATGCAGTGGGGCAGGATCTCGTCCGCCGACAGGAAGGTCCGGAAATTGCGCCCCTTCCAGCCGCAGACGGGGCATTCCCGGCGGCCGACGGGCAGCAGTTTCTCGCCCAGGGGCATCAACATGTTGCCCAGGGCCCCGCTCATCACGCGGGTGGCCATGACGGGGTGCTTCCACCAGCAGGCGGGGGAATGGGAGTCCAACAGGGTATCGGCGATGAACTTCAGGGCCGGCAAGACAATCCTCCAGGTCGGGCTTGCGGATCAACGTCACCCTCCGAATATCGCAATCGGCGGGCAAGACTAAAGGTAATCCCGCGATACCCCCAGAGGTAGGGTCTTTTTCACGCCCTTGTTCACAGCATTGTTCACGGCCTTGTTCACGGCCAGGAGCGCGGGTGCCAGACCAGACGCACGCTGGCATAGCCCAGGCTGACGTCATCGTCCTGCTCGGTATGGCTTTCGGGTTCGTAGCTGGCCATCAGATCCAACCGCAGGTTTTTGCTGATGGTCCAGCCGCCCATGAGCCAGATCTCGAAGTAGTGGAAATCCGAATAGGTGAATTCCAGGTCCCCGGTGGATCCGTCGTTGGAAAAATCGTTCAGAAGATCCCAGCCTCCGGTCTGGTGATAGTGCCGCCGGCCGTACTCCACCTGAAGAGATCCGTTCAGATCGGTGCCATAGCTTTCCACCCCGCCGCGCAGACCCAACTGGGTGTAGGTTTCCGGAGAGTCCCCGGCCGCCAGGTTTTCCACGGCCAGCCCCAGCCTCCAGCCGGCACGCATCAGGTCTCCCCACCGATACCCCAGCACACCATCCAGCTGCCAAGAATCCAGATAGACGGCCGACTCCTCGTCGTAGCGCCAGATCTCGCTCTGCACATCCAGATAGACATCGCCGACACCGGCCGGCATCTGGGCTGAGACATCGGACCAATGCATCCAGGCCGAGGGTTTCAACCCTTCATCCCGGATCAGACGCCGCCGGGTGGCATGATACAGGTGTAGCGTCAGCCCGGCCGGATCCCGCCATTCCAGGTCGCCCTCCAGGCTGTGGGTGTGGCGATCGATGACCGCGCTGTCCGGATAGGCCCGTCCGGCAAAGCGGTACGCCACCCGCCAGGGAGTCGCGGCCAGCAGGCGGCTGCCGTACTGCACCCCGGCACCGGCATCCCGGTGGCGGACTTCCAGGGCCGAGGGGTTGCTGTATTCCATCAAGCCGGTATCAAGGCGCAACTCCAGCAGATGGTCCTGGGTGACCCAAGGCACCGCCCGGGCCGTCAGCCTCCCTTCCAGGTTGTTGCTCGCCAGGGAATACCCGGTGTCTTCCTGGTACTGCCGGCCGGCCAGGTCCCCATCCAAACGCCAGCGGGTGACGCGGCGTTCATCCAGGTATTTCCACTGGGCTTTGAGATTCTCGCGGAAGAGCTCATTGCCGAAGGAGAACCCCGCCTGCAGACGCCAGCGGTGGGGCCCCACGCGGCCGCTACGGCCCTCCAGGCCCACGGCCGCAAAGGCTTCGCTGATGGTCTCGGTGGTGTCCGTCATGGCCAGGGGATAGGTATGCAGAAGCGCGTCGAACCCCACGCTGGCCGTGGGAATCCATCGGGCCGCGCTGCGAGGTGTCAGCCAGTCCTGGAGATTCTCATAAGGATCCGGGGCCTTTCCCCCGGTACCTTCCTGCGCTGCCGCGGGCATGGACAAAACAACCAGCAGCGCCAGGAAGGCCCGGCGAAGCCTCACTTCACCCGATCTTCGAGTTGGCCCAGCAGGTCGTGGGCTG
>PDQT01000269.1 GCA_002747875.1 bacterium DOLZORAL124_64_63
GCGTTGTCGGAGCATATCCTGCAGGGAATGGCGGATCTTTCCGGGTTCGCGGGGATCGGTAAGGGCAGCGGCCAAGTGCTCGGTCAGACCCATCTGACCATCGACAGCCTTGAGCAACAAAGCGCCACCGTCGCTGGTAACTTCAGGCTCATCGAAGGCGACGATTGCGGGCTTGGAAATGAGTTCTGGAAAAAGAACAGACTGTTTTGTAGAATAGCGCATGACGAAAGCCTTTTTGTTGCTGTAAGTTCTTTGTGGTAAAACAACTTTAGCAGACAGGGAGGCTTTCGTCATTTATGATTCATGAATAATTCAGGTTAGTTGTGCATCGTACACATGATCCGGAACTCCTTGCGGTACGTTGGTTGGAAGGAACGGAGGGCCGTGGCCAAGGATCTGAAAACGATCTACACCGCCCCAACGGCGGAGGCCGCTGAGGTGGCTCTGGATGCGTTCGAAGCGGAGTACGGCGAGCAATATCCGATGGTGGCAAAGACCTGGCGTAGCCGGTGGGAAAACGTGATCCCGTTCTTTGCTTACCGGGCTCCGTTCTCAAAGAAATCCAGAAGCGCTTCATCAAGCGTGCCCTTGAGGCCGAGCTAGCATGATTCCGGCTCCCTGGCGCTTCGAGTCCCCAATCCTGCACCCGAGTATACTGAAGCCCCAACCCGACACCCCAACCCCCAGCCCCCCCTCCACCCCGAAAGGCCCCCCAATGCCTCCCCTCCTAATCGACACCCACTGCCACCTAAACCACCCCCCCCTGAACACCAACCCCGCGGCCGTCCTCCAACGCGCCCAAGCCCAAGGCGTCACCCGCGTCATCACCCCCGCCTACGACCGCGCCTCCTGGCTCCCCATCCTCGACCTGGCGCGCAACCCCGGCATCTTCCCGGCCCTGGGGCTGCACCCCTGGGTCGCCGACCAATGCCCCACCCCCCAAGAACTCCAGGACGCCCTGGCCCAAGCCATCGCCACGGCCTCTCAACGGGTGGTCGCCATCGGCGAAATCGGCTTGGATACGAAAATAGAAAACGCCGACCTCCCGCAGCAAATGGCGGTGCTGAAAGCTCAGCTGGCTCTGGCCGCGGACCTGGACCTGCCGGTCATCCTGCACTGCCGGGGCGCCTTCCACGACCTGGTGGCGGCGGTGAAGGCCCATGGCGGGCGTCTGCGCGGGGTGGTGCACGCCTGGACGCGGGGGCCGGAGCTGGTACAGGCCTTCTACCCCACGGGCCTGCTGTTCGGCCTGGGGGGCGCCGTCACGCGGCCCAATGCCAAGCAGGCGCGGCGGGCGGCCAAGGTGCTGCCCTTGTCGCGCATCGTGCTGGAGACGGACGCCCCGTCCATCGGCCTGCAGGGGGTGCGGCCGGAAGAGACCGAACCCCGTCACGTGGCCGATGTGGCCGCCGCCCTGGCCGCCATCAAAGAAGAGGACCTGGCCACGGTGGCCGCCGCGACCACACGGAACGCGGAGGAACTTTTTGGACCTAGCTTGTCCGGAAAAACTCGCCCTGACGGAATTCGATAGTACATTGGGGCGAATATCGGCCACGCACGCCGGGTAGAAGAGATGTCCATCAATCGCGCGTCCCTCAGGAGGATAGAATATGTCCAGTAATTTCGAGACTGGCGATGGCGGGAAAGAGATTCCCGAGATCCGGATACCGAAGATAGATCCCAGCAAGCTGTTGCTTGTTTTCCCCGGCCTTCTTTTGCTGCTCATCGCCCTGACCAGTTTCTACACCGTGCAGCCCGAAGAGGTGGGGCTGGTCCTGCGCTTCGGCAAGTATGTGCGGACCGAGGAGCCGGGCCTCAACTTCAAGCTGCCCTTGGGTATCGAGCGTGTCTACAAGGTCGAGGTTCAGCGCCAGCACAAGGAGGAGTTCGGTTACCGGACCCTGAAGGCGGGCGTGAACAGCCAGTTCAGCACCAAGCCCTACCGCGAAGAATCCAACATGCTGACCGGCGATCTGAACGCCGCCGTGGTGGAGTGGGTGGTTCAGTACCGGATCACCGATCCCTACAAGCACGAGTTCCGCGTGCGCAACGTGGACGACACCCTACGCGACATGAGCGAGGCCGTCATGCGCCGGGTCATCGGCGATCGCACCGTCAACGAGGTCCTGACCGAAGGGCGCGCCGATGTGGCCCTGCAGGTGGAGGCCGGTCTGCAGGAGCTGTGCAACACCTACGAGACGGGCATCACCGTGGATCAGGTGGTGCTGCAGGATGTGAACCCGCCGGATCCGGTGCGGCCCTCCTTCAATGCCGTGAACGAGGCCGAGCAGACCAAGGAGACGCTCATCAACCAGGCCCAGTCCGAGTACAACCGGGAAATCCCCAAGGCTGCCGGCGAGGCGCAGCAGACCATCCAGGAGGCCGAAGGTTACGCTCTGGACCGCGTAAATCGCGCCCAGGGTGATGCTCTGCTCTTCAACTCTCTGTTCACCGCCTACAGCAAGGCGCCTGATGTCACGCGCAAGCGCATGTACCTCGAGACCATGAACGAGGTGCTGCCCAAGGTGCAGGACAAGATCATCGTGGACGAAGACCTGCAGGGCGTGCTGCCGCTGCTGAACCTCAATGAGATGAAGGGCGGGAAGTAACATGAAACGCATTGGCATTCCCTTGGCCCTGGTGGCCCTGCTGGTGATTTTGAACGGTATGTACGTGGTCAAGGAAACGGACCAGGTCATCATCACGCAATTCGGCGATCCGGTGGGCGATCCCGTCACCGCTCCCGGCCTGAATTTCAAGATTCCCTTCATCCAGAAGGTGCATCGTTTCGACAAGCGCTTCCTCGAGTGGGACGGCGACCCCAACGAACTGCCCACCCGCGACAAGCGCTTCATCTGGGTGAACAACTACGCCCGCTGGCGTATCACCGATCCGCTGCTCTTCTACCAGCGTCTGAACAACGAGCGCGGGGCGCTGACCCGGCTGGACGACATCATCGACGGCGAGACGCGCAACGCCATCGCCAAATATGATCTGGTGGAGGTGGTGCGCCTGAGCAACCGGCAGGCCGTCATTTCCCTGGGCGACAGCCTGGACGCGCAGGCGGAGATGCAACCCATCCAATGGGGTCGCAACAAGATCCGCGAGGAGATCCTCAAGAAGAGCCAGTCCCGCACCAGCGACCTGGGCATCGAGATCCTGGATGTGGAGTTCAAGCGCATCAACTACGTGGCCGACGTGCAGCGCAAGGTGTACGAACGCATGATCGCCGAGCGCCAGCGCATCGCCGACCGCTTCCGCAGCGAGGGCGAGGGCGAGGCCATGCGCATCCGCGGTGAGAAGGATCGCGAGTTGTTGCGCATCCGCTCCGAGGCCTACAAGCGGGCCCAGGAGATCAAGGGTAACGCCGACGCCCAGGCCACGGATATCTACGCCGAGGCCTACGACCGCTCGCCGGCCACCCGCTCGTTCTACGAGTTCCTCAAGACCATGAAGTCGTACCGCAGCGGCCTGGATGCGAACAGCAGCCTGATCATGTCCACGGATATGGATTTCTACCGCTATCTGAAGGGCTACGACGGGCAGTAAGGCCTCTTGAGAAAAGGCCCGGAACGTCAACTGTTCCGGGCCTTTTTTTCTGTCCGTGGGTTCCGCTTATCTCAGGGCTGGATCCCGTTCTGCCGCAACCAATCATAAGCCATCTGGAAGATGTCGGTGCTGGTCCGCAGGCCCAGCTTCTTCTTGATGTGCGACCGGTGCACCTCCACGGTGCGCGGGCTGATACTCATGATCTGGGCGATCTCGCTGATCTCCTTGCCCTGGCCCGTCAGTTGGAAAAGCTCCAGCTCGCGGTTGCTGAGCACGTCCACGGGGTTGCTGCCCGTGGGGGCGCGTCCGGTGCCCAGTTGTTCGACCGTGGCCTGGGTCATTTCCTCGCTGAGGTAGGTCTTGCCGCCCAGCACGCAGCGGATGGCCTCGAGGATTTTCTCGGTGCCCTCCTGCTTCATGATGTAGCCGCGGGCCCCGGCCTTGAGGCAGCGCACGGCGTAGGTGTACTCGTCATGCATGCTGACGGCCAGGGTCATGACCTTGGGGTGATTCTGGCTGATGGCTTTCAGCAGATTCAGCCCGTTGCTGTTCTTGAGGCTGATATCCACCAGGACCAGATCCGGTTGCAACTCGGCGATTTTTTCCATGGCGGTTGTTTGGTCTTCCGCTTCACCGCAGACTTCGAGATCGTTCTCGATCTGGATGAGGGATGTAATTCCCGAGCGGACCAGTGGATGATCATCCACGATCAGAAGGCGAGTCGTTCGACGAGGACTTTCCACAATCATCACCTGTTCTCCCGTCCTGTTGAAAGCTCTGAAGCAGCCCTGGGTGAGATGCCTTGATGGGTACGGGGGATTCTCGATTCATTTTCTTGGCCTAACACAGGCACCACTCGTGACGGGCCTCACGCCTCCCTCAGGGACATCCCAGGGTTTCAGCCAGACGGACCAAGCGGGCTGTCAGCACGTTAGCCAACTGCGCCTGCCAAAAGGTCGGGTCCGGATTCAAGCCCTCCGCAGCCAGAGAGGTCATGAATCGTCGGTGGACACGTCCCCGGCGGTAGTCGGGCTCGCGTGGAGGGTGCTTCAGATACCGATCCACAAGACCCTGATCATGGTTCGCTAGAAGAGTGGTACTATAGTAGAGTACCCCCTTGGTTCTGTAAATGCACGAACCTCCTATTTTTTTTTCGCTGATGGTGAGGTCGGAAACGCCCTGACGGCTCACACCGGGAAGGCCAGATTCCTCTAAACATCCTATCAACCAATTACTTATGGCATTAAAGGCCGTGGTTATGCCGCCTACGCCGGATAAAGGTAACCCTAATGATATGATAAGATTTCCGGGATCCAGTATAACACTGCATCCGCCCCCGGAGCGCTTGTAAACGGTTACACCATCGGCGCGTATGTTTTCCCGCTCCAATTCCAGCTCCTGCTTTCCGCCTCGGCCGATGACCACGGCCACCCCCGACCAGCCATAAACACGCACCCGGGACGAGGGCTCGTCCCGGGTGGCGCGGATCAGGTCATCGTCGTGGTCGTAAGGCCGTGTGGGCAGATCCTGGTTCATGCCTTCTGCAGCGCTCCCTCTGTTAGCGCACCTTGCGGGGCGGGTTGATGTGCACGGCCTCGCCCGCCGCCACCTCGGCCGCTTCCATGATGGCCTCGGACAGGGTGGGGTGGGGGTGGATGGTGACCATCAGGTCCTCCAGGGTGGCCCCCATCTCGATGGCCAGGGTGCCTTCGGCGATGAGTTCGCTGGCCATGGGGCCGACAATGCCCACACCCAGGATCAGCTGGGTGTCCGGGTCGTTGATGATCTTGACCATGCCGTCGGTGCGGCCCAGGGTGCGGGCGCGGCCCAGGGCGCTCAGGGGGAAGCGGCCCACGTTGACCTTGATGCCCTGCTCCTCGGCCTCGCGTTCGGTCAGGCCGCTCCAGGCGATTTCCGGATCGGTGAAGACCACGGCGGGAATGGCGCGGTTGTCCATCACCGCGTCGCCGCTGGCGATGGTCTCGGCCGCCACCTTGCCCTCCCGGCTGGCCTTGTGCGCCAGCATGGGGCCCTGGGCGGCGTCGCCGATGGCGAAGATGGTCTCTTCACCGGTGCGGCAGAACTCGTCCTTGATGACGAAACCCTTGGCGTCGGTCTGCACCTTAGTGTTTTCCAGGCCGATGTCCTCGGTATTGGGCCGCCGGCCGATGGCCACCAGCACCTGGTCGTAATGCTTTTCGATCTTCCGGCCGTCATGCTCGATATCCACATCGAAGCCGCCACCGGCGGCCTCGCGGATTTCCAGCACCTTGGAGTCGACCATGATCTCGTCCAGCTTCTTGTCCACCTGCTTGACCATGATGTCCACCAGATCCTGGTCGGCACCGTACAGCAGACGCGGGAAGAACTCCACCACCGAAACGGCGGTGCCCAGACCCTGGTAGACCAGGCCCATCTCCAGGCCTATGTAGCCGCCGCCCACCACCAGCAGGCTTTCCGGCACGCGGGGCAGGCGCAGGGCCTCGGCGCTGCTCCAGACGCTCTGGATAATGCCCTCGGGCAGGCGGTTCAGGCTGCTGCCGGTGGCGATGATGGCCTGCTCGAAATCGATGCCGCTGACTTCGCCGCCCTCGATGCTCAGGCCGGTGGGGCCGGTGAAGCGGGCGTGGCCCTGCACCACCGTCACGCCACGGCGCTTGAGCAGTCCGCGGATGCCGTCGCTCAGGCCCTGGACCACCTCGTCGGTCCAGCCGCGCAGGCGGTCCGGGTCCACTTCCATGCCCGTGAACTTCAGGCCGAAGGCGGCGGCCTCCTGGGCGGCGGCCTTGACCTCGACGGCGTTGATCAACGCCTTGGAGGGGATGCAGCCTTCCAGCAGGCAGGTGCCGCCGGGCCGGTCGCGTTTCTCGACCAGGATGACTTCCTTGCCCAGGTCGGCCAGGCGCAGGGCCGCGACGTAACCGCCGGGTCCGCTGCCGATGACCACCACCTGGGTTTCTTCTCTAAGGCTTCCCATCACCATGTCGGCACTCCTTCTAGGTTTCCAGCAACAGCAGGTTCGGGTCCGAGAGTTGACGCACCAGTTCGCCCACGAAGCGCGCGGCGTCGGCGCCGTCGGCGATGCGGTGATCGAAGGCCAGCGTCAGGGGCAGCATCTTGCGGATGACGATTTCTCCGTCCCGCACCACCGCCTTGTCCTGCACCTGGCCCATGGCCAGGATGGCCACCTCGGGGTAGTTGATGGTGGGCATCAGGGCGGTGCCGCCCAGGGGCCCGATGTTGGTGATGGTGAAGGTCCCGCCGCGCATGTTCTCCGGCGGGAGCCGGCCCTCGCGGGCGGCCACGGCCTTCTCGTAGATGTCGTCCGCGATCTGGACGATGCTCTTGCGGTCCGTCTCGTTCACCACGGGCACGATCAGCCCGCGGCCCGTGTCCGCGGCGAACCCGATGTTGTAGTACTTCTTGTAGATGATCTCTTCCTTGAAGGGATCCAGGCTGGCGTTGAACGCCGGCGCGGCCCGCAGGCCCGCGGTGACGGCCTTCATGACGAAGGAAAGCAGGGTCAGCTTGCCGCCGGCGCCGGTGCCGCGCCGCTCGCGCTCCTTGCGGCGGAAGGCGTCCAACTCGGTGACATCGGCCTCGTCCATGTGGGCCACGTGGGGCACCAGGGCCATGCTGGTGACCATCTTGCGCGCCACCTTGCGGCGGATGCTGCGCAGCTGCTCGATCTCCACGGGGCCGTCCGAGCTGAAGTCCGGCAGGGGCTCCAGATCCAGGAAGGGGATGGTGGCCGAGGCGTGGGCCGCGAACTCGGCGAAGGCGGCATCGTCCTTGACCTGCCGGGCGGACACCGGATCCGCCGGCTTGGCGGCCGCGGCGGGAGCCTGGGGCCGGCCGCTGTCGGCAAAGCGATGCACGTCTTCGGGGGTGACCCGGCCGCCGGGGCCGGTGGGGGTGACCAGGTTGATGTCCACCTTCAGCTTCCGGGCCAGACGGCGCGTGGCCGGGGCCGCGGGTACCGGGCGCCGCACGCCGGGCAGGCTGGCCGGGGCGTGGGTTTCGGGCGTGGGCGCGGCCGCCACCTTGTCGGGCTCGGCAAAGGTGCTGTCGGCGACGGCGTCCTCGGCGGCGGCGCTGTCACCGCTGCCGTCGTCGATGACCACCACCACATCGCCCACGTTGACGATGTCGCCCACCTTGCCCTTCAGGGCCTTGATGGTACCGCCCCGCGGCGAGGGGATGGTCACGGCGGCCTTGTCGGTCTCCACGTCCATCAGCGGCTCGTCCTCGACGATCTCGCCGCCTTCCTGGACATACCACTTGAGGATTTCACCCTCGGCGATGCCTTCACCCAGATCGGGCAGAATGAATTCGAACACGTCAGTTCTCCTTAGAAGTCGAGAGTTTCCTCGATACCCCGCACAACCCGCGGCGCGGTCGGAATGTAGCTCTTCTCACGGCCGAAGTAGGGCGTGACCACATCGTAACCGGTCAGGCGCTTGACCGGGGCTTCCAGGTACAGCAGGGCCTTGTCGTTGATCCGGGCGATGATCTCGCTGGAAACCCCGTAGCTGCGCGGAGCCTCCTGGACCACCACGCAACGGCCCGTCTTGCTCACGGACTCCACCACGGTGTCCCCGTCCAGGGGCGAGATGGTCAGCAGATCGATGATCTCGATGCTCACGCCACGGGCCTTCTCCACCTGGGCGGCGGCCTTCAGGGTGGGCCGCATCATGGCGCCCCAGCTGACCAGCGTCAGGTCGGTGCCTTCCTGCACCACCTGCGCCTTGCCCAGGGGCAGGACCTCTTCTTCCTCGGGCACCTCCTCGCGGAAGGCGCGGTAGGAGTGCTTGGGCTCCATGAAGACCACGGGGTCGGGATCGCGGATGGCGGCCACCAGCAGGGCGCGTGCGTTGCGCGGGCTGCTGGGCGTGACCACCTTGGAGCCCGGCAGGTGAGCGTACGTGGCC
>PDQT01000200.1 GCA_002747875.1 bacterium DOLZORAL124_64_63
TGGATGCTGGTGGCCTTCCTGGGCGAGACGGTGGTCGCCCGTCTGGTGGACATCAAGGGCATCGCTCCGGATTTCAGCATCATCGCCCTGGTCCTGCTCTCGCTGCTGGCGGGGCGTTTTTCCGGCACGGTGGGGGGCTTCATCCTGGGGCTCATTCAGGACCTTTCCAATCCTGCCCTGCTGGGGCTGCACGCCCTTTGCAAATCCGTGCTCGGTTTCAGCCTGGGGCATCTGCGGGGGCGGCTGGCCCACGGTCTGCCCATCGTCGAAGGCACGGTGGTGGCCCTGGCCGTCCTGGGGCACGACATCGTCTTCCTGCTGGTTCAGAGCCGGCTGATCGACGAGGGATTCCTGCGCCCCCTGCTGACGCAGACGGTGCCGGTGGCCATCTACTCGGGGGTGGCCGGGGTGGTGGTCATCCGTCTGGCGGAGATGCTGGGCATCCTGGGCGGGGAGGACTGAGGTGGTCATGGAGCGGCAGCACCATCTGCGGCAGCGGATCTACCTGGCCGCCCTGGTGGTGCTCTTTCTGATCCTGGTGGGTAATCTTTTCTACATGATGGTCCCGCGGCACGGCTTCTACGAGGAGCAGGCCCTGGAGAATCGCCAGGTGCGGTTCCGGGTCACGGCCCCGCGCGGCCGCATCACCGACCGGAACGGCAACATCGTCGCGGACAATCTCTACATCGCCGATATCACCCTGCCGCGCGGCGCCCTGCGCGACACGGTGCCCGGCGAGGCCCTGGAGCGCCTGCTGACCTGGTTCCAGCTGCCCCGCCGGGAGACCCTGGAGCGCCTGCAGCAGCAGAAACAGCGCGGCCGGCGGCGCTTGGTCCTGGTGCCCAACGCCTCCATGGCGCGCATCAGCGCGGTGCAGGAACGCTCGCGGCAGTTGCCCGGGGTGCGGGTGGAAAGCCGGCCGCGCCGGCGCTACCTGTACGGCCCGTTGCTGGCCCACATCGTCGGTTACGTGGGAGAGGTGGGCCAGGCGGATCTGGACACCACCGAGGGCTCGGGCGACTACCGGTTGGGCGATCAGATCGGCAAGCAGGGGGTGGAGGCGGCCCTGGAAAGCCACCTGCGCGGCACCGATGGCGTGAAGCTGGAGGAGGTCAACGCCTCCAACCGCGTGGTGGGCCAGCGTACCCTCTGGCTGACCGATATCCAGCCTGGGCAGGATGTGGCCCTGACCATCAGTCTGCCCCTGCAGGAGATGATGGACGAGGCCATCGGCGAGGGTGTGGGCTGCGGTGTGGCCCTGGACGTGCGCACCGGAGAGGTGCTGGCGGCCTGCAGCAAACCCAGCTTCGATTCCAACCTGATGACGGTCAGCATCAGCTCTTCCCAGTGGAACGCGCTGATCAACGACCCGGCCAAGCCGTTCTTCAACCGCACCGTGCAGGCCACCTACCCGCCGGGCAGCATCTACAAATCCGTCACCAGTCTGGCGGCCCTGAATCTGGGGCTGGTGGGGATGGACTCGGTGCTGGATCCCTGCCTGGGGGGGCTGGAGTTCGGCGACCGGATCTTCCACTGCTGGAAGCGGGCGGGACACGGCGTCCTGGATCACACCGACGCCATGGTCAACAGCTGCGACACCTACTATTACCAACTGGGACTGAGCATGGATATCGACCAGTTGGCCACCGCGGCGCGCGCGTTCGGCCTGGGGCGCGGCTGCAGTGATATCTTTCCATCCGAAGCGGATGGCAACATCCCGGACAGGGAGTGGTACGACCGCCGTTTCGGTCCTCGGGGCTGGACGCGGGGTGTGCTCCTGAACAACTCCATCGGCCAGGGCGAGATCCTGGTCACGCCCCTGCAGATGGCTCTGTTGACGGCCCGTCTGGCCACCAGCGGGGCCACGCCGGATCCCCGTTTCGTGAAGGAACCGGCCCGGGATCCGGTCATGCCTGATCCCCTGCCTTTCGCCGAACGCCACCTGCGGTGGTGCCGTGACGCTCTGCTGCAGACGGTGGAACGCGGCACGGGCCAAGCCGCGCAGCAGGACAGCTTCACGGTGGCCGGTAAGACGGGCACCGCCCAGAATCCCCACGGCAAGGACCACGCCTGGTTCGTGTGCTTCGCGCCGGCGGAAAAACCCGAGGTGGCGGTGGCGGTCATCCTGGAGAATGCGGGTAGCGGCAGCGTGGAGGCGGCCCCCATCGCCGGCCGCTGGCTGCAGGGCTGGTTCGGGAGCGAGGAGCGGGAGCGCATCATCCCGGATCCGGCCGAACCGCGCCCCCTGCCGGGAAGGGAGGCGTCGTGAAGAATTTTTCCTTATGGGCGCAGGGTGACCGGTTCATCTTCCTGGCCTGGTTGTTGCTGTGCTTGATGAGTCTGGCCATGCTCTGGTCCGTGACCGAACCCATTCAGGGACCCTACGAGGAGCTGGACCCCGGTGTGGCCAAGGGCGTTTTCTGGCGGCAGGTGGTGTGGTTGGGCATCAGCTACGCGGGGCTGCTGATGGCGTCCTCGGTGCGTCTGCGCTACCTGGAGAACATCGTCTGGCCGGCTTTTGCCTTTTCCCTGGGGCTGTTGGCACTGACCCTGCTCTTCGGACCCAAGATTGCCGGCAGCCAGCGCTGGCTGGCCCTGGGCCCCATCAGGGTGCAACCCTCGGAATTGGCCAAGGTCACCTACATCCTGGTGATGGGCCATCTGCTGGGGGGCGCGGTGGATGGCGGCCGCAAGATGGTGGTCACCCTGACCAGCCTGGCGCTGACCCTGTTGCCGATGATGCTGATCCTGCGCGAGCCGGACCTGGGCACCAGCCTGGTCTTTCTGGCCATGTGGGTGGGGCTGGTGTTCTGGTACGGGGTGCCGGGGCTGCTGCTGCTGGGCGCGGGCAGCGCGGCCATCAGTGCCGTGTTCAGCTTCTATTCCGAGAACGTGGCGTCCAGCCCCTGGCCCTGGGCCATCTATCTGCTGCTGCTGCTGCTGGTGCTGTATCTGGCCCGGCTGAGCATCCTGCCCTCGGTGGTGCTGCTGGCGGCCAACATCCTCACGGGCATCGGCATCCCCTTCTTCTGGGAGAAGCTCAAGGGGTATCAGCAGGAACGCATCCTGACCTTCTTCGATCCCACGCGTGATGCCTTCGGGGCGGGGTACCAGGCCATCCAATCCAAGGTGGCCATCGGCTCCGGCGGGCTTTTCGGGACCCACTACCTGCAGGGCACGCAGAAGGGCCTGGCCTTCCTGCCGGAGCGGCACACGGATTTCATTTTTTCCGTCCTGGGAGAAGAGTTGGGTTTTTTCGGGAGCCTTTTCCTGCTGGCGTTGTTCTTCATCATGCTTTGGCGGGGGGTGCACCACGCGACGGTGGTGCGGCAGCCTTTCGCCCGCTTTGTGGCCATCGGTGTGGTGACCTATTTTCTTTTCCATGTGGTGACCAACGTGTCCATCACCACGGGGCTGCTGCCGGTCACGGGGCTGCCTCTGCCGCTGATGAGTTACGGGGGCAGCAACCTGCTGACCAGCTCCGTTCTGGTGGGCCTGTTGCTCAACGTCAGTTCCCGCTCCTTCCAGGACTGAATCGGGGAGTTCCATTCCATGCATCCGACACTGTTCGGTTTCATCAAGAGTTACGGGCTGATGCTGGCCATCAGCTTCCTGCTGGGCCTGGCCCTCAGCATCCGGCGCGGCCGGCGCTACAACCTGACGCCGGAAACGGTCACGGACATGGTCTTCGGGGTGCTGGTCAGCAGCATCGTCGGGGTGCGCCTTTTCTACGTGCTGACCCACCTGGACCGTTTCCCCCGCTGGTACGAAGCCTTCTTCATCTGGGACGGGGGCCTGACCCTTTACGGCGGCATCATCCTGGCGACGGCCACCGTGTGGTGGATGACCCACAAACGCGGCATACCGTTTCTGGTTTTCGCGGACATCTTCTCTCCGGGGGTGATCCTGGGTATCGGGATCACGCGTATCGGCTGCTTCCTGGGGGGATGCTGCTTCGGGCAACCCACGAGCTGCCCCCTGGGGGTGGTGTTTCCCCTCGGCAGTGCGCCCGCGCGTGTCTTCGGTCAGGCGGCCCTGCACCCCTCGCAGCTCTACGCTTCGGCCGGTGGCTTCCTGTTTTTCGGGCTGCTGTTGCTGATGGAGCGCTTCGTGCGCTTTCGCGGCAGCACCTTCGCCCTGTTCCTGGGGTTTTACGGCTTGCAGCGTTTCCTGGTGGACTTCACGCGTTACTACGAGGGAGATCAGCGCTTGCTGCTGGGCTGGAGCAACAATCAGTGGATCAGCATCGCCTTGATGGTGGGCGGCCTCTGGTTGCTGGTCCTGGGCAGCCGGGGCCGCCTGGGTGGAGAGTGGAAGGCCAAAGCTGCGATGAAGAAGGCTGTGCGATGAAGTGCGCGATGAAGAAGGTGGCGTGATGAACGAAGTGCTGTCCCTGGGAGGCGATGGCTGGTTGCTGGGCGGGCATCCCTGGCAGCCGGACGGCCCCTGGTTCGCGGTCCTGGGCGATCCCATCGCCCACAGCCTGAGCCCCCTGATCCAGAACGCGGCCCTGCGGGAAAGGGAACTGGACGCCGTGTATTTGCCGGCGCGCGTCCAGGCGGGCCAGCTGCGCCGACTGAAGGAGGGGCCGGCGGGACGGTTGCTGGCCGGCTTCAACGTGACGGCTCCGTTGAAGGAGGCCGTGTCCGCCCTTTGCGATGGGCGCACGGACCAGGCTCGGGATCTGGGAGCCGTCAACACCGTGCGGGTGCAGGACGGCCGGTGGCTGGGCCACAACACCGACAGCGGCGGCATCCTGACGGTGCTGTCCCAGGCCTACAGCCAGGCCGGAGGCGGACAGGGACCGGCCCCGCGGGGGGTGGTCCTGGGGGCGGGGGGATCGGCCCGGGCGGCGGTGGACGCCTTGCTGCGCTGGGAAGTGCCCCGGATCGAGGTGTGGAATCGTTCTCGGCAGGGGCGGGAACGGTTGCGGCAGTGGCTTCAGGGGCGCGGGCTGGCGGACCGGGTGCGGATCGGCGGCCTGCCTTCGGAAAACCCGCCGGCCGACACCCAGAGCAGCGTCTACGTGTGCTGCCTGGCCGGTGAAGTCCTCTGCCGAGGGTATCTGCCCGACGCCGCCGGTGCCGAGACCAGTCTCCTGCTGGATCTGCGCTATGGCGATCAGCGCCCCGCGGAGGAAGCGCCCCTGGGGTTCGGCTTCAGCGACGGGCTGCCGGTTCTGATGATGCAGGGCGGCCTCAGTTTTGCCTGGTGGCACGGCCCACCGGTCCCCTGGCAGGCCATGCGCGGCGCTTTGGACGGCGCTCTGGATAACGACCTGTAATTCCCGGCTGACCTCCCGGATCGGTGTGGGGACCCGCCATGGGCCTGCCTTTGTCTGTTCTTTCTTCCTGGCCTTTGCTGTGGCTCCAGGAACTTCTGGCGCCGGAATTTTGCGTGCTCTGTGGTCAGCCCAAAGGGGCGGTGCCTTGGTGGCGCCCGGCGCGGGAGCTGCGCCGAGCCTGCGGGCGGGACGATCCCCATCTATGCCAGGTGTGCTGGGATGAGCTCAGGAAGCGGGACGCGGCCCGCGCCTGGCTCCAGTACGGCCCGAACCGGGGTGTGGTTCTGCAAGGGGCACAGCACACCAACCCCCGGTTGGTGCGCTTGGTGGCAGCTTGGAAGTATGGTGGGCTGCGCGGTGCGGCATTGCCTCTGGTCGGGCTGTTGCGGGAGAGGGTGGGCCGGACAGATGGGATTCTGGTGCCGGTGCCGCTGCACAGCCGGCGTCGACGCCAACGCGGCTTCAACCAGGCGACGGTGCTGGCCGCCGGTCTGAGCGCCCTGAGTCTTCGGAGTCCTCAGGGTTCCTTGGAGGTCCGAGAGAACATTTTGCGCCGCCGCCGGGCCACCGCCCAGCAGGCCCGCCAGAAGGATGCCGCCGCTCGTGCGCGCAACCTGGCCGGGGCGTTCAAGGCCACGCCCGCCGGGGATGCCGCGATCCCGGTCTATGTGGTGGACGATATCGTCACCAGCGGTGCCACGGCCGCCGCCGCTCTGGCCTGCCTGGCGGAGGCGGGCTGGCATGTGGCGGGTGTTCTGTGCCTGGGTGTGGCCGTTCCGCAGGCGGCCTCTTCCGGGTCGGCGGAAAGTCCGCTGGACGGTTGACACACGCAGGACCTGTCTCTAGTATTTCGGAGCGCGAAACAGTCCGCCTGCCACGGCTTCGGCCCCTCATCCTCAACCACACGGCGGTTCATCCATGACCAAGAAAAAAGGCCTGCGCGATTTCCAACCCGAAGGTCGGAAAGTCCTCATGCGCGTCGACTTCAACGTGCCCCTCGATGCTGAACGGAACATCACGGATGAGACTCGCATCACCGCGGCTTTGCCTTCGATCCGGCACATCCTGGACGGGGGCGGCAGTCTGGTGCTGATGAGCCACCTGGGCCGACCCAAGGGGAAAGTGGATTCGGCGTACAGCCTGCGTCCCGTGGCCGACCGCCTGGCCGAATTGATGGACGAGCCCGTGAAATTCGCGTCCGACACCGTGGGCCCCGACGCTCGGGAAAAGGCCGCCGGCCTGCAACCGGGCGAGATCCTGCTGCTGGAGAACCTGCGTTTCAACGCGGGCGAGACCGGGAATGACGCGGAATTCGCCGCCGGCTTGGCCGTCCTGGCCGACACCTACGTCAACGATGCCTTCGGCACCGCCCACCGCGCGCACGCCTCCACCGAGGGCGTGACCCACCACTTCGAAACCTGCCGGGCCGGTTTCCTCATGGAGAAGGAACTGGAGAGCATGGGAGCCCTGCTGACCAAGCCGCAACGTCCCTTCGTCGCCATTCTGGGTGGCGCCAAGGTGGCGGGTAAGGTGGAGGTCATCCTCAATCTGCTGGACAAGGTGGACACCCTGCTGCTGGGCGGCGGCATGATCTTCACCTTCTTCAAAAGCCACGGCCTGGGCATCGGCAGCAGTTTGCTGGACACCGACAGCCTGGACGTGGTCAAGGAAATCACAGCCAGGGCCAAGGACAGCCGCGCCGAACTCATCCTGCCCACGGACTGCACAGTGGCCACCGAGTTCAACAACCAGGCGGAGCGCAAAGACGTCATGGTCACGGACATTCCCGCCGACTGGATGGGGCTGGACATCGGTCCGGCCAGCGCCCAGCGCTACCGGGAGGTCATCTTGGGGGCCAAGACCATTTTCTGGAATGGGCCCATGGGCGTTTTCGAACTGCCCAACTTCGCGGCCGGCACCCGTGCCGTGGCCGCCGCCGTGGCCGAGGCCACCGACGGTGGGGCTTTCAGCGTCATCGGCGGCGGGGACAGCGTGGCGGCGGCGAACCAGTTCGGCGTGGGCGAGCGCATCAGCCACATCAGCACCGGCGGCGGCGCCTCCTTGGAACTGATGGGAGGCCGGGAATTGCCCGGTGTGGCGGCCCTGAGCGATGCCTAACTCCCTCCGGGGAGCGGCGAAACGTTGGGGATGGCGTTTGACAGACCGCAGGGTGGGTATTAACTTACTCACCCTTTGCGGTTCCGCCCTTGCGGAACTTCGGACCTGAAGGTGTATCCTGATCCGACAAACCGGTCGGTATCAATACGGGAGTGAGTTCATGTTGCACGTGCTGTTGATCATCCTTCACATTATTGTCTGCATCGCCCTGAGCGTGGTGGTCCTGCTGCAGTCCAGTAAGGGTGGCGGCCTGGCCGGTGCGTTCGGCGGTGGCGGCGGTTCGCCCCAGCAGATGCTTGGCAGCCGCGGCATGGCCACGTTGCTGCACAAGCTGACCATCTACCTGGCGGTGGCTTTTTTTATCACCAGCTTTGCTCTCTTTTTTCTGAACCAGGATGCGGGACAGCTGAACGCCGGTAGCGGGAGCAGTGTCATGCAGGATGCCGCCGAGCACGGCGAGGTTCAGGTACCTGTGACCACTCCGGCTCCCACCACGACGCCTGCCGGAGGCGGCGACGCCGGTGAGCAGGGCGGTGGTGGAAACCCCTAGATTCTGCGGAATCGGTTAGGGACGACTTGAGTGCCCGGGTGGTGGAACTGGTAGACACGCTATCTTGAGGGGGTAGTGACCACAAGTCGTGCGGGTTCGAATCCCGCCCCGGGCACCATCGAACTGAAGGACAAGCCATCATCAACGATGGCTTGTCCTTTGGTTGTGCCGCGAAAAATGTTGGTCGCACTCTTCTTGCCCTGTCCGGGGCATGGAGATTTTCGGAAACGCCTTCCAGCCACCCCACTGCCCAAGGCCTAACTGCAAGGCCC
>PDQT01000059.1 GCA_002747875.1 bacterium DOLZORAL124_64_63
TGATTCAGGAAGCGTGGATAGCCCCAAAGAACCCCACACCCAGATCCACGTGCACCACTGCCCCGAATGTGAAAAATCCCACATCACCACCAGCCGTGGCGAAACCGAACTCACCCCGGCGGAATACGAAAAACTGGCCTGCGACGCCCGCGTAGCCACCGGGGACGGCCCCAACAAATCCGCCATCCCGCCCAGTACCCGCCGGCGGGTACTAGCCCGCGACCAACACCGCTGCCAAGCGCCTGGTTGCCCTCACACCCGCTTCCTGGAAATCCACCACATCACGCCCCGCAGCGAAGGCGGCACCAACGCCGAAGAAAACCTCACGACCCTCTGCAGCGCCTGCCACCAACGGACGCACGACAAACAAAAACCCGCCCGCGGGAAGAACCACCAAACGGATTCAAAACCCAAAGGGCGTTGACCCGGAATGGGCGTTGACCCTGATCGGGCGTTAGAGAAATCCGGATTCTTCCTAAAAGCCACGCCGCGGAACTCACGCAGCCGCATACCTTCTGAGATTTTCCGGACAGCCAGGGGAATTTGCGGCGATCTAGGAATTTGCGGCGATCTGGAAATTCGTGGCGATCTGGAAATTTATAGCGATCCGGAAATTTGTAGCGATCCGGGAATTCCCTGAGACGGCCCGGTCGTGGTACCTTTTTCGGGCCAGATCTCGCGCGCCCATCAACTCTTGCCGCCCCTGGGCAGCATGCTAATGTGGCGCGGGATCGGGACGCCGAACCTCGCGTGCTCCGAAGACAGCACCAACAACCCGCAAAAAAAAGGAAACAACCGTGAAGAAAGCCGGCCCCGCCCTCCTTCTCATACTGTTACTCCTGGGATCGGCCCAGGCGGCGGACGACCAGCGCTTGGACTGGTTTCGGGACGCCAAGCTGGGCATTTTCATCCACTGGGGCATATACGCCGTCGATGGTGTCGGCGAGTCGTGGTCCTTCTACAACGGCCACCTCAGCCACGAGGAGTACATGCAACAACTGGCCGGTTTCACGGCCGACCGTTACGACCCGGCGGAGTGGGCCCGGCTCATCAAGGACAGCGGTGCGCGTTACGCCGTGCTCACCGCCAAGCACCACGACGGCGTGGCCCTGTACGACAGCAAGGTCACCGACCTGAACGTGGTCCGCCGCACCCCGGCGGGACGTGATCTGCTGGGCCCTTGGTGCGACGCCATCCGGGACGCGGGCCTGAAGGTGGGCCTTTATTACAGCCTCATCGACTGGTCGGACCCCCTCTACCCCAATTTCACCCGGAAAGAGAAACGCTACGAGGATGATCCCGAACGCTGGGCCCGTTTCACGCGGAAGAATCATGCCCAGATCCGCGAGATCTCCCGCCGCTTCCATCCCGACCTGGTCTGGTTCGATGGCGACTGGGAATTCAGCGCCGAGCAGTGGCAGGCCCCCCGCATCCGGGAGATGCTGCTGGAGGACAACCCCAGGGTCGTCATCAACTCGCGGCTGCAAGGCCATGGCGATTACGGCACGCCCGAGCAGGGTGTGCCCTTGGTGCGCCCCGACGACGATCCCTGGGAACTGTGCCTGACCATGAACGACAGCTGGGGCTATTATCCCACCGACACCAACTACAAGACGCCCAACCAGATCATCCGTATCTTCGTGGACTGCCTGAGCATGGGCGGCAACCTGCTGCTGGATATCGGGCCGCGTGCCGATGGCACCATCTGCGCCGAGCAGCGCGCCATCTTGGCGGAGATGGGGCGCTGGACGCGCAAACACGCCGAAGCCGTCTACGCCACCCGCGCCGGCTTGCCCTGCGGCTGGTTCCATGGGCCTTCCGCCCGATCAGCCGATGGTCGCACCATCTTCCTCTATCTGCCGCACCCGCCCAACGGCCCGGTCATGCTCAAGGGTCTGCCGAACAAGGTGAAGCGCGTCCGTGTCGTGGGCGATGGTCGTGAACTGGCCTGGGACATCAAGATGAAGCTGAGCTGGAACGACAGGCCGGGCATCCTTTACGTGGAGGTTCCCAGGGACGCCATCGACCCCCAGGTCACGGTCCTGGCCATCGATCTTGAAGAGCCCCTCTCCCCATGAGGGGCCTGTCCGGGTGACGATCGCATGCGAATGGAGGCCGGGTAACCGTCGTGCTCACCGCCTTCTGTCACGGCACTAAAGAAAACCCTCGAATTTTTTTAAAAAACCGTACAGGACCCCATCCTCCCGTCGATGAAAGTCATCACTAACCGTCCATGTCGACCATTGACAATGAGGGATATCATGAAGCTCAAGACAAAAATCACTCTTGGCAACCTCGGGGGCTTGTCGCTGTTCGCCATCGTGTTCGGTGTGGCAGCAATGGTGACCATCAACAGCACTTTCAACAGAGCGGAAGATTCCTTGGTGACAAGTCTCACCGCCGCGAAGGAAGACCACATTCGGGACCAGGTTGAATCGGCCAGCAAAGCCTTCCGTACCGTCCTTGAAGGGCCCGCCGAGAACCCCCGCGAGGTCGTGGCCGGAATCGGCAGTAAGATCCGGTACGCGGATGGCAATGGGTATTATTTCGCCTTCGAATCGGATGGCCAGGGCGGCTGGAAACACGCCTTTCACGGACTGCAGCCTGAAATCGCGGGCAATACTGTGGACATCACCAAGACCGATGTGAATGGTTACCCTTTCCTCAAAGCCATGATCGAGGCCGGGCGTGCCGGCGGCGGATTTGTCCGCTATCAATATAAGAAACCGGCAACTAACGAAATTGCCGAAAATGGGTTTACGCCAAAAGCTTCCCGGAGCTGGACTGGATCATTTGCGGCGGCATCTACGTCGATGATATCACCGCAACCTTCGATGACGCCGCAGACATGATTCATGCCGAAGAGAAGAAACTGGTTTCCATACTGACTTTGGTGGCGGCCATTCTGCTGCCCCTGATCGCTCTCATATCATGGTTCTTGGCCCGCCGCATGACCAAACCCCTCCTGGACGCGGTCGAGTTGGCTAACGCCGTCTCGGCTGGTGACTTGACCAAACGGCTGAACAGCACCAGCAATGACGAAACGGGCCAGCTGGCCCGCTCTCTGGACGCCATGGCCAACACCCTGGAAAAGAAGGCGGATGAGGCCGCGGCCATTGCGGCCGGCAATCTGGCCATCTCCATCGAGATGACCAACCCGAATGATGTCTTCGGGCAGGCCATTCAGAAGATGCACGCCAAGCTGAAGGAAATCCTCAGCGGCGTGAACCAGAGCGCGCAGCAGGTGGAACTGAGCGCGTCGGAAATTTCGGACAACAGCACCCATCTGTCCCAGGGGGCCGTGGAGCAGGCCGCGTCTCTGCAGGAGATTACCTCCAGTCTGGAAGAATTGACGGCCCAGGTGAACAAGAACGCGGATGCCGCGGTGGAGGCCGATCGTCTGACGGACGAAGCCACCACAGCGGGGCGTGATGGCGTCAAGCTCATGTCCCAGATGACCGAAGCCATGGATGAAATCAGCCACAGCAGCGAAGAGATCGCCAAGATCATCAAGGTGATCGATGACATCGCTTTCCAGACCAACCTGCTGGCCTTGAACGCGGCCGTTGAAGCCGCCCGCGCGGGCAAGCACGGTAAGGGCTTCGCGGTGGTGGCCGAGGAGGTGCGCAACCTGGCCGGGCGCAGCGCCAAGGCCGCCCGGGAAACGGCCATGCTCATCGAAGGATCTTTGGATAAGGTCCAGGTGGGCGCCCGACTTTCCGGAGAAACGGCCCAGGCCCTGGAAGGCATCAGCAGCCGCGTGGAGCAGGCTTCAGATCTGGTGCGGGGCATCACCGAGGCCAGCCGGGAGCAGGCTTCCGGGATCAAAGAAGTGAACACCGGCCTGTCCCAGGTGGATTCCGTGACGCAGGTGAACGCCTCCAACGCGGAAGAAATCGCCTCGTCAACGAACGTGTTGCGGGATCAGACCACCACCTTGACGGAACTGCTGGCGTACTTCCATCTGGATGACCAGGCTTCCGGAAGCCGAGGAGGAGGCAGGCCCGCACGCGCTGACAGCTTCTCGGAGGCGGAAATTTCGCAGGAACCCGAGGCCACTATAGAGCTTCTCCAACCCGTGGATTCCGGCTGGTAGGTCGGGACCCTGATCATATGCAAGCAAGCCCTGGCTCGGCCTCCACGGCCAGGCCAGGGCTTTTGCGCGCCTGTTTTCGTGCTAGGCCTGCTCCGCCTGCACCCTTTTCGCCCGCAGCGCCAAGAACAGCTGAGTGGCGGACAGACACGCATAGATGATCAGCACAGGAAAACGCCCCTGCGTCAGCCACTGGTCACGGCCCTGTTTCAGATACACGAACCCAGGCGTGATCACGAAGATCAGTATCGGCAGGATCATGAGCAGGCGTTGATAAGGATGTTGACCGGTGCCTGCTGCCGCCCGTTTGGCCGCCAACCCGCCAACCAGGACCGTGCAGACGGCCGGGACTGCGCCGTGGGCGATCGCCCCGGTATGAAGATATCCGGCTGCGACAAAGGCAATCTTCACCAAGACGTAAAGTAATCCAAGCGCGCAGTAGCCGAGATAAAGACGTCGGGTAACCATCGTGTCCCTCTCACTCTCCACCTTCTTCATGCCGAGGCTCCGGCAATAGGAAAAATTCATAGACGATGGATTCATCGCTGCTGAGAACATACAGGCAACCCATCGCCCCAACCAGGCTGACAACGAGGACGATCAGAATCCGTCTAGCTAAAATCGATTGCAGCATCATCGTCGTCTCCTCGTATCTGGCACTTTGGAATCGGGCCCCACCGGATGGCCTTTGGCCCATCCCTGGTGGAACAGCTGCCGCGGCTCGGATATTACACCGATTGCGATGAAAAAGATTTCTTTTTTCATTACTGCTCCCGCGATTATCTTTCTCCTAGCCCCCCAACCATTCCCCGAACCGAGGGAGTACCGCCATGAAATCCACCGACGTCCTCGTCATCGGCAGCAGTGCCGCCGGCCTCGTGGCTGCTTTGACCGCCAAATCCGTCAATCCGGAAAAACATGTCACCGTCATCCGCCGCGAGGACACGACTCTGGTCCCCTGCGGCATTCCCTACGTCTTCTGTTCCGTCGAAACCACCGAGAAGAACGTCCTGCCCTCCAACAGCATGTTCGAGGGCGCCGACATCGACCTGGTCATCGACGAAGTCCTGTCCATCGACCGCGAGAAGAAGGTCTGTCTGCTGCGTAGCGGCACCGACATCGCCTACGACAAGCTGGTGATCGGCACCGGATCAACCCCCATCAGGCCGTCCTGGCTTGAGGGTGGCGATCTCAACCGCGTCTTCACCGTGCCCAAGGACAAGAGCTACCTGGACGACATGCAGAAGAAGCTGGCCGATGCCCGCCAGGTGGTCATCATCGGCGCCGGCTTCATCGGTGTCGAGTTGGCCGACGAGTTGGCCAAGAACGGCAATTCGGTGATTCTGGTGGAGAAGCTTCCCCACATCCTCAGCCTGGCCTTCGATCAGGATGTGTCCGAACGCGCCGAGAAGATCCTGGCCGAACACGGTGTCGAGATCCGCACCGGCCACGGCGTCCGGCGCATCCTGGGTGACACCGCCGTCACAGGCGTCGAACTGGAGCACGGTGAGGTGATCGATGCCGATGCGGTGGTGCTCTCGATGGGCTACCACCCCAACACCGACCTGGCTCGAGAGGCCGGCCTGCCCCTTTCCAAGCTGGGGTTCATCGAGGTTGATGAGTACATGCGCACCGAAGATCCCGACATCTTCGCCGTGGGCGACTGCGCCGAGAAGCGCGACTTCGTCACCCGCAAACCCTGCGCCACCATGCTGGCATCCACCGCCTGCGCCGAGGCCCGGACCGCCGGCACCAACCTGTACAAGCTGTCCGTGGTCAAGACCTTCAGCGGCACCATCTCCATCTTCGCCACCGCCCTGGGCGATACCGGATTCGGTGTGGCCGGACTCACCGAATCGCGCGCGCGCGCCGAGGGCTTCGACATCGTCACCGGCACCTTCGAAGGGCTGGACAAGCACCCCGGCTCCCTGCCAGGCGCCCACAAACAGATGGTCAAGCTGGTGGTCGGAGCCGAAAGCGGCATGGTCCTGGGTGGCGAGGTGGTCGGCGGCCCGTCCGCGGGCGAACTCACCAACACCATCGGTTTCATCATCCAGAACCGCATGGACGTGAACGCCATCCTCACCGCGCAGATCGGCACCCACCCGCTGCTGACGGCCTCGCCGGCCGGCTACCCGCTGGTCAAGGCCGCGGAGATCGTTTCGCGGCAGATCATGGCCGGACTGGTGGATCACAGCGGCACGAAGGTATAGCGCGATCGGCCGCGGATATGGCCGGGGAGCTGCCGGTGGTGGCGGCTCCCCGGATTTTCACCGGGTGTGCTCAACTACGGTGGGTTTCTCGAAGGGGATCGCGTCCCGCGGAAGTCATGGAGGCGGCAGTCTCATACCGAACTCAGCGCACTCGGCACCGCCGTCAGTTCCGCCCCTCCGCCTCGATAGCCGCCGCAGCCGAAGGGTAAGTGGCCGTCTCCGACAGCCGATCGTACATGACATGCCATCTGGCATAATCCTCCGGGGTTTGGCAACGGCAGGCCTCTTCGGCCAGTTTGACGATTTTCCAGGATTCCTGTTTCGAGCGCGCCGCCAGATCCAGAACATCCAAGAGTTGCGGACACTCATGGTCACAACGGGCTGCCACCTTGGCGATGTCGCGGAAAAGCCCTGTGTTCGATCCGAATGTCGCCATGTACTCGGTGGCCTGGGCAATGACCTTCAAATTGTGCTGGGCCCGCAAAGCCGAGACGCCATTGGCAATCATGGGCACCTGATGAGACTTTGCGCCAACCACGGTATTGCCCACCACCACGAGTGCCGATCGCTTCTCTTTGTGGGGCGGGCGACTGAACATGACAAAGACCAGCACCAATATTACCAAAGCCCCGGACACGATGTAGTGTTTACGGCCCACCGTTTTCTCCTCTCCTTGGAAGAAGCAGCAAGGCGACAAACGGCCCTATTTCGCGGCAAACACCTTCTGCAATAGCTGGGTGGTGCGCGCCAAAGGATCCTGGCGAATCTTCTGCTCCTCGGTGGCCAGCTCCCGAAACAGCCCATCCAGGGCCCGGTCCGTCACATACCCCACCAGATCGAGGTCCGGCGTCTCCACCAAGGGCAGGCTCTGCAGCTTGCCCACCAGCGCCTCGTAATCGGCGTAACCGCCCACCGTGCGCAGCTTGTTTTCCACGATGGGCTGGTAGCGTTGCTCCAGAGACGCGCCCAGCCGGGCGCGGAAGTAGTCGGTGGCCGCGGTGTCATGGCCCCGCAAAATGCCCCAGGCGTCGGCCACGGTCATCCCCCTGATGGCATCGCCGAACAAGGTCACCGCCTCCCCCGCCGCCTGCTCGGCCGCCCTGTTCATGGCCACCTCCAGTTCATCCACCTTGGTGCCCATCCCCACGGCGCGCAGCGCTCCGGTCACATCCTGCAGGCCCTCAGGCAAGGCGATACGCAGCAAGGTATTGCCCAGGTAGCCATCCACGCCCCCCACCCGTGCCGCCGCCCGCTGGGTACCGATGGACAACGCCTCTTTGAGGCCCTGGGCCACGGTGTTTTCATTCAGGGGCGCGTTGCCGCCGAGGACGCTGTTCAGATCCAGGTTTTCCATACCGGCGCAGCCACTCAGAGTCAGCGCCGCCATCAAAACCAAAGCCAGATTACGCATGACATTCGCACCTTTCACCGCGATGGATGCTACGGAATCCATCCTCACCTTACTCCAGCAACACCATCTTCCCAATCCCAAAATCCCTGTCCCCTTCAACCATATAAAAATACACACCCGACGACACCATCCGCCCCTGAGTATTCCGCCCCGACCAGGTCACGGCGTGGTCTCCCGGCGTATAATCCCGCCACCCCAGATCCGCGACAAGATTTCCCCGAGCATCGAAGATCCGAACCCCGATGGTCTCGTGCCGATTGGCGTGAAAACCAATCTCGGTGCGGGGATTGAAGGGATTGGGGAAGGCCCCCAGAACGCGGATATCCGGCGCTCCCGGCACGCCGGAGGGTTCGGCGACCATCCCATTGTTCAAGACATCCAGGGCCCGCACGGAGACATAAGGTAGGAAACCCGCGTCCCGCGCCGCCTGGCGGTATCGATCGATGAGCCCCTGCTCCGTCAGGTACTCGATGGACAGCACGGTCACCCCTTGCCCACGGTAGTCAGCCAGCACCTCCAGTCGGTCCGCATCCGGGTTCCAGGGATTGTTCTCATCCATTTCCCCGTAGAAGAAAACATCCTCGATACCGATGCCGTCGATAGCCTGGAAGTATGATTCGGCAAGGTCTCCCTGCACATCGTCTTCGGTCACGATGAATTCGCCGTTCTGAGGAATGAGCAGCTGGGTGGAACCGCCGTGAGCGCGCAGGCTGTCGCCGATGGCGATGACGAACTCGGCCATGTCGCGGTCGGCCTGGGGATTTTCGGGGTTTTCCTCGCTCCAGTACCAGTAGGCATCGACAATATCCAGATACAAACCGCCGTACCCCTGGTCCACGATGGCGCGGATGTTCTGGAAGATGATGGCCTGCCACTCGGGATCCCAGAAGCGCACCTTGTAGTTTCCCGGCCAAGAGGCGTTCTCCGGTCCCAGCCAGGCGGGCGGGTCGGCTTCCCAATCCGGTTGCCAGTACCAGCGGTAATCTTCCGCTTCACCGATGGACAGATAGCAGACCGGGATCTTGCCCGCAGCGCTGATGGCGGCGATTTCCGCCGGGGTGTAGTTGCCGGCGGCATCGCCCGTGAGAGATTGGTCCATGACGATCAGATCGAAGGTGGCGTTGGCCGCAATCTCCTGCGGGTCGGCGTTTTGCAACTGGTAGGCCCAGGATTGCACGCCGGGGATTTCGGCCAGGGTGGCGCTGGGGAAGGCCATCATCAAGCCGATGAGCAGGGAGAAATAGCGGTATCCTGGATATTCGGAAAGGGCGTGCGTCATGGGCATGGGGTCTTTTCCGTTTCGGTCAGGGTTGTGGCAGCATCGCCTATGGGCCGGGGCAAGGGATGTGCCGGATAGGCGTCACCGATACAATGCCCTCAAGCCGCCGAGGCTCTTCTTTTCCGTCGGCACGGGTTCGCTGTTGAAAGGGGACCAAAGGATACGATAGTCGATCTCGGGATCATCTTCATGGTCTTCGATCCACGCCTGGATGCTGTCAGGGCTATCGGTCCCCCAATAGTTCTCCCTCATGTCGTAGTCCGTCACCGTGTCGGAATGACATTTGCCTTGCGGATCATACGGTCGAGCCACCACGCCCCGGTATCCACGCGCGAGAATATTGTTCCTGAAGTATCCCCCGCCCAAACCGAATCCGGTCAAGGTGGCCCTGCCCATGTTCTCGAAAACCGTGGATTCCACGATCACCGAAGGACCGGCGCCTCCGACCTCCACACCAGATTCCGAATCCGACACAAGACAATTCATCATCCGAAGCGAATGACAAACTTCCCCGACAATGACGGCAACTCTGGTGATATTCGACATTTCACAATCCACCATGGTCGCGCTGGTGCCGGACGAGAACTGCGCGCCGGTTCGCATGCCGGTAATGCGGCAACGTTCAAGCTTCGTGTCTGGACATGAGCCCACGTCGACGCCCGTCCCCAAATCTCCACCCCCGACTTTTTCTATCGTACAATCCCTGATGGAGATCCGATCCTGCGCACCGGAAAAAATTTGAACACCACCATGAGTGGCAAAAGAAAACCGGCAATCGTGCACGTCGGCCTCTCCCCTGTCCAGAAATGCGCCTATGTAGCAATCCGAGAAGGCACATCTCTCCAGGGTAACGTCACCCCCCACCCAGTTCAGGACTCCCCCGGCCAAGTTTTCGAACTTGATGGACTCCACGACAACTGTCGCATGGCCCATCAGCACAAGACCGTGGTGATCATATTCATCGTCATGCGCTTCCTCGGGTCCAACGACTGTCCCACCCTCCGCGTCACCGATGAACGTCAAATCGGCACCATCGATGACAATCCGGGCTGACTGCCGAAAATTCCCGCCATAAAGCTGCCATTCATCATATCTCCCCACCCCGACCCTGATCGTGTCACCGGACGACGCGGCGTTCACACAGTCCTGGATCACGGCGAAATCTCCGTTACCATCCTGCTCCACCTGCCAGGTTCTGCACGCGGCGGATAGGGGCAGAACACAAGCCAGCACCAGCAGTGCTCCTGAGATCGATCGTTTCATGGTATTATTCCCCTCCTAACCTGAATTATTCATGAATATTAAATGACGAAGATCCTTCCATCGGCTAAAGTTGTTGTACCACCAACAACTTAAAGCGACCCAAAGGACCTTCGTCATGCGCTATTCTACAAAACAGCCTGTTCTTTTTCCAGAACTCATTTCCAAGCCCGCAATCGTCACCTTCGATGAGCCTGAAGTTACCAACGACGGTGGCGCTTTGTTGCTCAAAGCTGTCGATGATCAGATGGGTCTGACCGAGCACTTGGCCGCTGTCCTTACCGATCCCCGCGAACTCGGAAAGATCCGCCACTCCCTGCGAGATATGCTCCGACAACGCATCTTCGGCATCTGCTGTGGCTATGGCGACACCAATGATGTTGCTCATCTGAACACCGCCCCCATGCACAAGTTGCTACTGGACCGTGACCCCATTGACGGTTATGACCTGGCCAGCCAGCCTACCCTGAGCCGCTTCGAGAACCACCGCCGCCCAGTGGACTTGTACCGCATGGGCATGGCCCTGGTCGAGACCGTCATAGCCGTCCATCGCTGCCGCCTCCGGCCCAAAGGATGCAGGCTGATAACCTTGGATCTCGACCCCACGGACGATCCCTGCCACGGCACCCAGCAACTGTCCCTGTTCAATAACCACTACGGCAACTGGTGCTATCTCCCAATGCTGGCGTTTGTCTCGTTTGATGACGAAAAAGATCAGCACCTGCTGGCGGCGATGCTCAGGCCAGGCACCGCCCACGCCAAGGTCGGAGCTGTGGCCATGATGAAGCGCTTGATCCCAAGACTGCGCCGGGCCTTCCCCAAAGCGATGATCCGCGTTCGTCTTGATGGTGGGTTCAGTTGTCCCGAGGTGCTTGACTATCTGGACGGTGCCGAAGTGCAATATCTCGTTGGTATGAGGAAGAATAGCGTACTGGAACAGGCTGCTACCGACGACCTGTCTTTGGCTCGACATAGCTTTGATGAGACCGGTCAGACCTGCGCTGTTTTTGGTCACC
>PDQT01000283.1 GCA_002747875.1 bacterium DOLZORAL124_64_63
GTACGGCAGGAGCAACCAACGGGAAGGCATCAGACCACTCCTTCAAAAGAAACCGCGCCCGGTAATCCCCGGACGCGGTCCAACCAAACCCAGAAGTTCCGGTTCGATGTTCAGCCTTGCTTACCGGCCTTGATGCGGGCTTCGGCCCGGCTGACGGCCAGACGGGCGCGCTCCCGATCCAGATCCTTCTCCATACTTTTCAGCCGTTTCCGCGCGCGGTCCAAGGCTTCCTCGGCCCGCAGGATATCAATCTCGCTGGCCAGTTCACAGGTGGCGGTCATGACGTTCACCTGGTTGTCGCTGATCTCCACGAAACCCTCGCCCACGGCGAAATGCTTCTCGCTGCCGCTTTCGTCCGTGCGCAGAAACACGACTCCGGGCACCACGCCGCCCACCAAGGGCGCGTGGTTGGCCCACACGCCCAGGTAGCCGTTGGTGCCGGGAATGGTGGCGCTGAGGGCCTGGCCCTCGTAGGCCGTCTTGTCCGGCGTGACGATGTTGACGGTGAAGCTCTTGGCCATGTTTCCAACCTACCTCGTGATCTTCCTGCTTGTCGGCCTACCGGTCTCTCAGTGTTCCGCCTGCATCTTCTCGTAGTTTTCCAGCACTTCCTCGATGGCCCCGCACATGTAGAAGCACTGCTCGGGGATGTGGTCGTACTCGCCGGCCACCAGGCCCTTGAAGGAGCGGATGGTGTCTTCCAGCTTGACGTAGCGGCCTTCCATACCGGTGAAGACCTCAGCCACGAAGAAGGGCTGCGACAGGAACTTCTGGATCTTACGGGCGCGCTCGACGATGACCTTGTCCTCGTCGCTCAGCTCGTCCATACCCAGGATGGCGATGATGTCCTGCAGATCCTTGTAGCGCTGCAGGATGGTCTGGACCTGGCGGGCCAGATCGTAGTGCTCCTGGCCCAGGACGCCGGGTTCCAGAATACGGCTGGTGCTGTCCAGAGGATCCACGGCGGGGTAGATACCCAGATCCGAGATCTGACGGGAAAGCACGGTGGTCGCGTCAAGGTGCGAGAAGGCCGTGGCGGGCGCGGGGTCCGTCAAGTCATCGGCGGGCACGTAGATGGCCTGCACCGAGGTGATCGAACCGTTCCGGGTCGAGGTGATGCGCTCCTGCAACTGGCCCATCTCCGTGGCCAGGGTGGGCTGGTACCCCACGGCGCTGGGCATACGGCCCAGCAGGGCGGACACCTCGGAACCGGCCTGGGTGAAACGGAAGATGTTGTCCACGAAGAGCAGCACGTCCTGGCCCATCTCGTCGCGGAAGTGCTCGGCCATGGTCAGACCGGACAGGGCCACGCGCAGACGGGCTCCGGGCGGCTCGTTCATCTGGCCGAAGACCAGGGCGGTGTTGTTGATCACGCCGGACTCGGTCATTTCCAGCCACAGGTCGTTGCCCTCACGGGTACGCTCGCCCACACCGCAGAACACGGAGTAGCCGCCGTGCTGGGTGGCGATGGCGTGGATCAGCTCCATCACGATCACCGTCTTGCCCACACCGGCACCACCGAAGAGACCGATCTTGCCACCCTTGGCGTAAGGGGCCAGCAGATCCACGACCTTGATACCGGTCTCGAAGATCTCGTTGGCCTCACCCTGGTTGGTCAACTCCGGCGGAAAAGCGTGAATGGGGCTCTTCTTGTCGGGGTGTTCCAGATCGCCCTTGCCATCGAGGGGCTTGCCCAGGAGGTTGAACAGGCGACCCAGACACTGCTTGCCCACGGGCACGGAGATTGGGGAGCCGGTGTCCAGACCCTTCATACCACGCACCAGACCGTCGGTCGAGTCCATGGCGATGGTCCGCACCACGTTGTTGCCGATGTGCTGAGCCACCTCGGTGATCAGACTGATCCCCTTCTCCTCATCCACGATATGGATGGCGTTCAGCATCTTGGGCAGGCTGTCCGAATGGAACTCGAGGTCCACCGTGGGGCCAATGACCTGTAGGACCTTACCGTAGTTCTCGGCCATGTTCCTCATCTCCTTGCTATCGTCAGGTTTGAGGCTTGCGCCCCGCTCAAAAAAACTATCCTAGAAGGCGGACTCTAAAGTGCATTAGCTCCGCCCACGATATCCAGCAACTCGGCCGTGATCGCGCTTTGGCGCTCACGATTCCGCTGCAATGTCAGGGCGCCGATCAGTTCGCCGGCGTTTTCGGTAGCCGCGCTCATGCTTGTCATGCGGGCGGCGTGCTCACTGGTGAAGGCTTCACTCAGTGTCATGAAGACTCGGTTCCGCAGGTACAAGGGCAGCAGGATCTTGAACATCTCTTCCTGGCTGGGCTCCCAGATGTAATCCACCGAGCGATCATTATCCTCTTCGTCCTCATTCCCGGTCGCGGACTGGTCCGGGGCGATGGGCAGCATGGCCTCATCCACCGGTTTCTGGGTCATGGTGCTGACGAAGGAGGCGTACACGACACGCACCTCGTCGAATTCCCCGGCGGTGAAGGCGCGCACCATGTTGTTGCCCACCAAGTTGCCGCGCTCGCTGTTGATCTCGCCACCGAAGTCGATGTGCCTGTCCCAGATCGTGTAGTCGCGCTTGCGGAAGAAATCGGCCACTTTCTTGCCCACGGCGTAGATCTCGGTTTCTACACCCTCGGCCACGGACGCGTCCACAGCCTTGGTGGCCAGCTTCAACACATTCATGTTGTAGGATCCGCAGAGACCCTTGTCCGAAGCGATGATCAGATACAGACGCCGCTTGATCGGCCGCACCTCGAAAAGAGGGTCTGCGATGTCCGTCTTGCCCGCCAGCTGTTGCATCAGCTCGGTCAACTTCTGCGAATAGGGACGCGCCGCCAGCATATTGCCTTGAGAACGATTCAGCTTCGATGCCGCGACCATCTTCATGGCCTTGGTGATCTGCTGCGTGTTCTTGACGCTGCGTATCCGCTTGTTGAGTAATTTGACCCCGGCTCCCGCCACGGTCTACCTCCTGATTATTCCAAGCCAATGTTGGCCCAGAGAATTTCTGAACCTTCAGCCTAGCTACGCGTCTTGATAAAGTCCTCAATGGCACCCGTCAGGTGTTCCACCGTCTCAGGCTCCAACTTCCCGCTCTCAGCAATAGCGTGCAACACGCCGCCGTGGTTGTCATCCAGGTACTTGTGGAAGTCCTCTTCCCAGGCAGCCACGTCCTCGACAGGCACGGGATCCAGATAACCCTTCGACGCGGCAAAGATGATGGCCACCTGGTGCTCGTTGCTCATGGGCACGTACTGCCCCTGCTTGAGGATCTCGACCATGCGCTCACCACGAGTCAACTGCCGCTGGGTGCTGGCGTCCAGGTCGCTGCCGAACTGGGCAAAGGCCTGCATCTCACGGTACTGGGCCAGATCCAGGCGCAACGAACCGGCCACCTTCTTCATGGCCTTGGTCTGGGCCGCGCCACCCACACGGGAAACAGAGATACCCACGTTGATGGCCGGGCGGATGCCCTGGTAGAAGAGATCGTTCTCCAGGAAGATCTGGCCATCGGTGATGGAGATCACGTTGGTCGGGATGTAGGCCGACACGTCCGAGGCCTGGGTCTCGATGATGGGCAGAGCCGTCAAGGAGCCACCACCGTTCTCATCGCTCAGCTTCACCGCGCGCTCCAACAGGCGGCTGTGGAGGTAGAAGACGTCGCCGGGGAAAGCCTCGCGTCCGGGCGGACGACGCAGCAGCAGCGACATCTGACGGTAGGCGTTGGCCTGCTTGGAAAGGTCATCGTACACCACCAGGGTGTCCTTGCCCTGCCACATGAAGTGCTCGGCCATGGTGGTGCCGGTGTAGGGCGCCAGGAAGAGCATGGGAGCCGGGTCCGAAGCATTGGCGGCGATGATGGTGGTGTACTCCATCGCGCCGTGTTCCTTCAGCTTCTTGTGCACGCCGGCCACGGTGCTCTGCTTCTGGCCCACGGCCACGTAGAAGCACTGAACGCCCTTGCCCTTCTGGTTGATGATGGTGTCGATGCACACGGCGGTCTTGCCGGTGCCGCGGTCACCGATCACCAGCTCGCGCTGGCCACGGCCGATGGGGATCATGCTGTCCACGGCCTTCAGGCCGGTCATCAGCGGCTGCCCCACGGGCTGGCGCTCGGTCACGCCGGGAGCCTTCAGCTCGATATTACGGGTCTGGTCCGAGGGCACGGGACCCTCGCCGTCGATGGGCTGGCCCACCGCGTTCAGCACACGGCCGATGACACCATCGCCCACAGGCACAGAGGCGATGGTTCCGGTGCGGGTGACCTGGTCGCCTTCCTTGATGGTGGTGTCGGATCCCAGAATGGCCACACCCACGGAGTCCTCTTCCAGGTTCAGCACCATGCCGAAGATGTCCCCGGGGAATTTGACCATCTCGCCGGCCATCACGTCCTGCAGACCGTAGACGCGGGCGATGCCGTCGCCCACCTGAAGGATCGTGCCGACGCTCTCGACCTCGAGGTCGCGGTCGTACTTGTTCAGCTCCTGCGAAAGAACGGAGCTAATCTCTTCAGGCCTAAGTTTCACTGCCCATCTCCTCGTTTGATCCGGCTCTTGGTCCGGTTTATTCCGCGGTCAGGTCCCTCCGGCGCGATCAGCGCACCGGGGCCTTTTCCAGCTTCTTGCGCAGCAGGTCGAGGTTCGTGCGCACCGTGCCGTCGAGAATCTTGTTCCCCATGGTCACGCACACGCCCCCGATTACCGCGGGATCGATCTTCTTTTCCAGGACGACCTTGGCGCCGGTGTAGGCGGCCAGCTTCTCGGTGAGCTTGGCGGCCAGATCATCCGGCAGGTCCACGGCGGTCACCACCCGGGCATGCACGACACCCTGGTGCTCTTCCACCATCTCGGCAAACGCTTCGCCGATATCCCTGAGATTGCCGATGCGGTTCTTGTCCACCAGCAGGTAGAAGAAGTGCAGCAGAATCTTCTCGACCTTGTCGCCGAAAACCTTCGCCAGCAGCTTCTTCTTGTCTTCTTCCGCGACCTGGGGGCTGCCCAGAAAGACGACCAGGTCGGGATGCTCCTCCACCACCGTCATGACGGCGGCGTAGGATTCGGCAACCTCGCCCAGATTGTTCTCGGCCAAGGCCGAGGTCATCAGGGCACCGGCATAACGGCCCGCTACCTTGCGATCACGCATGGCTACGCTCCCCCGCTGCCGGGCAGGCTGTCGATGTATTCGGAGATCAGCTTGCGGTGCACGTCATCATCCAGCCGCTCGCTGATGACCTTTTCAGCCGCGCCGAGAGCCATGGCCACCACGGAGTCGCGCAGTTCGAGCTGGGCCTTATGGCTTTCCATCTCGATATCCTGCTTCGCCTTCGCCTTGGTTTCCTCGGCCGTGTTGCGGGCCTTGGCGACGATGCCGTCGGCGATACCCTCGCCGCGCTTGACCGCCTCCTGGACCTTCTCACGCTCGATGGCCTTGATGTCCGCCAGCTTGCTCTCGAAGTCCTGCTTCAGACTTTCCGCGTCTTCCAGGTTCTTCTCGGCCGCGGCGAAATCGCCGTCGATCTTCTCTCGCCGGGCATCGAGCAGGTCGATGATCGGACCCCACGCGAACTTGGCCAGGACCCAGACAAAGATGCCGAAGCCCACGACCATCGTCAGCAATTGGGGTAATTTCGGGAGTACCATATCCATGACAGGTTGCCTTCCGGTCAGGTCCACCCGGCGTTGGTCCGGGGGCGGATCGTCTTCCACCCCCGTCACTCAGAAACGCACGCCGAGTCTACTGTCCAATTCTTCTTTACAGGTTACCCATCAGCAGGATGGTGGCGATCAGGGCGTAGATCGTCAGAGCCTCGATGAAGGCGCAACCGATGATCATGGCGGTCTGAATCTGACCGATGGCCTCGGGCTGACGCCCCATGGCGTTCATGCCGCCCTCGATGGCCTTACCCAGACCCAGACCCGAACCGATGGCAGCCATGCCCAGACCGATAGGAAGAGCCAGTCCCAGAATGTTCCCGTCCATTGTTTTTCTCCTTCTCAGTGCGTGCGTTGCACTCTCATTGTGCGGGACGAACCCGCCATTTTCCGGGCTCAGCGCCCGGGTTAATGCCCGTGCTCCTCACCGTGATCGCCGTGAGGCAGCCACAGGGCAATGTAAACCGTAGCCAAAAGCGTGAAGACCAGCGCCTGGATGGTGCTGGACAGCAGTCCCAGGAAATAGAAAGGGAACTGCAGAGGAATACCCGGCACGAAGTCGCTGCCGGTCAGACCGTAGGAAATGCCCGCGCCCAGCAGCACCATGGTGGCCACCAGGGTGTCCTCGCCGAAGATGTTGCCGAACAGACGCAGCGCCAAGCTGATGGGTTTGATCAGCTCGCCCAGCAGATGCAGCGGGAAGAGCAGAATGGAAAAGCCCCAGTCCATGCCCGTCTTGGGCGACCCCGCCATGTGGTGCAGGTAACCGCCGATGCCGTTCTCCTTCAGCGCGATCCCCTGGACCACGAAGAAGGTCAGCGCGCCCAGCGCGAAGGTGGTGGTGTTGAACGCCGAGGTGGAAGCGTGGCCCAGCGGGATCAGACCGAAGAGATTGTTCAACAGAATGAACAGAAAGAGCGACCCCAGGTACGGCGTGTACTTGCGCGCCGTCGGTCCGATGATCTGCTGGAACAACCCGTACAGCCCGCCCAGAATCAACTCGGCGGCCATCTGGGTGCGGCCGGGGTTGCGGACGCTGAGACTGCGGCTCAGGTTGATGAAGAAGATGGAAACCAGGATGACGACGATGAAGGCGTAGATGGGGTTGGTCCACTCGTGCAGGAAATGGGCGGCACCGGGGAACCAGTCGGCCAGGAAGACCAGCAGGTTCGGCAGGTGAGGCATGGCGCCGTGGCCTTCGCCATGGTCTCCATGCTCGCCATGCTCGCCATGCGCATCATGAGCATCGTGGGCATCGGAGTGGGCATTGTGGGCCCCTGTGGCGTGGTCGTGATCGGGGTCGTGATCGGGGTCGCCATGAACCTGTTCGGTGTGCGCGTCACCGCGACCTTGGTCCTGCCCGTGGGTATCGTGCTGGGCCCCCGCCATGCCGGCAGCGAAGATGAAGGCTCCGAAGATCAGGGCGAAGGTGGCTAGCTTGTTTCGGCTCATTTCAAGCATCGTCATCCCGTCGGTTCATCTGGCGGGTATTGCCGGAGCGTTCCGTGGCTCCCACACCCACCAGGGTGACCATTAATAAAGTGAAGCCCACTGCGTGGCTGACTGCTGGAAACGGACGGGAAAATAACACCCCGATGGCCAGCCCGTAAACAGCTAATTTCAGCAAGATCCAGAGAATTGCGGCCAAGCCGTTGCGTGGCTGCCCCTGCGGCACCACCAGTGAGCGCAGGATCCCCTCCAGGGCAAGCAACCCGACCACTCCCCACAGGGCCGTCAGGAATAATCCGATGGCGAAAATTGACGAAACGGCAAACCAAGCCATCAGGGCCGCAACCAAGGCGACAAGAATAGTCCATATTCGAACCCTTGCAAGGAGGGAATTGGTCAATTTCCGCAATTCCTCACTGTTTTGCCCCAAACGTTTCGCCGGTTTTCTCCGCATCCCAATCTAGTGAAATTGATTATCTTTGTCAGGCGTGGACTTGCGGGCCAGGATAAGAAAAATCTGCCGAAAAGCAGCCACCAACCCGAAAAGCAGCCCCACAACCCCCGGCCACGGCGCCCCGCCCCATTTTTTCTCCACCAGCCAGCCCAGGGCGTAGCCCACCACCGGTCCGGCCACCATCATGGCCGGGATCAGGGTGTAGGTGCCGATATCCCTGACGGACTTCCCCACCTTGGCGGTGTACTTTGCGACGCGGGTGTTGTTCTGGCCCGCCCGCCGGATCCGGCGGTCACGGTGGAGCTGATCCTGCAGGGCATCCAGTTTTTTGCCGTCAGGCCGTTCGGGGAAGCCGGAAGACGAGGGCACCTCATCCGGGGCCTCGGGGATTGGGAAGGGGGACGACCGGTCGGGATCCGTGGCCTTGTTTCGGGGCTTTTCGGTCATGGAATTCCTTTGGGGCCTGGAGGAGCCGCTTGGGCTTGGGGTGCTCCTTATGGCGGTGGGCACCCCCTGGCTGCTGGTCTGTCTCACTATTACCTCAGGAGTGAGATTCGGCAACCTTGGTTTTCTTCGCTGGTTTTATTCGCTGGTTTTATTCGCTGGGGCTCTGTAGCCGATGATACCGACAATAAGGACAAAAAGAGTCTTCCCCCGTCCAGGCCGGATGGGAGAAGACCCTTCTTCAAACGGGAGAAGCCACTACTTCTTCTCTGGTTCCTTCGTCGGAGCCGCGGGCGACGCCCCCGGGGTCTTGCGCCGATCGCTACCCATGGAGCAGTTGCCCTCGAAGAAAACGCCCTCATCAATGACCAGGCGCTTGGTCTTGATGTCGCCCTCCACGTGGCTGCCGCTCTGCAGCTCGATCTTGTTCTCGGCGGTGATGTTGCCGAAGAGCTGCCCACCGATGATGGCATTCTTCACCTTGACCGTCGCGTGCACCACGCCGGTTTTGCCGATGACCAGGGACTCGGGGTTGCCAAGCGTTCCCTTGAACTCTCCCTCGATACGCAGTGTGCCAGCCACTTCGACCTTGCCATCGAACTTGCATCCCTGCGCGATGATGGAGGTCTGCCCCGTGGAAACGGCTTGGTTTTCAGGTTCTTTTCCGAACATCTTATCCTCCTTGTGCGTGGCCGTCAGGCCCACGCGATGGCCCCGTCTAGGGAGTGGGCGGATCGCCCTGAAGAATCTGCCGGGGATCAACGGCCTCGCCCTGCACATACACCTCGAAATGCAGGTGCGGAGCGGTGGCCTGACCGGATTGCCCAACATAAGCGATAAGCTGGCCGGCGTCGACAAGTTCGTCGGCCTGGACAACGACCCTGTCGCAATGCCCATATACCGTTAGGTACCCCAAACCGTGCTGGATTTCAACAAAGTTCCCCAGAAAATCGTCCGTGCCGACGCGCGCCACGCGGCCCGGCCCCGCCGTCGTGATGGGCGCCCCGGTGGGCCCGGCGATATCGATACCCTCATGGGGCACGATTCCTCGATTCGGGGCCCCCTTCCGAAATTCCTGGGTCACGAACCCGGTGGCCGGCCAGTGATCCGGTTTGGGACTGAGGGCCAAGGCCGCCGAATGCCCCAAAGCCTGCTCCGCGCTGCCCGGCCCGCACTCCAACCAGGCGGCCAGGGAATCCGGGTTGGCGGGCGGCGCCTCCTGCACGCCCAGGGCGAACAGCAGCTTCTCCTGCAATCCCTGCATGTGGAACAGTTCTTCACGCAGAACCTCCACGTTGCCCAAGGCGGCACGGGCGGCATCCAGATCCGCTTCGAGACGGGCAATCTGTTGCCGCTCTTCGTGTTTGCCACCCAGACGCACCATCAGGAAAACCATCGTTATCAGCAAAACCGCCGCCAGCGCCATGAGCAGAATCACCATGGGCCGGGTGATGCCGTATTCGCGGGTGCGGTCGCCCGTCAGCAAGATGATGCGCGTGCGCGCCGGAATGCCCATCTCATTCGCCTCCCGAATCGTCAATCAGGGAAGAACTGCCGGCGCGGTCTCGCGCTTCGCTGAACGACAGGATGAAGGTGGTGCCCCGGCCGGGCTTGCTCTGCAGCTCGATGCGCCCCCCATGCTCATGCACGATACGTGCCACGATGGAAAGCCCCAACCCCGTGCCCTTGCCGTAATCCTTGGTGGTGTAGAAGGGCAGGAAGATGTGCTCCTGCTCTTCCCGGGGAATGCCCTCGCCCGTGTCGCGGAACTCCACGCGCACCTCGCCGGGATCGCCCCGCAGGATCTTCACCGACACCGTGCCGCCATCCTGCATGGCGTCCAAACTGTTGCCCAACAGGTTGAAAAAAACCTGCTCCAGCTCATTGCGGTTGCCGAAGACCCACGGGTTACCGATCTCCTCCAGCTCCACCTGCACTCCCGCCACCTTCAGATTCTTTTCCATGAGGTAGATGGTGTCGGACACCACATCGCTCAAGCTCACGCGTGTGCGGCCGCTGCCGGTGGGCCGCGCGAAGTTCAACAGCCCCTTGATGATGCCGCGGCACTGTTCGGTCTGCCGGATGATGCGACGGATATCTTCGGCATCGTCCTCGTCTTCGATATCCTCCTCAAGCATCTGGGCCGAAAGCAAGATGCTGCCCAGCGGTGTGTTCAGCTGGTGCGCGATACCGGCCGCCAGCTGGCCGATACCCGCCAGCTTCTCGGTTTCGCTCATGCGCGATTCCATCTGCTTTTCACTGGTGATATCCCGCGCGATGACCACATAGCTGCCCGCCTTCTCGGCAAAGGCTCCGGTGCCCGGCGTGATGTAGCTGAACGTGGTGCTCAGAATCTGGGGCGCGGTGCCCGGACGGGTTAGATGCAGCTCATAGGAAAGGGAGCGCCGCACGCGCTGCACATCGGCGAAGATGTTGTTCAGATCCAGGTTCTCGCCCAGATCCAAATCGGCCAGGGACTGCTGCAGAACCTGACGGCGAGATTTGCCGAAAAGCTGCTCCGCGGCCTTGTTCCATTCCTGCACCCGGCCCTTGCTGTCCAGCAGGAAGACGGCCTCGCCGGCGTGGTTGATGATGGCCCGAAATTTCTGCTCGCTGCGGCGCAGCCGGATGTTGATGCTCTCCCGTTGCCGGAAACGCAGGTACAGACTCCAGCTCAGCGCCAGGATGAAGAACTGGAACAACCCGGACCCGAAGAGTGTGGTCAGCACCCCGCCATGGCGCCATTCTCCGTTCCAGAACTCGGTCCAGCTGCCCGCCTGCTGGAAATCGCCGGTGACCTTCAGCAGGGTGTAGGTCAGGTAGGCCACGCTGGCGGTAGCCAGTACGACCCGGACCGCACGAAGCCTTAAAGACCTGCTATTAAATAATTTAATCAAATTCAACCAATTCTTCAGAGTTCCGTATCCACGCCCATGATCTTCAGCAGACGCACCAGGTCATCATCCGAATAAAAGCGCACAGCCAGGGAGCCCTTGCCCTTCTTGCCATCTCGCTGGATTTCCACCGGGCTGCCGAAGACCTGTTCCGCTCTTTCCTGCAGGGCCCGCACGGCGGGATCCTGGGCCACCACCTTGGTTCTGCGTCCGGGACGGGAAGGCCTAGCGCCCCCCGCCTGCACCCGACGTTCGCACTCACGAACAGACAATCCCCTGCTATGACACAACTTAGCTAACTGAAGGCGACCTGGTCCGGGTGCCATGCCCAGCAACGCCTTGGCGTGGCCCCGACTGATCTTGCCATCTTCCAGGAGGCTCAGAATGTCTTTTTCCAAGGTCAGCACCCGCAGCATGTTGGCCACGCTGCTCCGCTTCTTGCCCAGCATTTCCGCTAACTCTTCCTGGGTGGCGCCGTAGGAATCCATGAGTTCACGATAGGCTTCGGCCTCTTCCACGGGGCCCAGATCCTCGCGCTGGATATTTTCCAGAAGGGCCACCTTGAGGATTTCGGTTTCCTCGTAAGTATTAATCAGAGCAGGAACTTCCGTGAGCCCCGCCATGCGGGCGGCCCGCACCCGACGCTCGCCGGCCACCACGCGATAGCGCAAACCCGAAGCGGGCGCAGTGCTGTCCGGATGCTGGGTGGCCATTTCTCCGGCCCGCAGCTTCTGGATAAGAACCGGCTGCAGAATACCCACCTGTTTCAGAGAATCCGCCAATTCTTCCAAATTGCCGGTATCAAATTTCTTACGCGGCTGGTTGGGATTGAACCCGATCTCTTCCAGGGGAATCAGGGAAACCAATGTGCCGGAACCTTTTTCAGACGCGGGACCCGACAGGTCCGCCCCCTTGATCAGGGCCGAAAGCCCTTTGCCCAGAACTTTGTTCTTGCTCATGAAGCTCCCTCCACGGCCGGTGCCCCGTTTTTCTGGATAATCTCTCGGGCCAATTCCAGATAGGAACGGGCGCCCACGCATTCCACATCGTACAGCAGGATAGGCTTACCGAAGGAAGGAGCCTCGCTGAGCCGGACATTGCGCGGAATTTTGGCCTCATAGACCATTTCCCCGAAGAAATCGATGGCTTCCTCGGCAACCTGGTTGCTGAGCCGCAGACGCCGGTCAAACATGGTCAGCAACACACCTTCAAGACGGAGATCCGGATTCAGACTGCGCTGGACCAGTTGGATGGTGCTCAAAAGCTGACTTAACCCTTCCAGGGCGTAGTATTCACACTGAATGGGAATAAGGACCGTATCTGAAGCCGTCAACGCATTGAGAGTCAACAAGCTAAGGCTAGGTGGGGTGTCGATCAGAATGAACTCATATTGGTCCCGCAGGGGCTCTAAAGCCCTTTTCAGGAAGTTTTCCCGCCTTTCTTCCGAGACCAACTCCACTTCAGCGCCGGCAAGACGACGATCCGAAGGCATGATATCCAAAAACCCGATGGCTGTTTTCTGGATGGCCGATGCGGCAGAGGACATTCCCAACATGACTTCGTAACTGGTGCCACTTTCGGAAGTGACGCCCACGCCACTGGAGGCGTTGCCCTGGGGGTCCAGGTCCACCAAGAGCGTGCGTTTCTCGGCTACGGCCAAACTGGCACACAGGTTGACGGCGGTTGTAGTCTTCCCCACGCCGCCTTTTTGATTAGAAATGGCGATGATTTTTCCCATGAATTAGCTCTCCAGAGTCCGTTTTGACTATTACCGTGAAGGATTTCGCGGGGAAATCCCTGAATTTGGGGCGTTTTTATGCGCCGGAGGGACAAAGTACTTGCCAGAAGTGGTCAACGTCAAGATGGGGAGGGCTTGAAGGGTGCTTTGTTCCACGTGGAACAACTGTCAAGATTGTTCCACGTGGAACAATCAGGATTTACGCGCTGAACAATAAGCAGATAACACCAAGGAGGCTACCGATTGGCCCTGCCAAAAAACCGGACGGACGGCCACACCCAGCCCCCTATATATATAGTCACCCCTTTGCCGAACCCCGCCGGCGGGCTCCAACCCCAATTTTTCCACCAAGGGAGCATCCAGCACTTGTTCGGGAGGGTAATAGCGAGCGATCACAAGATCGGCCTCCCCCACTCTTCCTTCATGGGTCTGTTCCCAGCCGTGCAGAACCTCATCATCATCCAGATGCAAGGCCTTCAGGGAAATAACCACCAACGGGGAACCGGGCGGCCAGTCCGCCGCAACAACCGGAACCTCTCCCCAGCGCCCCATCAGCACACCAAACCCGTTTCCGTCTTCAGGTCCCTGAGCCCGCTCCAGAAACCAGGCTCTTTTCTCCCGGGGCTCCACCAGGTGCGTGCACGGATCCCCTCCTTGGGCCACCCAAAGGCGGTGCCACACAACACCCGGCAACCCACCCCCGCTACCCAGGTCAAAATACCACAAGGAGCGCTTACCATCCCCTAAACCACCATCCCCCAAACCGACATCCCTCAACCAAGAAACCAAAACCTGATGCCCACCGGCACACTGACCCAACAAACTATCCAACCGATCCCTGGTCGCTTGTCGGGAAACCAGGTTGATCTGCCGATTCCAGCGCAAAACATGCGCACGAAAGGATTCCAACACACTGAGATCAACCACCGGCCGGTTCCCCATCCCTCTGTTCCTTCAATTTCTTGAGGTAAACCACCAAAACCGCCAAATCCCCGGCTCGAACCCCATCAATCCTGCCAGCTTGCCCCAGATTCCGGGGCCGAATCCGCTGCAGCTTTTCCCGCGCCTCATAGCTAAGGGCCTTCAGAGTCATGAAATCCAGATCCGGCGGCAGTTCCAGGTTATCCAGGTGTTCCTGGTTGTGGATCAAGCGGTTCTGCTTGGCGATATACCCTTCATAACGGATGTCCGTCTCCACCTGGAAAAGAGCTCGTGCCACCAAGCGCTCATCGCACAACAAATTCAATAGTTTTTTAGATTCTAAACCGAAATCAAACCAAAAACCCTCCTCCGCCCGAGCTTCATGGCGCAAGCTGTCCCAATTCACCCCCGGAAAGCGGAAATAATCCGCCACCATCAGACGCTTACCTTTTTCCGGCAGGAACACACTGCGCCGCCGGCAAAGATCCTTCACCTTGTCGATGAAAACCTGCCGCGCCCGCAGTTCAGCCAGAGCCGCGCCCGGCAACAGCCCGATCTCTTCGGCCAGCGGCAACAGACGGGACTCGGCATTATCGCACCGCAGATGCAGACGATGCTCCGCCCGCGAGGTGAACATGCGGTAGGGCTCGTTGATCTCCTTGGTCACCAGATCATCCACCAGCACGCCCAGATACCCCACATCCCGACCAATTTCCAGCGGCTCCCGATCCGCCAACGAAAACACCGCGTTGATGCCGGCCACCAAGCCCTGGCCCGCCGCCTCCTCGTACCCGGAAGTGCCCAGCAACTGCCCCGCCAGATAAAGCCCCGGCACCAACTTCGTTTCCAGGCTGGACCGGATCTGCCAGGAGGGAACGCTATCATATTCGATGGCGTATCCCATGCGCACCAGTTCAGCCTTCTCCAGTCCCGGCACCGAACGCACCATCGCCACCTGCACATCCGCCGGCAGGCTGGTGCTCAATCCGTTCACATAGACCTCGGGATGGTCCAGACCTTCGGGCTCCAGAAAAAGCAAGTGCCGGTCCTTTTCCGCAAAACGCACCACCTTGTCCTCGATGGAGGGGCAGTAACGCGGACCTTGACCGGCAATGATCCCCCCGTACAGGGGCGAACGGTCCAGGCTTTCCCGGATCAGGGCGTGGGTGCCCTCGTGCGTGTAGGCCAGATGGCAGTCAACCTGGGTGGGCGCAAAGTTCCGGGTGCGGAAAGAAAAGGGGTCAGGCTGGTCGTCCCCCGGTTGGACCTGCAAGCGTGAAAAATCGATACTGTCCCGGGCCAACCGCGGCGGGGTGCCCGTCTTGAGGCGGCGCAACGTGAAACCCAGCTCCGTCAACGAGGTGCTCAGCCTCTCGCTGCTGGCGCTGCCTTCCCGACCCCCGACGCGTTTCTCATCCCCCACGTGCATCAGGCCCTTGAGGAAGGTGCCCGCGCAAAGGATCACCCTCCGGCCGGCCACATCCCGCCCCGAAAGCAGTTTCACCCCACGCACCCCGTCGGCCGGATTCCCGGTGGTGAGCAAAGCCGCGGCATCCTCCGCAATGATATCGAGTCCCCCGGCATCCTGCACAACATCGCGCATGTAGGCGCGGTAAAGGTCCTTATCCGCCTGGGCGCGGGGCGATTGCACCGCCGGCCCCTTCTTCAGATTCAGGGTGCGGAACTGGATACCCGTCCTGTCGATGGCCAGGCCCATCTCTCCGCCCAGGATGTCGATTTCCCGTACCAGGTGCCCCTTGCCCAGGCCACCGATGGCCGGATTGCAAGGCATGCGCCCGATGTCTTCCACATCGTGGGTGACCAAGACGGTGTCCGCCCCCAGCCGCGCGGCCGCCAGGGCGGCTTCGATTCCCGCATGCCCGCCACCAACGACGATGATGTCATACACCCGCTTAACCATCACTTCCCCACACAGAAACGCGAAAACACCGACTCCAGCAGGTGTTCGGAATAGACCCGGCCGGAAATTTCTCCCAGCTGCGCCAGGATGGACGCCAGCAGGGTGCCGGCCACGTCGTTGCCGGGAGCGCAGGCCTCATCGGCATATTCCGCCAGCAAACGGGCCAGCTCCCGGCGGCTGCTTTCCAGCTTGTGCCGATGCCGTTCATTCATCACCACACCCAGGCGCACGGCCCGGTCCAGGGCGAAACGGTCGACACTATCGGCTATGCGCCGCCACAATTCCTGCACCCCTTCACCGGTAACGCTGCTGGTCGGGATAGCGTCCCCAAAAGGGACCGCGGGGTCGCCCAGATCCGCCTTGGTGCGCACCTTCAGAACGATGGCCTCACCAGGGGACTCTTGTACCTCTTTTCCCCCAACCGGACCGGGACCGGAATCCAGATCCAGAATAATGTCCGCCTGACGAGCCGCTTCCGCGGTGCGCTCGATACCCCTGGCTTCCACCCGACCCCTGGCCTCGCGTAAGCCCGCCGTATCGTGCAGAACATAAACGCGGCCGGCCCGGGTGACCCGTTGCGACACCACGTCACGGGTGGTGCCCGCTTCGTCGTCGACAATGGCGCGATCCTCTTCCACCAGCCGATTGAAGAGGCTGCTCTTGCCCACGTTGGGTTTCCCCCGCAGAACAACATGGATCCCATCGCGCAACAGGCGGCCGGCCGGCGCCATGGCCAACAACGCGTCGATCCCCTCCAGGGCGGCGCGCAAAACGGCGGCTACTTCCTCGGCCGGAACTTCCGGAACCTCATCGTCCAGGAATTCCAGACCTCCTTCCACGCGCGCCAGCAGGGAAAGCAAGGGAGTCTCCACTTGGGTCAACTGCTTGTCCAGCCCGCCCAGCAACTGGCGCACGGCCGCGCGGGCGGCGGTTTCGCTCTCGGCGTGGATCAGATCGGCCACGGCCTCGGCTTGGTCCAGGCTCAGTTTGCCGTTCAGGAAGGCGCGGCGGGTGAACTCGCCGGCGGTGGCGGGGCGCGCTCCGGCGCGGCGGCAGGCGGCGGCCACCATGCGTGAAACCACGGTGCCTCCGTGGCAAAAGAACTCCACGGTGTCCTCACCGGTATAGCTGCGGGGGGCCCACATAGGTAGGGCGATCACTTGATCAATGGCCTCATTTACGTCATCAAAAGCGCCTTGTTTTGTGTTTACGTCTTTCAGTATACCGTACACAGCCATATGAGAAGTAGAAAGTGACCCCTCGGAACAGTGGAACACCCGAGCGGCGATGTCCCGCGCCCCGGGCCCACTGAGGCGCACCGCGCCCAGGCCCCCCGTTCCTTCGGGGGTCACAATGGCCACGATGGTGTCATTCAACATGCCGCTTTCTCCATTCGGAAAGGGGCGACGCACCCGCGCCGCCCCCCAGATCGCAACCTCGACCGGTTACCTGTCGGGTTCCTAGTTCTGATCCTCTTCCACCGGATCAGCACCGGTCTCGGCAGGCATCTCCTGTCCCTCGTCCTCGGTATTGTCCAGGGCGATGACCACATGCCGGCCACGCTGACCATCCATGGTGAAGGTGCGCATGCCCTCGTATTGCTCGACGGCCAGATGGACCAAGCGGCGCTCGCGCGCGTTCATGGGCTCCACGTGGTAGGCCTTGCCGGTGCTGCGCACCTGCTCAACGGCTTCGTCCACACGGTCGATCAGGTTGTCGTTGCGACGCCGGCGATAGTTGTTCACGTCCAGGTTCATGCGCACCCGATCCCCGTGGGCGGTGCTGATCATGCGCTCGACCAGATGCTCCAGGGAATCGATGGTGTTGCCGTGCCGCCCGATCAGAACGGCAGCCCCGTCATCACCGGTGGTGATACGCACCTGGCGGTAATCGCCGTCCTTCACCTCGCAACGCGCCGGGAAACCGGCCCGCACCAGCACACCGCCGGTCAGCTTCTCGATGGCGCTGTTGATGTCTTCCGCGCTGACATCCCGAGTAGCCTGGGCGTACTTCGTGGCGGGAATACCCTTGGCGATAGTCTCGATCACAACATCCTCCTGCGAGTTTTCGGTGCGAGGCTCAGAAGCCTCACCGGGGCCGGCCTCGGTCCGGCGAGGATCTGAACGGCGGCTATCCCGCCGGCGGGTACCCCGACCGCGGTTGTTCCTGCCGCCATCTTCCCGGCCTCCGTCTTCGTGACGGGGCCGCTGCCGGCTGGTTTCGGGCTGGATGGTATTGCCATCAGCCTCCACCTTGTTCATGGTCTCAGTTGGTATGACCTCAGCGGGCGCGACTTCCGCCGCGACAATCTCAGCAGACCGACCCACATCACTCGCCAAACCATTCTCGCCACGACGACGACCGCGCTGATTCCGGCTGCGGGTACGGCGAGGATCCTTCACGGCCTCGGTGGGCTGATCCGCCTTCTTGGCGCCGGCGGCCCCTACCTTGGCGGCAGCGGGACGCTCCCGGCGTCCGCGACCCTGATCTTCCCGGCGGTTGGCGCGGTTCTCATTCTGGTTGCGGTTCTGACTCTGGTTCTGACTCTGATTCTGCGCCTCAACACCATCCGTGCGGGGCTTACGAGGGCGACGACGACGACGCCCGCGACTCTTGCCATCGCCATCCTGACGGTTCTCATTGCGGCGGTTGTCTTTATCGTTCTGGTGTTCCTGTCGGGAACGGCCTTCGGCCTGGCGCGTTTCCCCCTCATCCTTTTCTCGACGATCATTGCGGGGCCGACGGCTCCGCGAACTCCTGCGTCGGCGGTTGCCATCGCCGGAACCTTCGCCGAACTCATGGGCCTGGTTGCCGCCTCCCTGACGCGGACCACGCCGGCGTCCACCCTTGCGGCTGACTTCCACTCGGGCGGGCTTGCCGCCCAGGAAGCCCAGAAAACCGGACTTGGGTTCATCCAGAACGGTTACATCGACTTCGTCACGCCGAGCGCCAAGGCGCAGCAGGGCTTCGTTAATCGCTTCTTCGACAGTTTTTCCCTGTGTTTCGATCTTGTCGTTCATCAGGCTGTTGCTCCTTGAGTGGCCGTCCCCTTGGAGTGGATCCGCCAGGTCTGGTAAACGCTCATGATGGTGTTCACCAACCAGTACAGGACGAGTCCGGACGGCATGTTGTAGAAGATGAAGACCATGAACAGCGGCAGCATGGTGTTCATGGCGGCCATTTGCCCACCGCCGGCGCTCGGGGACAGCTTGGTCTGGAAGTACATGGCGACAGCCATCAGGATCGGCAGGACGTTGAAATCACTCCCCAAAAAAGGAATGGAGAACGGCAGAACGAACAAGGCGTCCGGAGCCGAAAGGTCCGTGATCCAACCCACGAAGGGCTGACCGCGCAAGGCAATGGTGTGGTTCAGGGCCTGGTACAGGGCGAAGAAAACAGGCATCTGGACAAGCATGGGCAGACAACCGGCCAGGGGATTCACTTTCTCATCCTGGTACAGTTTCATGGTGGCCTGGTTCAGCTTCTCCTTGTCGTCCTTGTACTTTTCCTGAAGCTCCTTGAGTTTGGGCTGGACCTCCTGCATGCGCTTCATGGACTCGGTCTGGGCCTTGGTCAAAGGATAGAAGGCCAATTTGGTGATCACCGAGAAAAGGATGATGATCACCCCGTAGTTGGGAATGAAGCCGTACATCCAGCTCATGATGGCAAGGACCAGACTGGAAAGGGGGCGGATGATCCGCATGCCGAGATCGATACCCGCTTCCAGATCCTCGCCGTAAACCCGCACCAGTTCACGTTCCGCCGGGCCCATGAACAGATGCAGGCGGGCGGTGGCGATATCCGAACCCGCTGCCGACAGCATGGGGATCTGGATCTCCCACGACTGGGTGAAGCTTTGCGGATCGCCATCCAGCCGGATCGTACCCTCGACCGCGCCGTGGTCCCGGGGAACAATCCCGAAGATGGTAAAGTATTTGTCCTGGACACCGGCAAAGCGCACACTGCCCGTCAGCGATTCCTGAACCTTCTCCACATTCTTCCTGAGGCCTTCACGCTTCTTGGCCTTGAGCTGATCGCCCACCATGGCCACCGACCGCATGGCCGGTTTCTCCAGGCGTTCGATGCGCTCGGTCGGGGCGATGCCCTGGTTCCAGGTGAAGCGGAAATCTTCGGGAGAACCCAGCAGGTTCAGGCTTTTACGGGCGGCATCACTGCCGTCCTGGCGCAGAACGTATTGCACGTCCACACCATAAGTGGCGGCATCGAAGGTCAAGACCTTGATGACCTGCAATCCCCCCACGGTTTCGGCTATCATTTCCACGCTCCGGGTCTCTCCCGGGGACAGATCCAGCACGCTGGTTTTCAAAGTGTACGCGGCCTGCCCCACGTCCAAGATCCCACCGCGGAAAATCATGGCATCCCTGCCGATATCGGGATAATTCTCGGGAATGAGCTGGACCAGGCCATCCCCCTGCATCTTGTGCTCTTTCAACCGAAAGCTCTGCACCCGGGCGCCGCGGCTGCTGATGACCATTTCATAAAGAGGAGTGTTGACGGTCAAGGTCTCTTCCAGGCCCGGAGCGACGAAGGTTACGGCTTGATCAACAGAGTTGATACTCGCTCCGGAAAGGGATTCCACGAACTCTTCATCGGTTTCGCCAGATGATGTTTCTCCAGACGATATGGGCGACAGATTCCTTGCGGAGGCGTTGCCGTGGCCCGGACCGGGATCAACCCGGCCGGCCGAAGACCCTTCCCGACTACCTATTTGTCCGCTGCTGTCAGCGACAGCGGGTTGCGGCGGCGGGGGCATGAATTTCGGCATCAGATAATTGGATGCCACAAGAATCAGAAAAATGAGAACGAAAGCCAGGCCGGTACGCCTATCCATGGGGAAATTCTCCGGAGTAAGTGGTGGTGAGCGAACAGGGAGATTGCTGATCCTCCCTGCGGCAAGGGCCCTTGGCCGGTGGGACAGGATCCATCCCTCCGGGATGCCACGGATGGCAGCGGGCAATGCGTTTGATGGTCAGAAGAGTGCCACGCCAGAAACCGTGGCGCCGGTAGGCTTCGGCTCCGTAAGCCGAACAGCTGGGATAAAACCGGCAGGTGGCCGGAAGGACCGGCGAAATCATTCGCCGGTACAATTGGATCAAGTAGTATGGCAATCGCCACATGCGTTTCCCGCTGGTGCCCGGCCACGGAGATCATCTTGGCAACCGGCAACGGACCGGTCCAGGCCAGAAGGCACACCTGTTTGGAGACGTTCTTTCCCATCAGGAAATGGCCATACCCTTCTATAGGGGTATCCATTCAGGGAAGGAGCCGGCGGGTGTCAGCTGATGTTCTTCAAGAGGTTATCCAGCTCTTCCCGCACTTCGGGAGTCCTGGCCCGCAGAATGCGGTGCCGGGCGAGCAAAACCACCCATAGACCCGACTTTCCTTCTTCCCGAGAACCGTTTAGCGGTTCTATTGAGGGAAAGAATCTCTCGAAAATGCCTTGGATCCCGGTCACATTCCCCAGGCTTCCCTGTCGGCGCGCTTCACGCAACAGACGTTTGGCCCGGTTGCGCTGCACGGCTCCACCTATCTTGCGGCTGGCCACCACGGCGCTACCAAAATCCTTGGCAGGCAACAGATAAACGACAACGTAGCGACCAACAATTTTGGTGCCATTGCCGTATACCCTTTGGAATTCAGTTTTCCTGCTCAGGGACCGCCAGCTCATGCGCGTGTCCGTCATGATTGTCGGAAGTCCCTGATCATTGTCGCTCCGGACGAACTAGGCGCTGATACGCTTGCGGCCCTTGGCACGACGACGCTTGAGAACCAACCGGCCGCCCTTGGTGGACATCCGCTTGCGGAAGCCGTGGCGGTGGGCCCTTTTCACGTTGCTGGGTTGAAATGTCCGTTTCACGGATCTCTCCTTCAGTTTATTTTCGATTCAGCCGGCAAAGGGTAATGAATCCATCGGGCAGTGTCAAGAAAAACGAAGGGGTTATCCACAGACCCCATCCAGTAAAAAACACCTGGAAAGGCCCCGGAAATTT
>PDQT01000300.1 GCA_002747875.1 bacterium DOLZORAL124_64_63
CTATCCGGCCCTGAGTCATGACAGAAAAGGTGATTTGAAAATGTACACTCCAAGCTCTAACGACCGCGTGGCCATCTTCATCGATGGTGAGAATATCCATTACAGCGCGAAGCACCTGAACATGCGCCTGGATTATTTGAAGCTGTGCCGTAAGCTGGCCGGCCCCCGTCGATTGGTGCGCAGTTACTTCTATACCGCCATCAGCAACCAGTCCGAGGGCAAGATCGACTTCATCAACTTCCTGAAGCTGAACGGCTTCAAGGTGGTTACCAAGGAGATCAAGAGCTTCAACGAGATGGATTCCGGTGCCCGCAACGTGCGCAGCAGCCTGGACATGGAGATGGCCATCGACGCGCTGGAACTCGCGGACAAGCTGGATTCGGTGATCCTGTGCACGGGTGATGGAGATTTTTGCGCTCTGGTGGCGGCCCTCGGGCGGCGGGGCGTGCATGTGGAGGTCTGCGCCCTGCGGGAAATGACCAGCACGGATCTGATCGCCGCCTCGGACGGCTACAAAGATCTGGCGAGCATGAAGGATGAAATCGCTCTGGCCGGTGCCCCGGCACCCCATCGGGAGATCAAGAACGAGTTACCGCCTGCCGACGATGATTTCAACAGCAGCTTCCGCTCTCAGGAGACCAGCTTCGATTTCTAGGGGTTTGCTGTTGGGTAAGATCCCGTAAAGAATGCCCCGTAAAGAATGCCACAGGGTTGACCACCCGCTCAAAGAGCCTCCCACAAGGGAGGCTCTTTGCTCTTCGTGGCCCCCGCAAAGGCAGAGGTCAACCCTCGACCGCGGCCAGGGCGCTGCGCGCCTGGACCAACTTGTTCCACTCCTGGCGGTTTTCGGGCGTGTTGTCCGTTTGCACCAGGGTTTCGGCTACCCGGCTGGCTTTTTCCAGGGCTTCGCGGCAACCATGGCTCAGCAGTTCCAGCAGTTTGCGGCGGATCTCGATGTCGCCGCCGTCGGCGACGGCTTCCTCGCAGAGGGCGATGGCGGCAGGGCCGTGGCCCAGAGCCTGCTCCACATCGACCAGATTCAGCAGGGCGTTGGTGTACCGGGGGCGGACCTTCAGGCAGGCCCGGAAGTTCTGCGCGGCGTTATCCAGGCGTCCTTGCATGAAATCCACCACACCCAGGTTGTTGAGGGTGTCCGCGTCGTCTCCGCGGGTGGCCAGGACGGTCTGGAAATCTTCCCGCGCGCCATCGAAATTCTCCAGGTTGGTGCGCACGACACCCCGGTTGAAACGCAGATCCACGTTGTCCGGGAGCATGGCGATGACTTGGCTGAAACAGGATTCGGCCTTGTCGTTTTCGCCCAGGGCGGTGTACAGGGCGCCCAGGTTGTTGTGACCTTCGGGGCGGTCCGGGTGGGCGGCCACAACCTGCTCGAAGATACCGAGGGCTCCCATCAGGTCGCCCTCTTCCAGGGCCTGGGTGCCTTGCCGGACCATGGTCGTCATATCCTGGGTGGTGGTGGTCGCGTCGGTGGCCATGAGGGACTCCTCGGGGCTGAAGGGTGGGCAGCCGGTGGGAAACCGGTCGGCCCAGGATTCTTTTGGGCCTGGATTGCAACCATCGTGCCGGGATGGGGCTTCCCTAGCTCGCCCGGGTGAGAATTCAATGAACATTCAACCCATCTACCAGCAACAAATTACCGTTTCCCCGCGGATTTGCGCTCCTCGCGGACAAAAAGGAAACGGGTTTCCAGTGACCGGAAAATGACCAGAATGCCCAGTTAATTCACAGTTCTGTCATACCCGGCATTGACACCGTTGGCCTAACTGTTATTTTTGCAACAAGATTGGCCCGGGCATGTGGGGGGAGTTTTCACGAAACCCCTTATGTCCGGATCTTTTAACGTGTCTTTCCCTTGGGAGACTTCATGTTCGAGCAGTTCATGCCCGTGATTCTGGTCCTGTCCGTGGCCGTGGTTTTCTCGGCTGTTTTTTTGGGTCTCAGCTTCTGGCTGGGTCCCAAGCGTTCCACCCCGGTGAAGGACTCGACCTACGAGTGCGGCATCCCCGTGCGGGGGTCCATCCAGATCCGCTTCTTCGTGCGGTTCTTTTTGGTGGCCTTGTTCTTTCTCCTCTTCGACCTGGAAGCGGTTTTTCTCTACCCTTGGGTGTTGCTCTACAACCAGCTGGTAGCCAATGGCCAGGCCCTGTTCGCTCTTGGTGAACTGGGAGCCTTCCTGCTGGTGCTGTTGGTGGGCCTCGCCTACATCTGGAAGAAAGGTGGGCTGGAATGGCAGTAGACCTGGAAAAGCCCAGCAATTTCATCACGACGCGGTTGCGTCAGGCCGTCAACTGGGGGCGTAAGTACAGCCTGTGGCCCCTGCCCTTCGGGGTGGCTTGTTGCGCCATCGAGTTCATGAGCACGGTGTCTTCCTATAACGACATCAGCCGGTTCGGCGCGGAGCTGGTGCGCTTCTCGCCCCGGCAGAGCGATCTGATGATCATTGCCGGGACCATCAGCTATAAGCAGGCGCCCATCCTGAAAACCATCTACGAACAGATGGCGGAGCCCAAGTACGTCATCGCCATGGGGGCCTGTGCCAGCAGCGGCGGTTTCTATAACAATTACAGCACCCTGCAGGGCGCCGACCGGGTCATTCCGGTGGATGTCTACGTGGCCGGATGCCCGCCCACCCCCGAGAACCTCCTGTTCGCCCTGACCCAGATCCAGGACAAGGTGGAGAAGGAAGGTATCCAGCCGGCCGCCATGCGCCACGCGCAGCGGGCCGAGACCTGATCCATAGGGTTTTCTCCAGTATTATGGCCCGCCCGGACGGGCCTGAGGATGGGATAAGATGAGTCAGAAGCTGGTCGAGAGACTGCAGCAGGAATTTGGAAGCGACATCCTGGCCACCGGCAGCCAGAAGGGTGATGAGAGCATCACCGTGGCGCCGGAAAAGCTGAGTGCGGTGCTCACTCACCTGCGGAGCCGGGAGGGTTGTGAGCAGCTTTCGGATGTCGTCGGAGTGGATTACCCCGAGCGGGAGAAGCGCTTCGAGGTGAACTACCTCATGCGTTCCTGGCGGAACAACCACCGCGTCATCGTCAAGACCGATGTGGAAGAGGGCGCGTCCGTGCCCACGGCCACCGGTATCTACCACTCGGCGAACTGGCACGAGCGGGAGGTGTACGATCTGTTCGGCGTGCGCTTCGCGGGGCATCCGGATCTGAGGCGCATCCTCTGCCACCACCAGTTCGAAGGCCACGCCCTGCGTAAGGACTACGAGATCGAGCGGGGCCAGGAATGCTCCACCCCGGAGAAACTGTTCAGCGATGAAGACCTGGAGAAGGCGGCCCGGCGCGCCAACAATCTGATCACCGAATTGGGCGGCGTGGTCGACGAGATCTACCCCAGCGACCTGCTGACCGTGAATCTGGGGCCCAGTCACCCGGCCATGCACGGCGCCCTGCGCGCGGAGGTGCTGCTGGACGGCGAGACCATCCTGGATAGCAAGACGGAGATCGGCTACATCCACCGCTGCTTCGAGAAGGAGGCCGAGGACCACACCTGGGCCGCCATCATGCCCTACACCGATCGCCTGAATTACTGCTCGGCCATGACCAACAACAGCATCTACGCCTCGGCGGTGGAGAAGATGCTGGGCGTGGAGATCACGCCGCGGGCCCAGGCGGTGCGGGTCATCGTTTCGGAGCTGGGCCGCATCATCGACCACCTGGTGTGCATCTGCGCCAACCTGGTGGATGTGGGCGCCCTGACCAACTACTGGTACCTGTACAACGTGCGCGAAAGCATCTACCACTGCCTGGAGAAGCTTTGCGGCAGCCGTCTGACCACCAACTACGCGCGCATCGGCGGCATGAGCCACGACCTGTACGATGGCTTCGAGGCCGAGATCCGCGAGCGGCTGGACGGGCTGGTCAAGGGCACCACCGACGTGATGAACCTGGTGTCCCGCAACCGTATCTTCCTGGACCGCACGGTGGACGTGGGGGTGATCAGCCAGGAAGACGCCCTGAGCTTCGGCTACACGGGCCCCTGCCTGCGCGCCACCGGCCTGGCTTACGATCTGCGCAAGCACGCCCCTTACTGGGGTTACGACCAGTACGATTTCGACATCCCCGTGGGCTCCAACGGCGACACCCACGACCGCATCATGGTGCGCATGGCGGAGCTGGTGCAGAGCCGTCGCATCGTGCTGCAGGCTTTGGACAAACTGCCCGGCGGCCCCATCAACGTGGATGACCACGCGGTGATCCTGCCGCCCAAGGAAAAGGTGTACGGCAGCATCGAAGGGGTCATGAACCAGTTCAAATTGATCTACGAGGGCATCAAGGTGCCCGCCGGCGAAGGTTACGGCTTCGGAGAGGGGGCCAACGGCGAGTTGGGCTTCTTCTGCGTCAGCGACGGCAGCGGCCATCCTTACCGCATGAAGGTGCGCCCGCCCTGCTTCCCGATCTTTTCCGCCTTCTCGCACATCATTCAGGGCGGCATGGTGCCGGACGCCATCGCCACCCTTGGCAGCCTGAACATCATCGCCGGCGAGCTAGACCGCTAGAGAGGTTCTTTTGATGAGCAAGTCCACTGAACAGAAGGATTTCCAGCTGTCGGCGGAGACGCTGGCCAAGATCGACGGGATCATCGCCAAGTACCCGACGAAGGCCAGCGCCCTGATGCCCTGCCTGTGGGCCATCCAGGACGAGTTGAACCACGTGCCGGAGCCGGGCGTGGAACTGCTGATGGAGAAGCTGGAGGTGACCCGCGCCCGCGTGCACGAGGTCCTCAGCTTCTACACCATGTACCGCACCGAGCCCCAGGCGGAGAACGTGCTGCAGGTCTGCCACAACATCAGCTGCCACATCATGGGCGCGCGTGGGGTCATCGCCCGCATGGAGAAGAAGCTGGGCATCCGCATGGGGGAGAACACCCCGGACGGCAAATTCCGTCTGGAGGGGGCCGAATGCCTGGGCGCCTGCGGCCACGGCCCCGTGCTGCAGCTGGGCAAGCACCTGCACGAGTACCTGACGCCCGAGAAGGTGGACGGGTTGCTGGATGACCTGAGCCGTGGCGAGAAGCCCCGCGCCGAGACCGACCGGGAACTGGAGGAGTAACGGTGGCCAACAGCGAACTGAAGATCCTTTCCTCCCGCTTCGGCCGCAAGGACGGCCACAAGCTCTCCGTCTACGAGGCCGAGGGCGGGTACCAGGCCCTGCGCGACGTGTTGGGCGGCAAGACGCCCGCCGAGGTGCGCGAGACGGTGAAGGCCTCGGGCCTGCGCGGCCGCGGCGGCGCCGGTTTCCCCACGGGCGTCAAGTGGGGTTTCGTGCCCCAGGACGCCGACGAGGTGTATTTCTTCGTCAACGCCGACGAGTCCGAGCCCGGCACCTTCAAGGACCGCTATTGTCTGGACTACGACCCGCACATGACCATCGAGGGCACCATCATCAGCAGCTACGCGGTGGGCGCCAAGCTGGCCTTCATCTACATCCGCGGCGAGTTCGGCTGGTTGATCGACCGGGTGCAGAAGGCCGTGGACGAGGCCTACGCCGCCGGCTACCTGGGCCGGGACATCCTGGGCAGCGGCTACAACCTGGAGATGATCGTGCACAAGGGGGCCGGCGCCTACATCTGCGGCGAGGAAACGGGCCTGATCAACTCCGTGGAGGGCGTCAAGGGGCAGCCCCGCATCAAGCCGCCGTTCCCCGCGGTGGCGGGCTTCCTGGACAAGCCGACCATCGTGAACAACGTGGAATCGGTGGCGGCGGTGCCCTGGATCATGACCCACGGCGCCGAGGCCTACGCGGCCATCGGCACGGAGAAGAGCAAGGGCAGCAAGCTGTGGAGCGTCAGCGGTCCGGTGAAGAACCCCGGCGTGTACGAGATCCCGCTGGGCATGCCCTTCCGGGAATTCTTCAACGATTACCTCGGCGGCATGGTCGAGGGCGAGAAGCTGAAGGCGGTCATCGTGGGCGGTTCGTCCGTACCCGTGCTGCCCGCCGACGAGATCATGGACGTGCCCCTGGACTACGAGAGCCTGGGGGAGGCCGGCACCATGCTGGGTTCCGGCGGCATGATCATCATCCCCGAGAGCAGCGACATGGTCGAGCTCATCCAGGTGCTGATGCACTTCTACTTCGATGAGAGCTGTGGCCAGTGCACCCCCTGCCGCGAGGGCACCGGCTGGCTGCACAAGATCGTCAAGAAGCTGCGCCGGGGCGAAGGCACCGAAAACGACCTGAAGCTGCTGGAGCACGTCTGCGACGGCATGATGGGGCTAACCATCTGCCCCCTGGCCGACGCGGCCGTCATGCCCATGCGCTCATTCCTCGACAAGTTCCGTCCCGAGTTCGAAGCCCTCATCCAGGAAAAAGAGCCGACCGGCTGCCAGACGCGCTGGCCGCGGGGCGAACAGGAGTAACGCGAAATGGCCAAACTGACCATCGACGGCAAGGAAATTGAAGTCCCCGACGGGACGCGGCTTTTCGATGCCTGCACCACGGCGCGGGGGGGCGAAACCCTGCCGCATTTCTGCTACCATCCGGACCTGAGCATCGCCGGCGTCTGCCGCCTGTGCCAGGTGGAGGTGGAGGGCATGCCCAAGCTGACCATCGCCTGCAACACCATCGTCCGCGACGGCATGGTGGTGCACACGCGCAACGAGCGGGTACGGAAGGCCAGCAAGCAGATCCTGGAGATGCATCTGATCAACCACCCGGTGGACTGCCCCATCTGCGACCAGGCCGGCGAATGCGGCCTGCAGGATCAGTACATGGTTTACGGTCTGTACGACGCCAAGGTGGAAGTGCCCCAGAAGGTGAACAAGCGCAAGGCCAAGGTCATCGGCCCGCAGGTCATCCTGGATCAGGAGCGTTGCGTGCTCTGCTCCCGCTGCGTGCGCTTCTGCGAGGAATACACCAAGACCGGCGAACTGGGCATCTTCAATCGCGGCGACCGGGCCCGCATCGATGTGCCCGATGGCGTGGAACTGGACAACAACTACAGCCTGAACACGGTGGACATTTGCCCCGTGGGCGCCCTGACCAGCCGCGACTTCCGTTTCCAGAAACGCGTCTGGATGCTGAAGGCCGCCGAGAGCGTGTGCCCCGGCTGCGCCACCGGCTGCAACGTGCGCGTCGATTACGAGGCCGACCGGATTTACCGCCTGAAGCCCCGCTACAACCCCGAGGTCAACGGCCGCTTCATGTGCGACCGGGGCCGGATGGCCTACAAGCCGGTGCACGCCGCGGACCGGCTGGAGCGGCCGGCCGTGGGTGGCCGGCCCACCGACTGGTCCGCCGCCCTGGACCACGTCCGGGAGGGCGGCCTGAAGCTGGGGCTGGTCCTGGGCAGCGCCCACCAGAGCGTGGAGGAGATGTGGCTGCTGAAGAAGCTGGCCCAGGTGGCGGGCGGGGCCAAGCTGAGCGGTGGCCTGGCGGGCAGCGGCATGGGCCAAGGCGACGAGATCCTGCTCGACGCCGACCACACGCCCAATCGCCAGGGGCTGGACGTGGTGGGCTTGCCGGAGCATAGCGGCGCCGAGCTGGCGAAGATGATCCGCGCGGCGGGCACGGTGCTGATCCTGGGCGGGGACCCGGCCGCGGACGATGCGGTGGCCGCGGCGCTGAAGGACGCCAAGGAAGTGATCTACATCGGCACCCACGCCAACGCCACCAGCGCCCTGGCCGGGGTGGTGCTGGCGGGCAGCATGATGGGCCAAGGCGACGAGATCCTGCTCGACGCCGACCACACGCCCAATCGCCAGGGGCTGGACGTGGTGGGCTTGCCGGAGCATAGCGGCGCCGAGCTGGCGAAGATGATCCGCGCGGCGGGCACGGTGCTGATCCTGGGCGGGGACCCGGCCGCGGACGATGCGGTGGCCGCGGCGCTGAAGGACGCCAAGGAAGTGATCTACATCGGCACCCACGCCAACGCCACCAGCGCCCTGGCCGGGGTGGTGCTGGCGGGCAGCATGTGGGCCGAGAAGGCCGGCACGTTCGTCAACAAGGATGGCCGCCTGCAGGGCTTCAAGGCCGCCCTCAAGGGGCGTGGAGGCGCCCGGGAGGACTGGCGCATCCTGACCGAACTGATGGCGCTGGCGGGGGCCGAAGACGGCCCCGTGAGCTTGCCGCTGCTGCGCAAGGAACTGAGCGCGGAGTTGTTCGCCGCCTCGGGAATCAACCTGAACCAACTGCCTGCCCACGGGGCGCGCCGTGGAGGTGAGTCCGAATGACCGTCGTGCTGGACACCCTGTCGAAGATCGGCTTCATGTTTGCCCTGATCATGGGCATGGTCGTGGTGCTGATCTGGATGGAACGCAAGGGCGCGGCCTTCATCCAGGACCGGACCGGACCCAACCGGGCGGATATCCTGGGCGTGCGGCTGGCCGGGCTGGTGCATCCCCTGGCCGATGTCTTCAAGCTGCTCTTCAAGGAAGACGTCACGCCGGTGAACCGGCACAAGGCCCTGTACAACCTGGCCCCGATGCTGGCCATGATCGTGGCCATGGCCACCTACACGGTGATCCCGTTCGGCGATTATCTGAACGTGGGCGGCCGTACGGTGCCCCTGGTGGTGGCGGATCTGGACGTGGGGCTGCTGTACATCCTGGCCATCGCCAGCCTGGGCACCTACGCGGTGGTCATGGCGGGCTGGGCGGCCAACAACAAGTTCACCTTCCTGGGGGGCATCCGCGCCACCGCCCAGATGATCAGCTACGAGCTGAGCATGGGGCTGGCCCTCATGGGGCTGGTGCTGATCTTCGGCAGCCTGCGGCTGACGGACATCGCCGCCGGCCAGGCGCATCTGATCTGGGGCTTCCTGCCCAAGTGGGGCGTGGTGGTGCAGCCCCTGGGCTTCCTGATCTTCATCACCGCCGTCTACGCCGAGACCAACCGCAACCCCTTCGACCTGCCCGAGGGCGAGTCCGAGATCGTGGCCGGTTTCCATCTGGAGTACAGCTCCATGAAGTTCGCGCTGTTCTTCATGGCGGAATACGCCCATATGGTGGTGGGCGCGGCGCTGATTTCCACCTTCTACTTCGGCGGCTACCAGATCCCGTTCATGCCGCGCCCCTATCTGGAGGCCCACGCGGGCCAACTGGTGACCGGCGGCCTGGTGGCCACGGCTCTGGTGTCGTTCCTGTTCGCCCTGCTTTTCTTCCGGCGCGTGCAGCGTGAGAAGAACAAGTTCGGCGACGCCCGCGACCGCGAGCCCGGCCTGGGCCTGGGCCTGTGGCTGCTGGTGGGCCTGGGCTGCGTGGCCGCTCTGGGGCTGCGGCCCTGGGGCATGGGGCCGGAAGCGGCCAGCGTGGCGGCCAGCCTGCTGCAGGTCAGCACGTTCGTGACCAAGGTCGTGTTCTTTGCTTGGTTGTTCATCTGGGTGCGCTGGACCTTGCCGCGTTTCCGTTTCGATCAGCTGATGCATCTGGGCTGGAAGGCCCTGCTGCCGCTGGCCATCGCCAATCTCGTCGTCACCGCGCTGGTGTCGGCATTCGTTTGATACGAGGAGACTCATGAGCTACGAAGGACTGCCCAAGGGCTCCGGCAACAAGAAGCTATCCTGGCGGGACAGCATCTACTTCTGGGAGATTCTGCGCGGCCTGGGCGTGACCATGCGCCACCTGCTGCACAACATCTTCCACACCGGCGAGATGCCCACCCTGCAGTACCCGGACGAGAAACGCGTCTACAGCGACCGTTTCCGCGGCCGGCACCGGTTGATGGCCCGCGAGGACGGCAGCCCCCGCTGCGTGGCCTGCCAGATGTGCAGCACCGTCTGCCCGGCGGATTGCATCAGCATCGACGGGGCGGAACACCCGGACCCGACCATCGAGAAGTTTCCGGAAACCTTCACCATCGATCTGCTTCGGTGCGTGTACTGCGGTCTCTGCGAGGAAGCCTGCCCCTGCGACGCCATCCGCATGGACACGGGCATCTACGAGATCGCGGCCGACGACCGGGAGAAGTTCATCGTCGGCAAGGATTTCCTGTTGAACAACAAGACCGACGGCACCCACTGAGCGAAGGAAAGGACTCATGGAAGCTTTTCTGTTCTGGTTCTGCGGCATCCTGATGTTCCTGGGGGGGGTGATGACGGTGACCCAGCGCAACGCCGTGGTTTCGGCGGTGTGGCTGATCTTCGCCTTCGTCGCCGCCGCGGGCATCTTCGCGCTGCTGTCAGCGCCTTTCCTGGCCATCATGCAGATCCTGGTCTACGCCGGGGCCATCATGGTGCTTTTCCTGTTCGTCATCATGATGCTGCAGGGCCCCGTGCTGGAAGATGAACGCCGCGGCCCCAACAAGGTATGGCTGGTCTTGGCCTGTCTGCCGGCGGCCGCCATCCTGGTGACCATCATCGGCTGGATCAAGGGCCATGGCGGCCGTGGTCTGGGGGAGGCCGTGGCCGAGGGCTTCGGCACCGCCGAGGCCGTCAGCCACCTGCTGCTGGGGCGCTACCTGCTGGCCTTCGAACTCATTTCCATCGTCCTGCTGGTGGGCATCATCGGCGCCCTGGCCCTGGGCAAGGGAGAGAGGAATCTGCCGTGGAGATAACCCTGACCCATTACCTGGTGTTGGCGGCGGCGATCTTCCTGACCGGCATGGTCGGTTTCATCGTGCGCCGCAACGCCCTGGTCATGCTCATGTGCGTGGAACTGATGCTCTCGAGCGTGAACATCGTGTTCGCGGCCTTCGCCCGCGTGCACGGGAACGAAGGCGGGCACATCTTCGTGCTCATGAATTTCGCTGTGGCGGCCGCCGAGGCGGCCATCGGTCTGGCGCTGCTGGTGGAGATCTACCGCCGCCGCCGCACCATCGATGTCGATGACCTCAAAGCCCTGATGGAGTAAATGGTGGATAGCCACGCAACTGAAATCATGCTCAGGTGGATCGTGCTGATTCCCTTGCTGGGGGCGGCGGTCAACGGTCTGCTGAATCGCCGGCTGCCGAAGCAGGCGGCCGGCCTGCTGGCCAGCGCGGCGGTGGGAGCGTCCTTCGTCATGTCCGTGCTGGTCTTCCTGCGGCTGACGGGAATGGACGCGGACCATCGTTTCGTGTCCGACACCGTGGCCACGTGGATGGGCTTCGGAAACTTCCGGGTGGACATCGGTTTCGCCATGGATCCCCTCAGCGGGATCATGGCGCTGGTGGTCACCGGCGTGGGGTTCCTGATCCACATCTACAGCATCGGCTACATGGCCCACGACAAGGGCTTCCAGCGCTTCTTCACCTACCTGAACCTGTTCATCTTCGCCATGATGATGCTGGTGCTGGGGGAGAATCTGCTGATGCTCTTCGTCGGCTGGGAAGGCGTGGGGCTGTGCAGCTATCTCCTGATCAGCTTCTGGTTCGGGGAAGAGGCCAACGCGGCGGCCGGCAAGAAGGCCTTCGTGGTCAACCGCATCGGTGACTTCGGCTTCCTGATCGGCATGTTCCTGATCGGGGTCACGTTGTTGCCCCATCTGGACGGCGAGGGCGTGTTCAGCTTCCGGACCATGGCCCACCACGGGGACCTGCTGGCCCCGGTGGCGACGGCCATCTGCCTGCTGCTGTTCGTGGGGGCCACGGGCAAGTCGGCGCAGATTCCCCTGTACATCTGGCTGCCCGACGCCATGGCCGGACCGACCCCCGTCAGCGCCCTGATCCACGCGGCCACCATGGTCACCGCGGGCGTGTACATGATCGCGCGCATGAACTTCCTGTTCGTGCTCTCGCCCACGGCCCTGTCCGTGGTGGCGGTGGTGGGCACGGTGACGGCCATCTTCGCCAGCAGCATCGCCCTGGTGCAGAACGACATCAAGAAGGTCCTGGCCTATTCCACCGTCAGCCAGCTGGGCTACATGATGCTGGCCTGCGGGGTGGGGGCCTTCGCGGCGGGCATCTTCCATGTGATGACCCATGCCTTCTTCAAGGCCCTGCTCTTCCTGGGGTCGGGCTCGGTGATCCACGCCATGAGCGACGAGCAGGACATGCGCCTCATGGGCGGCCTGGGGCGGCACATGCCCATCACCTCGAAGACCTTCTACGTGGGCACCATCGCCATCGCGGGCGTGTTCCCGCTGGCCGGCTTCTTCAGCAAGGACGAGATCCTCTGGAAGGCCTGGAGCAGCGGGCACCAGGTGCTGTGGGCCATCGGTTTCCTGGCCGCCGGCATGACGGCCTTCTACATGGCCCGCCTGGTGGTGATGACCTTCTTCGGCAAGAACCGCGCTTCCGAGGAGGTGCGCAGCCACATCCACGAGTCGCCCCTGACGATGACCGTGCCGCTGATCGTGCTGGCCGTTCTGTCGGTGGTCGGCGGCTGGGTGGGGATTCCGCACTTCATGGGCGGAGCCAACCACTTCGAGCACTGGCTGGAGCCGGTTTTCGCGTCGCATGCGGCGGTGGCTCATCACGGCGCCGAGGTGGCCCACCATGGGGCGGCGGCGGCCCATGCGGCGGGGCACGCTGCGGCGGGGCACGCGCACCATGACACGACCATGGAGTGGATCCTGGCGGCCTGCTCCCTGGCCCTGGGCATCCTGGGCCTGCTGGCCGGCTACGTGGTCTACAGCCGGAAGATTTCCGTGGCCGACACCTTCCGCAACCTGGCCGGCGGTCGGCTGCACCGCATCCTGCTGAACAAGTACTACGTGGACGAGGCCTACGAGGCCGTCTTCATCCGTCCCGGCTACTTCCTGGGCAAGAAGATCCTGTGGAAGGGCGTGGACGCGGGCTTCATCGACGGGCTGCTGGTCAACGGTTCGGCCCTGCTGGTGTACATGGTGGGCTCGTTGGTGCGGGTGTTGCAGAACAGCATGGTGCGGTTCTACGCCTGGTGTTTCACCATCGGGGCGGCGGTCTTTTTCCTTTATCTCAGCTTCTCGGGTTAGGAGGGCGCTGGTTTGTCGTTCATCAACGAACATATTCTGTCCCTGGTGACCTTCGTGCCCCTGTTGGGCGCGCTGGCCCTGTGGACGGTGGTGCGCAAGGACAGCGTCGCCCGTGTCTTCGCTCTGGCGGTGGCGCTGGTGGACTTCGTGCTCTCGCTGCACCTGTGGTACCACTACGACGCGGCCTCGGGTACCGACGCCTTCGTCGAGAAGGTGGCCTGGCTGTTCAACGGGCAGGTCAGCTACCACATGGGCATGGACGGCATCAGCCTGGTTCTGGCCATGCTGACCACCTTCCTGGGGCCCATCGTCATCCTCAGCACCTGGAAGGCCGTCACCGACCGGGTGAGCGGTTTCCTGGGGCTGGTCCTGATGCTGCAGGCGGCCATGCTGGGCACCTTCTTCGCCCGGGACATGCTGCTGTTCTACGTCTTCTGGGAAGCCATGCTGATCCCGATGTACTTCATCATCGGCATCTGGGGCGGCCAGCGGCGCGTCTACGCCTCGGTGAAGTTCTTCATCTTCACCATGGTGGGCTCGGTGTTCATGCTGGTGGCCATCCTTTATCTGTACTTCCAGGCCGGCAGCATGGGGCTGACCGAGTTCATGAACGTGACCCTGGATCCGCACACGCAGCGCTGGCTGTTCGCGGCCTTCTTCGTGGCTTTCGCCATCAAGGTGCCTCTTTTCCCGCTGCACACCTGGTTGCCCGACGCCCACGTCGAGGCGCCCACCGCCGGTTCGGTCATCCTGGCCGGCGTGCTGCTGAAGATGGGCACCTACGGCATGCTGCGCTTCGCCATGCCGCTGTTCCCCGAGGGTGTGCACTTCTTCGCCCCGACCATCGGTATCCTCTCGGTGATCGGCATCATCTACGGGGCCCTGGTGGCCTTGGTGCAGCCGGATGTGAAAAAGCTGGTGGCCTACAGCTCGGTCTCGCACCTGGGTTTCGTGGTGCTGGGCCTGTTCAGCCTGACGCCTCTGGGCGTGGCCGGCGGCATCTTCCAGATGCTGGCCCACGGCCTGAGCACGGGGGCGCTCTTCCTGCTGGTGGGCGTCATCTATGAGCGGCGGCACACCCGCGAGATCAGCGAGTTCGGCGGGCTGGCCCACGGCATGCCCGTCTACGCCACCGTCTTCATGATCGCGACCCTGGCCAGCGTGGGGCTGCCCGGCATGGCCGGCTTCATCGGCGAGTTCATGATCCTGTTCGGGACCTTCGGCAGCGCGACCCTGGCCGGCGGCAAGGCGATGGCCATCCTGGCGGCCACGGGCGTGGTGCTGGGCGCCATCTACATGCTGTGGATGTACCAGCGGGTCTTCCTGGGCAAGCTGAGCAACGAGAAGAACAAGAACCTGCCCGATCTGAGCCTGCGCGAAATCGTCGTGCTGGCGCCCATCGTCGTGTTCATCTTCTGGCTGGGCGTGCGCCCGGGCCTGATCCTGGACAAGGTGGAGGCCAGCATCGAGCACACCCTGGCCCCGCTGACCGGCCAGGTGCAGCCGGCCCACGACGCGAATCATCACCATGCCCTCTTACTGGATGAGAACCGGAACGAGGTCCTCGTGATCCGCCATACGGAGAACCGCTGATGAATGAGATCCTGATTCCCGATTTCACCCGTGACGTGGCCGCCTTGGCGCCCTACCTGGTGGTTGTCTGCGGCGCTTTGCTGGTGATGCTGGTGGACGCCTTCGTCAAGAGCATGAAGAAGGACCACCTCAGCTACCTGACGCTGTTCGTGCTGGTCCTGGCGGTGGTCGTGCAGATCCTGACCGATCAGCGGCAGCAGATCCTGCTCAACGGCATGATGGTGGTGAACCAGTTCACGGCCTTCTTCAACTTCCTGTTCTTCGGGATCGGCGTGATGACGACCATCTTCGCCACCGGCATCTACGACCGGGAAGGCCGCTACCGGCCGGAATTCTACCCGCTGATCCTGCTGTCCATCCTGGGCATGATGGTGCTGGTGGCCGCCAACGACCTGCTGACCCTGTTCCTGGGTCTGGAGACCATGAGCCTGAGCACCTACGTGCTGGCCGGCGGCGTGCGCGGCAACATCCGCAGCTCCGAGGCGGGCTTCAAGTACCTGATCATGGGCGGTTTCAGCTCCGCCTTCCTGCTGATGGGTATGGCCCTGACCTTCGGCTTTGCCGGCGGCACCGGCTTCGGCGAGATCACCGCCGCCCTGAAGGGCCCGCAGCCGGACATGGTCTTGATCACGGCGGGCAGCGCCCTGATGCTGATCGGTTTCGGTTTCAAGATCGCCATGGTGCCTTTCCACATGTGGACCCCGGATGTGTACGAGGGCGCCCCCAGCTACATCACCGGCTTCATGGCCACGGCCATCAAGGCGGCCGGTTTCGGGGTGCTGCTGCGGTACGCCATGCTGATGGGCCATGAACTGGGGGCCAACTGGTTCGGCCTGCTCAGCGTGCTGGCGGTGCTGACCATGAGCATGGGCAACCTGGTGGCTCTGGTGCAGACCAGCATCAAGCGCATGCTGGCCTGGTCCAGCATCGCCCACGCCGGTTACCTGATGCTGGGGCTGCTGACCTACATCAGCCCCGACAGCGGGGACTCGATGATGGCCATGCGCACCAACGAACTGCAGAGCATCGCCGGCCCCGCCATCCTCTTCTACCTAGTGGGATACAGCCTGATGAACCTGGCCGCCTTCGGCATCGTCGGCGTGCTGGGTCGGCAGCTGGGGGAGGACGGCGACCAGATCAGCCGCTACGCCGGTCTGGGGCGCAAGCGTCCTTTGGCGGCCCTGACCTTGACCATCGCGCTGTTTTCCCTGGCGGGGATCCCGCCCATGGTGGGTTTCATGGCCAAATTCTACCTCTTCCAGGCTCTGGTGCAGGCGGGTCTGATCCCGCTGGCCATCTGGGGTGTGATCAACTCCCTGGTGTCGGTGTTCTACTACCTGCGGGTGACGGTGAAGATGTACATGAGCGAGCCGGAAGAAGGCACCTACGAAGGCACCGAGTGGGTCAGCGTGGCCACGGCTTCGGTGCTGGCGCTGCTGATCATCTTCCTGGGGGTGATGCCCCAGGGCTTCCACCTGAAGGCGGAGATCGTGTTCCGGAATCTGATGTTCTGATCGCTGCGGTCTGCCGCGGAAAGAACGAAGCCCCGCTGGTGTGGATCCAGCGGGGCTTGTTCTAGCACTGTGGCGAGCTACCGAAAAGCCGGCAACCCCGTAATCTCCGCCCCCACGATCAACGTGTGGATGTCGTGGGTGCCTTCATAGGTGATCACCGATTCCAGGTTGGCCATGTGCCGCCCGGGGCTGAACTCGTCCGTCACCCCGGCCGCGCCCAGGATATCCCGGGCCACGCGCGCGCAGTCCAGGGCCATGGCCACGTTGTTGCGCTTGCTGAGCGAGGTCAACGGCACCTCGTTGATGCCGTCGTCCTTCAGCCGGCCCAGCTGCAGCACCAGCCCTTGGGCTTTGGTGATTTCCGTCAGCATGGTGACCAGCTTCTGCTGCACCAACTGGAAGGAGGCGATGGGTTTGCCGAACTGCTCCCGTTCCCGCGCGTAACGCAGGGCGGTGTCGTAACAGTCCATGGCCGCGCCCACGACGCCCCAGGCGATACCGTAGCGCGCCTCGTTCAGGCAGCTCAGGGGCGCCTTCAGGCCTTTGGCTCGGGGCAGCCGGCTGCTTTCGGGCAGCCGCACGTCGTCGAACACCAGTTCCCCGGTGTCCGAAGCCCGCAGGCTGAATTTCCCGTGCACGGGGTTGGTGCTGAAGCCCTCCATGCCGCGCTCCACCAGGAAGCCGATCACGCCCTCGTCGCAACGGGCCCACACCACCGCCACATCGGCCGTGTTGGCGTTGGTGATCCAGAGCTTGGTCCCGTTCAGGATCCAATCATCCCCGTCGCGCCGGGCAAAGGTCTTCATGCCGCCGGGATCCGAACCATGGTCCGGCTCGGTCAGCCCGAAACAGCCGATCTTGGTCCCGGCCGCCAGTTCCGGCAGCCACCGTTCTTGCTGTTCCTGGCTGCCATAGGTGGCGATGGGCCACATCACCAGGCTGCCCTGCACCGAGGCGAAGCTGCGCAAGCCGCTGTCGCCGCGCTCCAGTTCCTGGCACATCAGACCATAGAGGGTGTAGCTCAGGCCGGGGCACCCGGGGCCTTTCACGGCGGGGCCCAGCAGCCCCAACTGGCCCATTTCCGCGGCCAGTTCCAGGGGGAAGGTGCCCTCCCGGAAGTGCTGTTTGATGTCCGGCAGGAAGCGGTCATCCACGAACCGGCGCACGGTCTCCCGCACGCTGCGTTCCTCGTCGCTGAAGTTCCGGTCGAAGTGGTAAAAATCCACACCGGTGAATCGGGATGTCGTGCCCATGTCAAATCTGCTCAACGGCCTGGACCTCGGGGATCCGGGCTTTCATGCGGGCCTCGATGCCTTGCTTCAGGGTCATCAGACTCATGGGGCAGTTGCCGCAGGCACCCTTCATGCGCACCAGCACAACCCCTTCGGCCTCGTTGTAGTCGATGAACTCCACATCGCCCCCGTCCGCCTGCAGGGTGGGGCGTATCTCTTCCAGAACAGATTCTATCTTCTCGCGCATGGCACGGCCTTTCCAAATGGGGAATATGCGATCTTTGCCGTACAAGCTAAAGCAACCTCATGGGTTGTCAATACGGATATGGTTGTGATCCCAGGGGCCATGTTCTATGATGGCGGGCGCAACCCCATCGACACCCGATCCACCCCGAAACGCTCAGAAAGCGAACCGACACCATGCCCAGCCCCACACCGGATACCGATCTGCAGGCCCAACTGGCCACCGTCCGCAACCTGGCCCTGGAGGCGGGCCGTATCCTGCTGGCCGATTTCGACCAGGTGGGGACCATCAGCCGCAAGCGCGCCACCGAACTGGTCACCGATCTGGACGGCCGCGTGGAGGCGATGCTGCTCCAGGCCCTGCAACGCCACTTCCCCGCGGACCGTGTCCTGGCCGAGGAAACGGGGGAGCATGGGGGCCGCAGCGGGCGCACCTGGTACATCGACCCGTTGGACGGGACCACCAACTACGCCCACGGGCTGCCCACCTTTGCCGTGAGCATGGCCTGCGGCGACGCCGAGGGCCTGCTGCTGGGCTGCGTCTACGCCCCGTATCTGGACGAGCTGTACCTGGCCACCCGCGGCGGCGGTGCCCGGCTGGAGCGCCCGGCCCACGCCACGGATCGCGACCTGGATCGGGACCTGGGCCGCGATTTGGGCGTCACGCGCCCCGCCGCCCTGGAAGACGCTCTGCTGGCCACCGGCTTTCCCTATGAGCGGGACCACAAGGTGGACCTGGCCACGGGGCTGGTGAACACCTTCCTGAAGAGGCGCTGCCACGGCGTGCGGCGCGCCGGCAGCGCGGCGGTGGACCTGGCCCACGTGGCCGCCGGCAAGCTGGACGGCTACTGGGAACTGCACCTGCGCCCCTGGGACACGGCCGCGGGCACCCTGGTGGCGCGGGAGGCGGGCGCCCTAGTGACCACCTTCGGCGGGGAGGATGTGGCCCTGCCGCACCAAAGCATCGTCGCCGCCTCGCCGGCCTTGCACGCGCAGATGCTGAAGATCATCACCCCGGCCTGGCGGGAGGTCGGCCCATGAACGGCCCGTTGCTGATCCTGACCACCACCTTCGATTCCACGGAAAAAGCGGAGGAGGTGGCCGCCGCCATGGTGGACCACGGCCTGGCCGTGTGCGCCCAGGTGGATGGGCCCATGCGTTCGTTCTATCGCTGGCAGGGGCAGCTGCAAAGGGACTCGGAGGTGCGCGTCACCTTCAAGGTGCTGCCGGATCGTTTCGAGCTTTTCTGTGGCGAACTGCGTCTGCAACACCCCTACGACGTGCCCCAGATGACGGCCTGGCCCGCCGCGTGGGTGGATCCGCGGTATCTGGACTGGGCCCTGGGCAAGGACACGGGGGAGGGCTCGTGAGCGGAGACTGGCTCTCCGTCATCCCGCCGGTGCTGGCCATCGGGCTGGCGCTGCTGACACGCCAGGTGCTGGTGGCCCTGCTGCTGGGCGTGTGGGCGGGGGCGCTCATCGTGGAGGGGAATGTCTTCTTCGCCTTCCTGCGGGTGGGCGACACCTACCTCCTGCAGGCCCTGGCCGATCGTGACCATGCGGCCATCCTGCTTTTCACGACCATCCTGGGCGGCATGGTGGGCGTGCTGTCGCGCAGCGGAGCCACCGAGGGCATCGTCCACTGGCTCAGTCGGCGGGTGCGCGGTCGGCGCGGCGGCATGGTCTCCACCGCGGCCATGGGGACTCTCATCTTCTTCGACGACTACGCCAACACCTTGCTGGTGGGCAGCACCATGCGGCCGCTGAGCGACCGCTTGCGCATCAGCCGCGAGAAGCTGGCCTGGCTGGTGGACAGCACCGCCGCGCCGGTCACGACGGTGGCGGTGATCAGCACCTGGGTGGGTTTCGAGGTGGGGCTGATCCAGGACGCCATGGCCCAGGTGGGGCAGCAGACCCAGGCGTACACTTTCTTCCTGCAGAGCCTGCCCTACAGCTACTATCCCATCCTGACGCTGCTGCTGGTCTATCTGCTGAGCGCCACGGGGCGGGACTTCGGTCCCATGCTCAACGCGGAGCGGCGCGCCCTCCAGACGGGGCAGGTGCTGCGTCCCGGGTCCCGGCCCGCCAGCGACGCGCCGGCTTCCACGGCCCCCGAGACGCCGGATGCCGCCGGGCCGGTTCATCCCCTGCTGGCCGGCATCCCCATTCTGGCGGTGATCCTGACCACCGCCCTGGGGCTGTACTTCGGGGGCCGGCAGGGCGCCCTGGCCGCGGGGCTGGAAAACCCTTCCCTGCGGGCGGTGTTGAACCACGCCGACAGCTTCACCGTCCTGACCTGGGCCGCCCTGACGGGGGCCGCCCTGGCGGTGCTTCTGAGCTGCGTTTCCGGGCGTCTGAATTTGAACGAGGCCATGACGGGCTATCTGGACGGCGCCCGGGCCATGCTCATTGCCGTGACCATCCTGGTGCTGGCCTGGAGCCTGAGCGCCGTCTGCGCCCAGTTGGACACGGCCGGCTTTCTGGTTGAGGTCAGCCGGCAGGGGCTTTCGGCGCGGGTGCTGCCGGCGGTGGTGTTCATCCTGGCGGCGGCGGTCAGCTTCGCCACGGGCACCAGTTGGGGCACCATGGCCATCCTCATGCCCTTGGTCTACCCCCTGGGGCTGGAGCTGCCGGTGGGCGCGGGCCTGGCGCCCGAGGTGGCCCGGCACATCCACCTGGCCGGCGTCAGCGCGGTGCTGGCCGGGGCCGTGTTCGGCGACCACTGCTCGCCCATCAGCGACACCACCATCATGTCCAGCCTAGCCTGCGGCAGCGATCACGTGGACCACGTGCGCACGCAGCTGCCCTACAGCCTGACCACCGGGGCCCTGGCTGTGGCCTGTGGATATCTGCCGGTGGGGCTCGGGGTGGCGCCGTGGTTGAGCCTGCTGCTGGGGGCGGGGGGCGTTGTGCTGGTGGTTTGGCGGCTGGGCCAAGTACCGGACCAAGTGCCGGAGCAAGTGCCGGAGCAAGTGCCGGACCAAGTGCCGGACCAAGTGCCGGAGCAGACGCCGGCCCTTGGCCGCGAGAAGCAAAACCCCCTAAATTGATAGCGCCGATTCCCTGGACCCTTTCGTCCCGCTGGAGGAGAAATGCCCATCTTGACACGCCGGAATCTGAACAAGCTGCGCCTGGTGGCCCTGTTGCCGATCTTGCTGGTCCTGGGAGCCTGCTCAAGCCAGAAAATCGTTTTCCCCTATCCCGATGAGCAGGTGAACCTGGGGGTGGAGGGCCTGCGCCCGCCCGCCCTGTATATCGACAAGGTGACGGATCTGCGCCCACCCGAGCAGCGCGCGGGCCAGGGCCACTTCATGCATATCCGTTTCCCCAAGGACAGCAGCTGGTACCGCCCCGTCACCGAGATCTACGGCCAGGCCCTGGTCCAGGATATGGAGCAGACGGCCCTGGCGGAACTGGTGGCCTACCCGGAGCAGGCGGAGTATTTCCTGAACGTGGATATCATGTCCATGAGCTGCACCTTCGACCGCGACGTGTGGAGCTTCCTGATGCCCAGCGCCCTGGGCATGGGGCTGGGCATGCTCACCAGCGACGACACCTCCCACCGGATCAGCACGGGCGTGGTCCTGAGCCTGGTGGCCCTGGCCGCCATCCCGGTGCCTTCCCAAAGCGCGGCCGAAGTGCGGTTGCGGGTGACGCTGAAAGATCTGCGGGGTAACATCGTCTGGCAGGAAAACTGCGTGGGGGATGTGGGGGATCGGGTGTACGCCGCGGCCACGGCGCGACAGGATCAGCAGTATGTGGACCGCTTCCTGACGAAGGCCGTCAAGCGGGCCAACGCCTGCCTGCTGGCCCAGCTGCGGCCTTTGTTGCTGGAGCTGGGCACTCGGTAACGGGCGGCAAACAGGCAATTGGAAACCGGGAACAGGTAATCGGCGACCGACGACCACCAACCAACCAACCGGCCGGACGGATCGGGCGGCGGCCCATCAACCGCCGCTTTTCCGGACCTTCCACCCGCGGTCCGCCAAGGCCGCCACCAGGGTGTCCCGATGATCCCCCTGGATCTCGATGACTCCGCTTTTCACGGTCCCCCCGGAGCCGCATCG
>PDQT01000058.1 GCA_002747875.1 bacterium DOLZORAL124_64_63
TCTACGGCCAGGCCCTGGTCCAGGATATGGAGCAGACGGCCCTGGCGGAACTGGTGGCCTACCCGGAGCAGGCGGAGTATTTCCTGAACGTGGATATCATGTCCATGAGCTGCACCTTCGACCGCGACGTGTGGAGCTTCCTGATGCCCAGCGCCCTGGGCATGGGGCTGGGCATGCTCACCAGCGACGACACCTCCCACCGGATCAGCACGGGCGTGGTCCTGAGCCTGGTGGCCCTGGCCGCCATCCCGGTGCCTTCCCAAAGCGCGGCCGAAGTGCGGTTGCGGGTGACGCTGAAAGATCTGCGGGGTAACATCGTCTGGCAGGAAAACTGCGTGGGGGATGTGGGGGATCGGGTGTACGCCGCGGCCACGGCGCGACAGGATCAGCAGTATGTGGACCGCTTCCTGACGAAGGCCGTCAAGCGGGCCAACGCCTGCCTGCTGGCCCAGCTGCGGCCTTTGTTGCTGGAGCTGGGCACTCGGTAACGGGCGGCAAACAGGCAATTGGAAACCGGGAACAGGTAATCGGCGACCGACGACCACCAACCAACCAACCGGCCGGACGGATCGGGCGGCGGCCCATCAACCGCCGCTTTTCCGGACCTTCCACCCGCGGTCCGCCAAGGCCGCCACCAGGGTGTCCCGATGATCCCCCTGGATCTCGATGACTCCGCTTTTCACGGTCCCCCCGGAGCCGCATCGTTGCTTCAACTCCCGGGCCAACTCCTTCAACGCGGACCCCGTCAGGGGCACCCCGGTGACCACCGTGACGCCCTTGCCCTTGCGCCCCTTGGTCTGCCGGCCCACGCGCACCACGCCGTCGCCTTGGGGAACCGCCGCCGCCTTGGCGTCGGCCCGGGGCTCTTGGTCATCCGCTTCGCTGCTCCACACCTTCTTGTGTCCCATCACATCTCCTACAGCAGGCTTGCCGCCAGGCTGGCCAGTTCGCTCCGCTCGCTCTTGGCCAGCGTGATGTGCCCGTGGATGGGGTGGCCCTTGAATCGCTCGATCACATAGGTCAGCCCGTTGGACGACGCGTCCAGATACGGGTTGTCGATCTGGTGGGCATCGCCCGTCAACACCACCTTGGCGTCCTCGCCGGCGCGGCTGACCACGGTCTTGACCTCGTGGGGGGTCAGGTTCTGCGCCTCATCGATGATGATGAACAGCTTGGGCAGGCTGCGGCCGCGGATGTAGGTGACGGCCTCCACCTCGACCAGGCCGGTGTCGTACAGGTACTGCACCTTGTCCGACGTGTTCTCCAGCTTGGGGTCCACCAGGAACTGCAGGTTGTCGCTGACGGGCTCCATCCAGCTGCTCAGCTTCTCTTCCTTGCTGCCCGGCAGGTAGCCGATGTCCTTGCCCAGGGGCATGATGGGCCGGGAGACCATGATGCGCCGATAGCGCTTCTCCTCAGCCACCATCTGCAGCCCCACGGCCAAAGCCAGCAGGGTCTTGCCGGTGCCCGCCTGGCCCAGCATGGTCACCAGCTTGATATCGGGCCGCAGCAGCAGCTCGAAGGCGAATTGCTGCTGCAGGTTGCGGGCGCTCAGGCCCCAGGGGTGGGTGCCGGCGTGCAGCAGGGGTTCGATGAGGCCGGAATCGGCGCGGAAAATCCCGCGCGCCGTATGCTTGGGGTTGCCCTCGGCGCGCAGCAGGACGCCCTCGTTGGGCATGAGGTCCGCCTCCAGGGAGATGGCTTCCCCTTGGTAGAAACCGTCGATCATGTCCTGGGGCACGTCGTGCTCGCTGAAACCGTGGTACAGCTCGTCGAAATTGATCTTCCGGGTGAGGTAGTCGTTGGCCTTGATGCCCAGGGCGTCGGCCTTGACGCGCGCGTTGATGTCCTTGGTGACGAACTCGACCTCGCCGCCGGCCTTGGCCAGGGCGATGGCCACCGACAGGATGCGGTTGTCCACATGGCTGTGGTCCATGCCCTTGGGCAGGTAATCCGCGTAGCTTTTGACCACGATGTACAGTTTACCGCCACCGGGCAGGGGCACGCCCCGGCTCAGGGACCGCCCGTCGCGCAGACTGTCGATGGTGCGGATGACGCGCCGCGCGTTGCGCGCTTTTTCATCGTTGCCGCGCTTGAATTTGTCCAGCTCTTCCAGCACCTCGACGGTGAGGATGACGTTGTTGTCTTCGAAGGAGGTGAGGCTTTCGGCTTCGTGCAGCAGGACGTTGGTGTCCAGGAGGTAGCAGCGGCCTTCGGGAACGGGAATGCTGTCCTTGTCGTCCAACCAGTGACCGGTGTTGTTTTCCATCAGGGCCCTCCGGGTCGGGAGTGGGCGCAGGCTCCTTCCACGCGCCGCGAACATACGAAACAGGATCCGGGTTGTCCCGGACAAATTCCGGGGTGTTCTCCGGCCATCGTCAGCGGGGTAGCAAAAAAAGGGCCACCCCGGTTCGTGGCCGGGGTGGCCTGGCCGGAATCGTCCGGCAACTACAGGGCTGCCAGGGCCGCCGCGTAGTCGGGCTCCTCGGCGGTCTCGGGGCACAGCTCGGCGTGGACCACGTCGCCTTCCTCGTTGACCACGACGACGCTGCGGGCGCACAGACCCTTGAGGGGCCCGTCGGTGATCAGCACGCCGTACTCCTTGGCGAAGGCGCGGTTCCGGAAGTCGGAGGCGCTCACCACGTTCTCCAGGCCTTCGGTGGTGCAGAAACGGCCCATGGCGAAGGGCAGGTCCATGCTCACGCAGACAACGATGGTGTTGTCCAGCTTGGAGGCTTCTTCGTTGAAGCGGCGCACGCTGGCGGCGCAGACGGCGGTGTCCAGGCTGGGGAAGATGTTCAGCACAACCTTCTGGCCCTTGTAGTCGCCCAGCTTGATGTCGCTGAGGTCGGCACCGGTCAGGGTGACGTCCGGGGCGTCGGCACCCACTGCGGGGAGGTTGCCGATGGTGTTGAAGGGGTTGCCCTTGAGCTTGAATTCGGCCATGGTGGCTCCTTTGGGGAAAGGGATGGATGGTTTCCGTTGGGCACAAGGTCGCTGTGTTTTGGGTAACGGCCAGCGGTTTTTACGGTTGTGGATCATTGTGTCGGGCGAGGGGCTGAATTACTGTGGGACGGAAGCGGGTTTGGGTTTTTTCGGATGGAGCCGGAGCTATGCGTATCTGGATTGGGCTGTGGATGGTTTTGTGTGGGCTGGGGGTTGCTTCCGGGGCAGAAAATTCTGTGGCAGGAAATTCTGTGGCGAAAAATTCCGGGACGGAGTCTCCCTCCACGGTAAACGCTCCCGCGGACGAGGTCTGCTGGCCCCTGGATCTGCCCACACGCTACCTGACCAGCAATTTCATGGAATACCGGGGCGGGCGGTACCACGCGGGGCTGGACCTCAAGACGCAAAGCCGCGAAGGGTTCGCCGTGCGGGCGGTGGAAGACGGTTACATCGCGCGGTTGCGTTGCACGCCCACGGCCTACGGGCGGGTGGTCTATCTGCGGGGCGATTCGGGGCGGACCTTCGTCTTCGCCCATCTGCAGCGTTTCAACGATGACCTGCGGCAGCGGGTACGGCTGAACCAGGAGGCCTCCGGAAAGTACCGAACCAGCCTGTATTTCCAGGCCGATGAGATCCGCGTGCGCAAGGGCGATGTGCTGGGGCTGTCCGGCCAGAGCGGGACCGGCGGGCCGCATTTGCACTTCGAGGTGCGGGACCGCAACCAGAGGCCCATGGATCCGCAGGCTCTGGGGTTCGCGGTGTCCGATGATCGGGCACCGGTGATCCACAGCCTGCGGGCGTGGCCCGCAAGCTCGGGGGCTCGGGTGTTTGGGCAAGAGGGCGAGTGGCTGTGCGCCGCCGATGGTGGGCAGGGCCGGCAGGGGGATCTGGGACTTCAAGGGGATCTGGGGGCGCTGGCGGTCAGCGGGCCGGTAGCCTTCAGCGCCCGTATCGTCGAGGCCACGGACGTGGCGGGGCACAAGCTGGAACCCTGGCTGATAGAACTGCGCCTGGACGGCGACGTGGTCTATCGCTGCGCCAATGAGGTGTTCGCCTTCGATGAGAATGCCCAGCAGCGGTTGGAATGGACCGATGCGGCGGACTGGACGGACAAGGGGGTGCCGCGGGAGCATTGGCTGCACCGGCGCGCTGCGGTGACCCTTCCCGGGCGGGAAGGGGATCTGTGGTACCTGGGGGATGATGGGCAAGGGCTGGCGGCCGGACTGCATCATCTTGAGTTGCGGGCGCGGGATCGGGCCGGCAACACGGCCGCGGTGCGGTGGCAGATGCTGGTGACGGAGCAGATGCCGGCAGCGGACAAGATATCGGCACCGGAAAAATCCCGCTGGCGAAAGGCACCCCTCGGGGTGCGTTTCTCGCGGCGGGCCGATCTGGCGCTGACCCCGTTCTTCAGCGCCGGGGATCCGGCGGCGCAGGGATTGGCGCGCCTGATGTTCACGCCGGGGCAAGACCCCGTTCTGGAGCCCCTGGAAATGTGGGCCGGGTTGTCGGCTGGGCGGCCCGTGGGCGTGGATGTGGCCCGTGGGCAGGGTTTGCGGTCCGTCGGGCGGCAGGCTCGGTTCCTGGCGGCGGACTGGCCGGTGGGAAGTTCGCTGCCGGTGGTCTGGCCCGACACGATTGCGGCCCCGGGAAAAGGGCGAAGGCTGGGGCTGTATCGCTGGCAAAAGAAAGGCCAGTGGGGTTTCGTGGAGTCCGTGGCTCCCGGGGCGGCCACGGAGGTCCACCTGGAAGATCCGGGGATACACGGGATTTTCCAGGATGTCGAGGGGCCGGTCCTGCAGAGCAACGACCAGGTTTTGGCGGTGAATCCCGCGCCGCAACGCGCGGTGCCGGGCGTGACCCTGCCACGCTGGACAAGCACCCCGCTGGCGGCCTTCGATGCGGGTTGCGGGCTGGATACGGGGAGCCTGGCCTGCACGTTGGATGGCGGGCGGTTGATCGTGGAGCCGGACCCACCCCGAGACCGCGTGCTGGTGCATTGGCCCGATGAGATGGCTCCGGGGAAGCATGAACTGGTGGTCACGGTGAAGGATAGGGCGGGGAACGCTGCCCGGAAAACGTATGGGATTCTGTGTGCCGAATGAAGGGGGCCGTCTGGACTGCGGCGGATGATGTCGTGGATGCCCGGGAAAGTGGTGCCCATCGCTCCCATGTGTTATGCTGTAATCCGCCCAAAGCCACAGCACCCGCGAACCCGATCCCCAGGATATAGATAACTTGCAGCTGCCCAATAATTTTGTCCATTTGCATAACCACTCGGATTATTCCCTGCTGGACGGCGCCATGAAGACCGGGGTCATGGCCAAGCGCGCCGCGGAGCTGGGGCAGTCGGCCCTGGCTCTGACCGATCACGGGAACATGTTCGGGGCGGTGGAGTTCTCTCTGGCCTGCAAGAAGAACGGCATCAAGCCCATCGTCGGCATGGAGGCCTACATCGCCGCGGATCGGTTCAACCGCAAGGCGGACAAGGTCAACAACAAGGCCTACCACCTCATCTTGCTGGCCCGGAACCAGAAGGGCTACCGCAACCTGTGCAAGCTCAGCAGCAAGGGCTACATGGAGGGGTTCTACTACCGCCCGCGCATCGACCACCAACTGCTGGCCGAGCACAGCGAGGGCATCGTGGGCCTGAGCGCCTGCATGAGCGGCGAGCCCAACTTCCATCTGCGCAGCGGCAACGTGAAGAAGGCCATCGAGGTGGCCCAGGTGTACAAGGAGATCCTGGGCAAGGAGAACTATTTCCTGGAGATCCAGAACCACGGCATCGAGGAAGAAACACGTATCCGTGAGCTGATGCCCCAGGTGGCCAAGGCCACGGATCTGGAGATTATCGCCACCAACGATTGCCACTTCCTGGACAAGAGCCACCACGAGGCCCACGACATCCTCATGGCCATCCAGACGGGCAACCTGCTGAACGATCCCAAGCGATGGCGCAGCAACACGCCGGAGATCTACTTCAAGAGCACGGAAGAGATGCTGGCCATTTTCCAGGACTGGCCTCGGGCCGTGGAGAACACTCTGCGCGTGGCGGACATGATCGACTTCGAGATGGAGCTGGACAAGCTGCTGTTGCCGGAGTTCCCGCTGCCCGAAGGATTCAGCACCCCGGACGATTATGTGGCCCATCTGGCGCGCGTCGGTCTGTCGGAACGCTACAGCGAGATCACGCCCGAGCTGGAAGAGCGCCTGAGTTACGAGCTGGGGATCATCAAGACCACCGGGTACGCGGGGTATTTCCTCATCGTCTGGGACTTCATCGACGCCGCGCGCAGGATGAACATTCCGGTGGGGCCGGGGCGTGGTTCCGCGGCCGGTTCCCTGGTGTGCTACTGCATGGGGATCACGGACATCGACCCCATCCGCCATCAGTTGCTGTTCGAGCGCTTCCTGAATCCCGAGCGCATCAGCATGCCCGATATCGATGTGGACTTCTGTTACGAGAAGCGCGGTGAGGTCATCGAGTACACCGCCCGCAAGTATGGGCGGGAAAACGTTTCCCAGATCATCACCTTCGGCACCATGGCCGCCCGCGCGGTCATCAAGGACGTGGCCCGGGTCCTGGATTTCAGCTTCGCCGAAAGCGACCGCATCAGCAAGATGGTCCCCGAGGAGGTAGGGATCACCCTGAAGAAGGCCATCGACGAGGCCCCGGGTCTGAAGGAACTGCCCCAGGAATCCGATGACCACGCCATGCTCATGCGCAACGCGCTGGTTCTGGAGGGCATGAACCGCAACACGGGCATCCACGCCGCCGGCGTGCTGATCACACCCACGCCGCTGATCGAGCACGCGCCCATGTACCGCAACAACAAGGGCGACATCACCGTCCAGTTCGACATGGTCATGAGCGAGCGGCTGGGGCTGCTGAAGATGGACTTCCTGGGCCTGCGCACCCTGACGGTCATCGACAAGGCGTTGAAGCTGATCAAGCAGACCACGGGCCGGCTTCTCAAGGCGGCGGAAATTCCCACCGACGATGCCGCGACCTTCCAGCTGCTGCAGGAAGGCCGCACCGTGGGCATCTTCCAGCTGGAAAGCAGCGGCATGCAGGAGCTGGTGCGCAAGATGGCGCCCACCTGCTACGACGACATCACGGCCATCTGCGCCCTGTACCGCCCCGGGCCCCTGGGCGCGGACATGGACAAGGTGTATGTGGAGCGCAAGCACGGTCGGCAGAAGACCACCTACAAAGACCCCTGCCTGGAGCCCATCCTGAAGGACACCTACGGGGTGATCCTGTACCAGGAGCAGGTGATGCAGATCGCCTCCACCATGGGCGGCTTCACCATGGGCCAGGCCGACACGCTGCGCAAGGCCATGGGGAAGAAGAAGCTGGACATCATGGCGGAGATGAAGGTCCAGTTCCTGGAGGGCGCCAGGGAGCGCGGCTACAACGTGGCCGTGGCCGAGGACGTCTACAAGGAGATGGAGTTCTTCGCCCAGTACGGTTTCAACAAGAGCCACAGCGCCGCCTACGCGCTGTTGAGCATCCAGACCGCCTGGCTGAAGGCCCACCACCCGGCCGAATTCATGGCCGCCACCATGAGCACGGAGATGCGCAAGTCCGAGCGCATCACCCAGCTCATCGACGAGGTCAAAGCCCTGGGCATCACCATCCGCCCGCCGGACATCAATCTGCCGGATCCGGAGTTCAAGGTGAAGGACGGGGAGGTGCTGTTCGGCATGGGCGCGGTCAAGGGCGTGGGCACGGCGGCCATCGAGGTCATTCGCGAGTGCCGCGAGAAGCTGGACCGGCCCTTTGCCGATCTGTTCGATCTGTGCGAGAACGTGGATCTGCAGAAGGTGAACCGGAAGGTGCTGGAGGGGCTGATCCACGCCGGGGCCATGGACAGTCTGCCGGGGCATCGCAACCAGCTGCTGATGAACCTGGACAAGGCGCTGGCCTTCGGGCAGAAGGCGGCCCGGGATCGTGCCGGGGGGCAGGCCAGCCTGTTCGGGGGCGGGGCCGCCGCGGAAGTGTTGCGGCCCACCCTCAGCCCGTGCGAACCCTTCGATCCCCTGCTGCGCCTGAGCAAGGAGCGCCAGGCGGTGGGTTTCTTTCTGAGCGGGCATCCCTTCAACGAGTACCACGAACTGATCGAAAGCCTGGAGACCAGCACCTGCGAGAATGCCCACCGTTGTGGCGAGAACACCTGGGTCACGCTCAAGGGTGTCATCACCAGCCACACCAAGCACCGCGACCGCCACAAGCGGGTCTACGCCCGCTGCCATTTCGAGGATAAGACGGGCGTCATCGGTCTGGTGGTTTACGCCAAACTCTACGCCGAGGCTCAGGATCTGGTGGAGAGCGACAGCATCCTGGTGGTCGGCGGGCGGGTCCAGGTGCGCAGCGACGAGCAGCGCGAGATCGTGGTGGACCGGCTGACGCGCATCGACGAGGTGCTGGGGTGCTGGACCCGCGAGGTGAAGCTGGACATGGATCTGGACGCGGCCGGTCACGCGGGGGTGGAGCAGCTGGGGGGACTTTTCGACACCTATGGCGAACCCTGCCCCTTGCGCCCCCTGAGCTGGGAGCCGGAGCAGGAGGAAGCCGCCGACGGCCCTGCCCAGGATTACGCCCGGATCCATCACGAGGGCTGCTCGGTGCAGGGGGCCCTGGCCGGTCTGGGGGGACCGGGGGGCGTGAGCGTGGCCCCGCCCCGGACACCGGTTGCGGACAAGGCGGTGGACCCCACCCTGGAGGCGCCTCCAGAACTGGACGAAGCCCTGCCGGGTCCGGATCCTGAGCTGGACCCGGATCCCGTTCAGGCCCGGCCCATTCCCTTGGTGGTGCGCGTGCAGCGGGATGGCCGGCGCTGGCTGCTGCGCTCCGGCGGTCGCCGACTGGTGCTGACCCTGGACAGCTTGCGTCAGCTGCGCCGGGTGCCGGGGGTTTCGGGCATTGCCCTGAGGGTGAAGTTGGCGGCCAAGGTGGAGAAAAAGCGACGTTTCATGGGGCGGGGCTGACCCGCCCGTAAAACCTTTTCCGGGACAGGATAAATGGAATTTCACCCCATCGGCACCATCCACAGCCCTTTTCAGGAACGCCGGGGCATGCCCATTCAACCCACCGGTGCCCCGGACACCCTGGGCCGTGTGGTGGTGCTTCCCGAATACGCCGCCGGTCTGCAGGATCTGGAGGGTTTCTCCCACATCTATCTCATCTACCACTTCCATCAGAGCCGGGGCTGTGATTTGCGGCCCACCCCGTTCATGGACGACACCCCGCGGGGGGTGTTCGCCACCCGTGCCCCGCGGCGTCCCAACGCCATCGGCCTGTCGGTGGTGGGGCTCGAGGAGGTGGCGGGCAACGTGCTGCGCATCCGGGGTGTGGATGTGTTGGACGGCACGCCGCTGCTGGACATCAAGCCCCATGTGAAGGATTTCGACACCCCGGTGCCGCCCCTGCGGTTCGGCTGGCTGGAGGATGAAGGCCGCTTGGCCCGGCGCCGCTTGGCCGACGGGCGTTTCGTGGATGCGGATCAGGGGTCATCGGAGGAGTGATCCGGGCGCTGAACCCGCCCGACATGGGCCGCCGAACAATGGGTTGCCGAAGCCCTGTGTTGCCAAAGCCCTGCCAAAGCCCTTGACACGACCGGCCGCAGATGGCTAAATCAGCGGGCTCAGGCCCCTTCTCACAAGGGGCCCTGCTGTATGGTGCGCTGTCGTGTTGCCCGGAGCCCCGCGGGGCCTAGCCTTAGGACATAAGTACATGGACTGGAAGAAAAAAGCCCTCTGGCTGGACTTCGAGATGCCTCTGGTCGAGCTCCACGAGCAAATCCAGCAGTTGCAGGACAGCGCCGCGGTGCGGGGCATGGATGTGAGCAAGGAGGTGGCGGCCCTGCAGGCCAAGGCCGAGAAGCTGGGCCACGACATCTTCGCCAAGCTGGAGCCCTGGCAGCGTGTGCAGCTGGCCCGCCATCCCATGCGGCCCACCACCACCGACTACATCCACCACATCTGCACCGACTTCGTTGAGCTGCACGGTGACCGCATGTACCGGGATGACGAAGCCATCGTCGCCGGCATGGCGACCATCGGGGACCGCAAGGTGATGCTGCTGGGCCACCAGAAGGGCCGCGACACCAAAAGCAACATCCGCCGCAACTTCGGCATGGCGCACCCCGAGGGCTACCGCAAGTCCTTGCGGCTGATGGAAATGGCCGTGCGCTTCGAGCGTCCCATCGTCACCTTCATCGACACGCCGGGCGCCTACCCCGGCCTGGGGGCGGAGGAGCGGGGGCAGGCCGAGGCCATCGCCCGCAACCTGCGCGAGATGGCCGACATGGGCGTGCCCATCATCTGCATCGTCACCGGGGAAGGCGGCAGCGGCGGCGCTCTGGCCCTGGGGGTGGGGGATCGGGTCTACATGCTGGAGAACAGCATCTATTCCGTTATCAGTCCTGAAGGCTGCGCGGCCATCCTCTGGCGCGACGGCGCCAAGAGCAAGGAAGCGGCCAAGGCCATGAAGCTGACCAGCAATGACGCCCTGGCCCTGGGGGTCATCGACGGGATCATTACCGAGCCCATCGGCGGCGCCCACCGAGAGCACAAGGCCATGGCCCTGAGTGTGAAGGCCAAGATCCTGGACACCCTGGCGGAACTGGAGGACTTGCCGGTGGATGAGTTGCTGGACGGGCGGCTGCAGAAATTCCTGGATATGGGGAAATTCGAAGAAAAGGGTTGAGCCGGTCTGACGGGATAGAAACGGGGGACGGGCTTGCAGGTTATGAGCTTGCAGGTTATGAGCTTTGAGGGGCTTGACGTGAGAGCGGGCTTTTCGTATAATTCTCAGGCCAACCTCTTCCAGCATCCGTCATTCGTTCGGTCTCACGCGTCCGGTATTCAAACCGGGCACGGGTGCCGGTTTTTTTGTGCCAAGTGGTTTTTATTTGGTGGGTTTGTTTGGTGGGCTCATCGGCATTCCCGACAAGATGAAAGGACAGCAGCCCATGCTGGATCCCAAGTTGCTTGAAATCCTGGCCTGCCCCCAGTGTCGGCAGGCCGTGGTCCCGGATGAGAAGCATCAGTGGCTTTACTGCAACCGGTGCGCGGTGCGCTATCGGGTGGAAGGGGAAATCCCTATCATGCTGCCCGATGAGGCGGAGAAGGTGCCCGGCACGGCGGGCTCCCACCGGGAAGGAAAGTAGCGGGGATGTGTCTGTTCACCCATTTCGCGGCCGGGGCTGTGGCCGGAGGTCTGACGGGAAACGTCTGGTTGGGGGCGGCGGCCGGAGTGGCCAGCCATGCGGTCCTGGACGCCATTCCGCATTACGATCATCCGGACTGGCGGCTGGAATTGGCCGGTGGGGTGCTCAGCCTGTTGCTGCTGCTCGTCATGCCTTTCGTGACCTTGCCGGCTGTTATCGGGGGCATCTGCGGCATGGTGCCCGATCTTGAGAACCTTTTTCAGAAGTTGGGAATGATGCGTCGAGACCAGTTCCTTTTCCCCTCGCATACCGGGTTGATTCCCCATGGGCGCGCCCTAGGACCCCGCAGCATCGGCTGGCAGGTGGCTGTTTTCATGGGGTGTTTTCTGCTGCTGGGACTGTTGAATCCCGCCGTGGCCTCGGCTGCCGGGGGAGGGCATGCGTCGCCGGTTCTGGGTGAGCCGGTGGTGCGTGTCCTCTCCACCGACCATAACCGCACCCGGGTGGAGGTGCGGAATCCCGTGGAGATCAGCCCGGCCAGCTGGGAGGATGTCCAGCCGGAGGATGTGCGCTGGGGGCGGCGCATGACCTATCAGGATCAGCCGGATGGCTCGGTGCAGATTCTGCCTCCGCAGGTGAATCTGGTGCTGGCGGTGCCGACCACAGCGCCCATCCAGGCCCGTATCGTGGAACTGGACTGGTGGAAAGAGCCGGCCGGCGGGGACAAGGCCCTCTCTGCGGTGGAATTCGGTCTGCCTGGGATTTATCGCCATGTGCCCCTGACCGGTGCCACGGTTCCTCTGGGCGTGGATGACGGCATCCTGCGCCGGTTGGTCTTGGAGATCCCGCACGCGCCGGCGGGCAAGGCTGCCCGGCAGTTGCGGCGCGCTGCGGGGGAGGCGGCCGCCAAGGCGCGCGAAGAGGGTGCCTCCCTGCCGCCGGGTGTTCTCAACCCACAGCTTTTCTATGACTTGCAGGCCGGTGGCCTGGCGCTGGCGGCCGCGGAGAAAAGCGCGGACGGGCGGGATCCTGTCGGCCTGTTCGGCCTGACGGAGAACTGGCTGCGCCTGGAGATCGATGAAACCGGACTGTTCCGCCTGACGGGGCAGGAACTGAGCAACATGGGGCTGACCCTGAGCGAGGTGGATCCGGCCAAGCTGCGGCTCTACCGTGGCGGCTCCGTGGCCCTGGATGAAGATCCGGAAGTGGGCGAATCCGCCCAGACCGCCGCCGCGGGCCTGAACGAGGTGGCCATCCAACTCATCGGAGGGGATGATGGAGAGTGGAACCTGGATGACGAGATCCGTTTCTACGGCTTCGCTGCGGATTTCTGGCTGGACAGGGCGGATCCTCTGGCCCAGCCCCTGGAATTCTACAACCATCCCTGGGAGAACCGGGGCATCTACTGGCTGACCTGGGAAGACCTGACCACCCCGTCGGCCCTGCCCGGTGCGCCGGCGCGGGTCGGTGTGGTGGCGGCCGCCGCCAACGGCGGGCAGCGTCAGGACCGAGCCCAACTGCGCCGCCATTTCGAGCGCCAGATCTATGAGATGTCCGGGGCCGTTCAGGACAACTGGCTGTGGGATGACAATATCATCAACAGCATCACCCGTTCGTTCAACCTGACGGCGCCGCTGGTGGACAGCACCGCCATCGTCGTGACCGATGTGCGCGGCAACATCCCTCTGGGGGCCAGCCAGTCCTATGTTTACGTGGCGGAAGTCTTCCCGAACGGGAATTCCGCTGAGCTGGCCATGGCCAGCTTTTCCGGCAATGATCAGCGGGACAGCTTGCGGGTTCGGGTTGTGGGCTCCAGCACCTCCCTGCGGGACGGAACCAACACCCTGACGGTGCGCTCCGCCAATCCCCAATCAGCCAATCCGCTGATGCTGGACAGCTTCGATGTCTTCTACTGGTCTCCGCTGGACATGACGCGCCATGCCGGGCAGCTGGAGTTTGCCCACTGGCGGAACGAGGTGACCCAGGAGGGGCAGGCTTTCGATCTGGCGATCACCGTGCCCGCCTCCGGTTCCTATGTCATGTGGGACGTTTCGGATCCTCGGGCGGCCCAGGTCCTGCAGCCGGATACGGCGGCCGGAGAACTGATCTGCGGCGTGGTGCGCACACCGACGGCGGACAGGCATTTCCTGGTCTCGGCGCCGGATGACCTGCTCCGCGTTGCGGGGGGCCACAGGCAATCGGTGGCGGATCTGCGCTCGGCTCCGGTGGACGCGCACTATATCACCATCTACCACAAGAGTTTCGAGAATGCGGCCCAGCGCCTCAGCGACTACCGGAACACCGCTCTGCCGGGTGTGGACGCGCCCGTGGCCCGGGCCGTCCTGGTGGACGACATCTATGCCAACTACTCCGGGGGCCAGAAGGACGCCTACGCCATCCGCAACTATCTGCAGCATGTGTTTGAGGCCGGGGGCGGTAACCTGCGCTATGTGTGCCTGGTGGGCAACACCACCAAGGATCCCCGCAATTACAAGGGCCAGGACCCCAACACGGCCCTGGTGGATCTGGTGCCCAGTATTGAAAAGTATTACTTCCCGGATACGAATCCCCATTCGAGCTACAGCGTCCATCCCTTCGGGACGGATGATCCTCTGGTCTCCTTCGATACTCCGAGCGGCTCATTGAGCATGGATTTGCCCGATGTGGCCCTGGGGCGTCTGCCCGCCGTGACCGTCAGCGAGGCCGAAGATTTGGTGGACCGCATGATCGCCTACGCCGCCGAGCCGGTGGAAGGCTTCTGGCGCAACCGTTTCGTCTTCGCGGCGGATGATGGGCTCGTGCCCCGGTATGGCCGGGAGCCTGTCTCGTCGGAGGAACAGCACCTCGCTCAGGCGGAAGATCTGGCCAACGACTTCGTGCCCGCCAGCATCGACATGGTGAAGATTTACGGGCACGCTTACGACCTGCCCAGC
>PDQT01000240.1 GCA_002747875.1 bacterium DOLZORAL124_64_63
AGGCGTTTTTCAGCGCACGCAATGCCGATGCCCTGCTCGGCGAGGGGTTCGACTACGTGGTTGATGCCATCGACCGCGTGGCCGCCAAGTCCCTGCTGCTCGCCAGTTGCCACCGGCGCGGCATCCCCGTGATCAGTTGTGGCGGCGCGGGCGGACTGCGCGACCCCTCGCAAATCCGCATCGACGACATTTCCCGCTGCCACAACGACAGCCTGATGAACCAGGTGCGGAGGAAACTCCGCAGCGAATACGGCTTCCCCGCCGGCGCCGACCCCAAGCGGAAACGCAAGGCGCGCAAGTTCGGCATCGACTGCGTGTTTTCCCCGGAGTCCCCGGTTTTCCAGCAGTGCGACGGCGAGGTTGCCGCGAAAAAGCCCACGGACACGGGCAGCTCGCGGCTCAACTGCGTCTCCGGCTACGGCAGTGTCACCCACATGACGGCCACTTTCGGTTTTTTTGCCGTCTCACACTGCCTCTCCACACTGGCCGGGGTGTGAGCGGGTGCGTAAAAGTCCGCGTGTATCCATGCTTGTGGTCGGCTGGAAATGCGTTTACCTTCCCCCCGCCCTACCACCCACCCTTACAACCACCAATCCCCTCTAAAAATCCATGAGCGAATGGACCGACATAGGCGAACAACTGCGTAAAGCCCGCGAGAGCAAAGGGCTGGACATCAGGGACGTTGCCCACACCACACGCATCCCCATTGCCACCCTCGAGGCACTGGAGCAGAGCGACTACTCCATTTTCCCCTCCCCCAGCTACGCCCGCAGCTTCCTCTCACAATACAGCGATCACCTCGGTGTGGACGCCCACGAGTGGGTGGACGCCTTCGAGACCGGCAACGTGCTCTCCAACGTCAACGACCACGGATACCTGAAATCCGGCCACGACCACGTCGGCGGCCACCGCCCCACCCCGGAGCCAGCACGGCGGCACGGCCACAGGAAGGAACACGCGGAGCGCGGCACGGGCAGCTCTTCCTCAGTCTTGCAAACCATGACCGTGTTCATCGTCACCGCTTTGCTGATCGGCGGCGGCATCTATGCTTACAAAGAGTTCGAGCACTTGCTCACCGGCAGCCAGAGCGGGGAAACGGCAGAGGCAGCTGAGGCTCCCCCAAAAAGCCCGGAGAACCCGCCGGAAACCAGCGCGCAACCTGCGGAAACCCCAACCGCAGACCAAGGCCAAAAACCGGAACCTGCCCAAGAACCGCCAGCCATCGCCAAAAACGACACCGCCAAGGAAACCACCGAAACCACCAGCACCAGCGCGAACACCACTCCCCCCAGCACAGACACGGAACCCACCGCCGAAAAACCGTCGGACGTTCCCGAGCTCATCAAACCCACCCGCTCCGGCAAACCTCCCAAGGCAATGGTCGTCGAGGAGTAACCTCGCAAGCGGCTGCCACGATCTGGAGCAACTCTAATTTGAAATTTATTTTATAGGCACAAAATCGGGGTCTGAAAGCATCCTGTTGAGAAGGCAAACGAGCTTGCGCATGACGGCCACTGCGGCCACATGGTGGGGTTTGCCGGCATTCCTCAGGCGCTGGTAAAACTCCCTGAACACAGGGTTGTGCTGGGTGGCGCAGAGCACGGGGGTGTAGAGTGTGCGCCGCAGCATTTGGCGGCCTCCCGAGATGCGGCGTTTCCGGTGCCTGTACCCGCTGTCGTTGTTGAATGGGGCAAGGCCGACGAGGCTGGACGCCTGTTTGTCGCTTATCTTCCCCAGCTCGGGCATCTCGGCGAGGACGGTTGTCGAGATGACCTGGCCCACGCCGACGATCTCGCACATGCGGTCTGATTTTTCACGGAACCGGGGGGTGTCCCGGACGATGCCGGCTATGTGCTCCTCCAGCTTCCTTATGCGCCTGTCAAGCTGCCTGATGCCGGCCCTGATGTCGCTGGCGACGAGTTTGTCGGTGGCCTTGGCCAGGGCGCTTTTCTCGGCGGAGCGCAGCCGCACAAGCCTGTCCCGGCGCCGGACAGCCTGCTGCAAAGCCTCTTGTTCCGGGCTTTTGGGCTCCGCGGCAACGGGCTTGAAGCATTCCGCAAACCCGGTGATAACGCGGGCGTCGATGGCGTCGGTCTTGGCTAGTTTGCCTGCTGCTTTGGCGTAGTGACGCACCTTGGCGGGA
>PDQT01000253.1 GCA_002747875.1 bacterium DOLZORAL124_64_63
CTGCGCGATAAAGAGGTTTCGGGGGACGGGCGATGGTATCAACGCTGCGACTTACCCAGTTCCTGTCTTCCATTGATTTCAGCGACAGGGATAAGGCTCGATCCGTGATCGGCTGCAAATTCCGCTTTATTTCATTGAACTGATTGGGGGCACTAAGCAAAGTCAGGACGGGCACGGTCCACGACCGACGCAGCAAATCCTGATCTTCCTTTGCAGAAACAGCTTGGATTTTGTGAGCGATAGCCGCTGCCCTGATTCCCGATTGTGTGAGCCGGAACTCTGGACGCAAGGGATGCCCATAGCCTGGATTTCTTTCCAATAGGCCGATAGCGATAAGATGATTCATGCTTTGCGCGAAGGCGGTCCTGCTCGCGCCGGTTGCGGCCAACAGTGGCGCTTGCCGACCAGGAACCCCCTCGTGCAGGCTCCACAGGATAGGCAATGCCCATGCCCTTGAAGTTATGTTGACAAATAACTTAATGTCCATATTTTATTGTTAGTATATTTTTGATCAAAAAGAAAGGATAATCATGTCGCTAATTTCCGTAGACCACACCATCACCATCGCGCTCGCGGCCAAAGATCGCCATGCCAGCGCCGAGTGGTACAATGCCATGCTGGGATTCGAAACACTCTTTCATATCGATGAAGCGGGCTGGTCGGAGCTTCAAACAAACACTCCCGGCGTCACCCTTGGTCTTGGTGAGTATGCCCAGCCCACGCCCGGCAATTGCATGCCGGTTTTTGGGGTCGCTGACCTGGATTCCGCGCGAGAAAAACTGGAGCAAGCCAAAGTCAAATTCGATGGAGAGACGGCTGTCCACGAGGGTATGGTCAAGCTGGCCACCTTTTATGATCCAGACGGCAACGCGCTGATGCTGGCTGAGGATTTGACAGGGAAGACGAAATAGCTCCATTTAGGTCCGTGGCTGTCCCCCCTTGCCACCCTGTTCCACCCGATCAAAGGCCCGCGCATGGCAAAGCCCAGACTGTTGTTGATCAACAAGTTCTACCACGATGTGGGACCCGCCGGCGGCGTGGGCCGCTACCTTGTGCAGGAAGAAGAGGACCTGCGGTCCGCCGGCTGGGACGTCATCCCCTTCGCCATGGCCGACGAACACGCCCGCCCCTCGCCCTGGGACCGCTTCTTCGTCAAGGCACACGACTACAGCCGTCCACGTTTCGGATCCGGCGCCATCGGCAGCGCTCTGAGCCTGGTTTGGAACCGCGAAGCGGCCCGCAACCTGGACGCTCTCATCCGCGAGGCGCGCCCCGACGTGGCCCATCTGCACAACATCTACCACCACCTCAGCCCCTCTATCCTGCCCGTCCTTGAGCGGCACGGCATCCCCGTGGTGATGACCCTGCACGACCTGCGCCTGCTTTGCCCCGCCATCCACATGCTGCGCTTGGACGGAGTATGCGAACGCTGCAAAGGGGGGCAACTGCACCATGCGGTGCTGGGCAAGTGCGTGAAGGGAAGCCGGGCCGCATCTCTGCTGGCTGCCGTGGAGACCTTCCATCAGCGTTCCCGCGGCCTGTACCCCAACACGGTGCGGCGCTTCCTCTGCCCCAGCGATTTCTACCGCCGCAAATTCGCCGAGTGGGGCTACCCGGAGCACCGGCTACGGCACTTCGCCAATTTCGTGGATCTGGATTTCTGGCATCCCGACAAGTTGGACCGACGCGGGACCGGCGATTCCATCCTCTACTTCGGACGGATCTCCCGGGAGAAAGGCCTGCGCACCCTCCTGGATGCCCAGCACCTGTGGGAAACCGAGCACGCCGCCGGCCGAATCGCCGTGCCCCCCTTGCCCTTGCGCATCGCCGGAACCGGCCCCTGCGAGGGCAACCTGCGGGCGCATATCGCCCTGCTTGGTCTGAAATCCGTAGAGGTGCTGGGAGCCCTGGACATCGGCGGCCTCCGGCGGGCCCTGTCCCGCGCGCGGTTCTCGGTCCTGACCAGCCAGTGGTACGAAAACGGTCCCATGGCGGCACTGGAAAGCCTGGCCTCCGGGGTGCCTTTGGCGGGTACGGATATCGGCGGCATCCCGGAGATGATCGAAGACGGGCGGACGGGGGTGATCATGCCGGCAGGCGACGCGGAAGGGATCATGCGGGGTTTGTTGCGGGCGGCTGATTTGCCCGCCGACGCCGGCAAGCAGGCCCGCCGCTGGGCGGAAAAAAACGCCTCCCGCCGGGACCACATGGCCCGGCTGGAGGCGTTGCTGACCACCACCCGCGAGGGGCGTTAGCGCGGTTCTATTGTCCCACTTTCAGAGGCACTTCCAGCACCAGCCGGCCACCTTCGTCGCCGGGCCGGCGGTCATCCGTGCGCATATCCCGCAGCGTCAGCCGGCCGAAGACGTTCATCCCTTCGGGAGCGCCGGGCCATGACTCGTCGAAGCTGATGTTCAATTCCGTGGGCACGCCGCAGGGCAGAGTCAGCCGACCGCCGCCCGCCCGCTCGACCGAACCGCGCACCGGGCGGGCAAAGTAGAACTTCTGGGTCATGTCGAAGCCCCACTCGGCCATCTCCTCGGCGATGGCAAAGGCCCCCACCACCTGCAGCGTGTAGGTGGCCTGGTCCCGGCCCGCGGGCAATTCCATGCCGATCTCCACCTCGGTGCCGTTGAAGCCTGTGGCCTGCACGGCCTTGCCGTTGGCATCCAGAATGTTCACGGCGCAGTCGGTGAACAGGTTGCCCACGGCCTCGTCCATCACCAGATGGAATTCGGCGCGCGGCGTGGTGCCGTCCAGGGTGAAGCTGTGGGTCCACTCGTCCGTGTCCTCGATCTTCACCTCTTCCTGGCCGCAAAAACCTTCCATGGCGGCGGCCGCCCGACCTCGGAACGTCCCGCTGAAGCCGCGCGTCACCGTCACCTGACCGTCGGTGTCCTGGCCCGCCGACTCGGCCACGAAGCCTTCCACCACGGCCGGCCGCACGTCATAGCCGTCGAAGCTGACGCTCAGGCGGTAGTCCGTCAAAGAGGGCGCGGTGATGCTGCCGCAGACGTTGATCCCCCAGGTGCCGGGATACAGTTCGGGGGTCAGCACGGTGCTGTCCTTGATGTTGTCCCCTTCGACGCTGGCGTAGCCGGCCCAGCCGCCGCGCACCACGCCCTGGGGGTCGCAGATCTCGACCAGGGCCCGGGCACCCTTGTCCGCGCCGGTATCCTTGCTCACTTCCAGGCGCACGCGCATGGCCGAGGCGCCGGCGGGCACATCCACGTAGTAGCGGTGCACGCAGCTCTGGGCCAGATCCTTGCCCTCGTACACCTTCATGTAGCCGCTCTGCGGGCCCACGGGATCGCCCACCACCACGGTGTTCCACAGAGAGAATTCACGGCCGGCCAGACCGCCCAGGTCGCCCCCATCCAGGGTGGCGATGACCCGCGCGCTGTACAGCCCCGGCTCCTGCAGCTTCTTGCCGTCGTATTTCACGGCCACGGTCATGCCCATGTCGCCGCGGATGTAACGATCGCCGGAGACCAGTTTGAGCCAGTTGGCCTCGCTCTTGAAGCGGAAGCTGCGGAAGAAGCTGTCTTTCTCGTCGGGCGTCATGTCCGGGTGGAAGACGGGGCGCACAGTGAAGGTGACCTCCTCCGGCGCCACCGGCACGCCGCCGGGGGTGCGCCAATAGGCCGCGTCGCTCATGCCGTCATCCTGGAAGACGCAAGGGGTCTCGATGTCGTAGCGCAGGATCTGCCGCGCCGTCTTGCTGCCGGCCAGTTGCTTGAGAATTTTCCAGCTGGCCGGGGTGTTCACCAAGCCGCCGCCCTGGTCCGTCAGGTCCAGATGCGGCACGGGCACACCGCCGGCGATCAGGGCGCGCTTCATCATGCCCCAGTGGATGTCCAGCCCCTCCTGCCGGGCGGCGCTGACCAGGCAGGCCACCGCGCCCGCCGTCTGGGGCGAGGCCATGCTGGTGCCGTTGAAGCGGGCCATGCCGTCGATGAAGCCGGGCACGGTGCTCAGCGCGCTGCCGGGCGCCACCACATCGGGCTTGGCCGTCTCGCCGCCGCGGCTGCTGAAATTGAACAGGACGTTGCGCTGCATGCGGGCGTTGTAAAGATCGGCCCCCGATTCCACGCTCAGGTAGGCGCCGCTGCTGATGAGGCTGCGGCTGGTGCCGGGGATGCCCACGGTGCTCAGACCCGGGCCCTCGTTGCCGGCGCTGGTGCAGACGTACAGGGTGGGATGGTCCACCAGCATGTCATCCAGCCAGCGGCCTATGCTGTCCTCGCCCTCCTCCACCGAGGCGATGCCGAAGCTCATGTTCACCACCACGGGAATGCCGTACTTCTTCTCGAACTCGGCGGCGTACTCGTAGCACTTGCGCATGCTGCTGGTGCGGGTGGCCCCGCCGGCCAGGCGGTTGTCGCCCAGCTTGTAACTGATGAGCCAGGCACCGGGCGCCCCGCCGTCCATGCCCCGCTGGCCGCTGACATCGTGCCCGGCGGCAATGCCGGCGCAATGGCTGCCGTGGCTGCCGTCATCGAAATGGAATTCCACCGTCGGCGCCTCGGGCTTGCCCAGGAAGTCCTCGTTGGCGCGCACGTTCAACTCCCAGGCCATGAGGCTGCGGCTGTCCGGGGCGTTGTCGCCCACCAGGGCGAAGGCGTCGTAGTTGACGAGGTAGTCGCGCAGCATCTGCTCGTCCGCCAGATCGCCGTTGCCGTCGGTGTCCACCACCACGACCCAGACCCGCGCGCTCCGGCGCTCTTCTTCGATGGTCCGGCGGGCGGTATCGTTCAGGCCCATGAGCATCTCGTAGCCCCGACCGATGCCCAGAGCCTCCTCCACGGCCCGACGTTCGGCGGCGTAGACGATGAAGCCGAAGCGGTCGCTGTTGTCGCCGTCATCGTTCAGGTCGTACACGCTGGGATTGTTCTGGAAGCGGTGCTCGGCGATCTCGCCGATGTAGACGGTGGCCTGGGTAGCCGGCGGCACGGGCAGCTTTTCCGCGCCACGCAGCAGCAGGCCGTCCTCGGTGGCGAAAACGGGAGCCGCGTCGGAGCCGGACTCATCGCGCTCCGCCACGGCGGTTTCGAAATCGCCCTCGGTGCTGAAATCGCGCACATCGATCAGCTTCGTCAACCCGGTGCTGGTTTCCAGCAGCCCCGGGGCAAAGGCATCCACCCCGGTGTCGAAGATGGCGACGGCCACGCCGCGGCCATCCCAGGTGGGATGATCGGCGCGGAAAGCCTGGGTGCCCGTTTCGCCGGAGGGCATGTAGTTCCAGGTTTTGGGGTCGGCCGCGGAAGCCGACACGGCCCCCAGCAGCAGGCCGCTCAGGAGAATGAAGGTGAGAACATTGTTCCGGGAAAGCATGCGGGACCTCCGGGTCAGTGATGGCGGGAATTGAAGACCACCCCAAAATACTGCCCGGGGGGTGGGGAGACAAGATGGAGAGGGGGGCCGCTCTATCCCCGTTTGTGAAATGCTTGCCGACAGCGCATTATTGACCTGCAAACAGATGCCCCCGCTCCCGGCTTTTCACCCAGAAAGGGACCACCATGAAGGATATCGAGAAGCGCGGACTGAACACCAAGCTCATCCACGCCGGTCAGCACATCGACCCCGCCACCGGTGCCGTGGCCACCCCCATCTATCAGAGCAGCACCTTTGCCTTCCGCGATGCCGACCACGGTGCCGCCTGCTTCGGCGGCGAACCCGGCTACAAGTACACCCGCCTGGGCAACCCCACCACCGAAGCCCTGGAGAAGAACATCGCCGAGATGGAAGGCGGCTGCGGCGGCCTGGGCGCGGCCAGCGGCATGGCCGCCGTGAACATGGTCTACCTGACGTTCCTGGGCGTGGACACTCACATCGTGGCCACCGAAAGCCTTTACGGCCCCAGCCGCATGATCCTGGAGAACGAGTACCCCCGCTTCGGTGTCAGCAGCAGCTTCGTGGACAGCACCAACCCCGAGAACGTGGCCGCGGCCATGCGCGACAACACCAAGCTGGTGTACGTGGAAACCCCCGCGAATCCCACCCTCAAGATGACCGACATCGCGGCCTGCGCCGAGATCGCCCACGACCGGGGCGCCCTGCTCTGCGTGGACAACACCTTCGCCTCGCCCTATCTGCAGAATCCCCTGGGTGAAGGCGCGGACATCGTCCTGCACAGCATGACCAAGTTCATCAACGGGCACACCGACGTGGTGGCCGGCATGGTCGTGGCCAAGGACCCGGATGTCCTCGCTAGATTGCGCGCCGTCCATTATAATATCGGGGGAACCATGGACCCCCATCAGGCTTGGCTGGTGCTGCGGGGCGTCAAGAGCCTGGGCTTGCGCATGGACCGCGCCATGGAGAACGCCATGCGGTTGGCGACATTCCTGGAGAACCACCCCAAGGTGGCCTGGATCCGCTACCCCGGCCTGGAAAGCCACCCTCAATACGAACTGGGCAAAAGGCAGATGCGCGGCCCCGGAGCCGTCTTCAGTTTCGGCGTTAAGGGCGGTCTGGAAGCGGGCAAGACGCTGATCAACAACGTCGAGGTACCGGCCCTGGCCGTCAGCCTCGGCGGTATCGAAAGCCTGATCGAGCACCCCGCCAGCATGACCCATGCGGGCATCCCGGTGGAAGAGCGCCTGCAGGCGGAAATCACGGACGATCTGGTCCGGATCGCCGTCGGTTGCGAAACATACGAGGACCTGGAATCCGACATGGCACGGGTTCTGGATATGATCTAAGTTATGGACATGATCTGATCCGAGAGCCCCGGAGGGTGCAAGCAGACGATGCGGAACAACGTTCACGGCACCCCGGGCAACGGAACGGAATCGGGGGGGGCGATGGATCACACCGCCCACCCCCTTCTGGACCCGCATTTCGCCGCCGAACGTTCCCGCCTTCTGCACCTGATCCGGCTCAGCTACCGCCGCATGCGCCAGGACGATGAGGCCTACCGCCAGGAGCTGACCCGCTTCTTCTTCCCCATCGGCAGCCAGAGCAATGACATGCGTCTGCCCCAGATGCTGGCCCGCGCCAGCGAATATCTGCGGGAGGCGGATATCTATCTGGATGCTACCCTGGACATCCTGCCCGAAGAGCGTCTGGGCAGCGTTCTGCCCGACCAGGAAGTACGCGACTGCCATGACGTGCGCGATCTGATGCGCATCAGCTTCGACGGTCCCTCGACTCTCAAGCGCTTCGAGGCCCGCCGCAAGCTGTTCCTGGCCCAGACCCTGCTGCACATCGACCAGTGCCGTGTCATCCAGGACGGCCCACGCCATCTTTCCCACTTCGAGGAAATTCTCAACCGCGGCCTCTGGCAGCACACCCGCCAGATCCACGACCTGACGGTGGGCTACCGCCTGGGCCCGGACGGCCACACCATCGAGTACACCAGCCGTCCCCAACCCGACCACATGCTCTGGGACTTCCGCAGCACCTTCCTGGAGAAGAAGCACGACGGCCGCAATATCTGCCTGGACGTGCTCTACTACAATTGCCGTTTCAAGATGGCCGTGGCCCCCTTGGGCTACGAGCTGATCGACGGCCGCCACCGCGTGGTGGAGAAGACCCGTTTCGACCGCATGCGCCAGCAGAGCGCCGGCAGCGTGCTGTCCAAGATGATCCGCAAGGGCATCAACAACCCGGACGAGATCGGCGACCTGATCGGCGCCATGTTCATCGTGCCGGATACCGACAGCCTGAATGATCTGCTGAGCCTGCTGGATGCCTGCCTGGGCAACTCCTTCGGGTGGCGCAACGTGACCGACACCCTGGCTAAGACCCGCTACGGCAGCGCTCTCAACACTTTCAGCAGCAAAGGATTTAAAGTCTTCAAGGGCGATGTCGATATTTTGTTCGAGGAATACGGCGGAGGACGCCCGTATCGCTTTCCGGTGGAAATCCAGATATTTTCCTTGGAAAGCTATCTTCGCACCGTCTGCGGTGAACACGAGGCCAACCATTTGGCTCTCAAGCAACGCCAATTCATGTTCGGCGTGGTCCCGCGGATGTTCCCCTTGGAGATTTATGGTGAGGACTGGACGTCCGAAGACGACAAAATAGAAAACACCGATTAGAGGCCGATGGTGAATACACTAGAACACAGAGAAAAAACTGGGAAATCCGCCGGTCGCATCGCGATGGTGGCTTATACCCACTACCAGACCGACCCG
>PDQT01000012.1 GCA_002747875.1 bacterium DOLZORAL124_64_63
CCGAGAGCATCAGGCCGAATGCTGGCGAGCCATGGGCGAAATCGCCGAGGCCCTGGGAGAATACAGGCAGGCCGACCGCTGGTACACGGAGTCGGCCCATGCGCCGCCCTTCGGGGGCGCGCTGGGTATTCGGAGCCTGAAGTACCCCCGCTTGAAACCCGGCGGCAGCAAGACCCACCAGAAGGTCTGGCTGGCTTTTGATCGCTACTATTTCACGGGTTCCCTTTCGGCTTATACCCGGCTGGCCTGGGATCGCTTCGAGGCGGCCGCCCCGGGCCGGAAGAAGGTCTTCTGGGCCGAGCAGACGATAAACGCGGCGGGCATCCTGCTGCGCAAGGGGCTGGATGAGCCCTGGGCCTATCGGGTGCGAGGGCTGGTCTTCGCCTATGGCAACGATACGGATCGCGCCATCAAGGATCTGAAAACAGCCGGGCGGCGTCTGGCCCGACTGGAGCGGCCGGATGGCCGTATCGAGGCCACCCTGGGCCACCTTTATCTCGAGAAGAAGAATGCTATCCAGGCTTTGCCCCATCTGCAAGCTGCTGTCGATCTCCAGCCCGCATCGGCCGGCGCCTGGCGGGATCTGGGGCTGGCCCTGATCATGGGCAAGCAGCAGGAAGCCGCCGAGCAGGCCCTGAACCGCAGCCTTGAACTGGATGCGGATTCGGCCACCTCCTGGTACAACCGAGGCCTGCTGCACCTGCATGCCCAGCGCTACGACCAGGCCCTGCGGGATCTGGGCGAAGCGGCCCGGCTGGCCCCGGGTAATCGTGAGGTGATCGAACTGCTGCAGCGCGCCCGCGCTTTGCGGCGCGCCCACACCCCGGCACCGCGGCCGGACGGTTCCTGAGCATCAACGCGGGGAATTCCTATTGTGGTTTCCCCCTGCTTCATTTTATGGTTTCCTTCGGCAACTCACACCGCACATTTCGGGAGGTAGGAGAATGCGCAAGCACATGGGGATCGGCTACATGGGGATCGGTGGGGCGATGGCCCTGGTTCTGCTGGTGATGGCGGCTCCCGCCAGCGCCCAGCTGGGGTACGGCTTGAAGGTCGGCCTGAATATCGCCAATCTGAACGACCTGGAATCCATCGACAGCCTGGACCGGCTGGAGCATGAGGCCGTGACCGGATTCGTGGGTGGGGCTTTCATCAAGCTGCCCATGGGCCCGCTCAAACTGCAGGTGGAGGGCCTTTACTCCGTCAAGGGCGCCAAGGGGCGTGTATCCAACAGCCTGAGCTCGGCCGAATGGGAGACCAAGCTGACCTATTTCGAGTTCCCCGTGCTGCTGAAGTACGAGTTCCCGACCCCGCTGCTCAAGCCCTTCGTCTACGGCGGGGCCAGCGTGGCCTTCCTGAACAAGGCCGAGCAGCGCAACAAGACCATCAACAGCGACTGGAACGAGGTGGATATCACCGACGACCTGAATAGGGCGGACTTCGGCCTGGTTCTCGGCGCGGGAACCGAATTCCTGGGCTTCACCGTCGAAGGCCGCTACACCCATGGTCTTTCCGATCCCATCGATTCGCAGCGCGATGAGATCCTCATGAAGAAGGCCAAGAACCGCATCTGGTCGGTGATGGTCGGGTTCGACTTCTTCTAGGTTCATGGCCTTGAGGGTATGGGGATCCCGTGTGCTCCTGTCGGTCTGTTTGTGCCTGACGGCACTGACGGCGGCGGCACTGATGGCGGAGGCCGCCGAGGAGCGGCCCGCGGTGGGGCTGGTGCTGGGAGGGGGCGGAGCCCGCGGTGGTGCCCATGTGGGGGTGCTGCTGGCCTTGCGGGATCTGAACATCCCGGTGGATTACGTGGCGGGCACCAGCATGGGCGCGGTGGTGGGTGCTCTGTACGCGGTGGGGCGGACGCCGGACGAGATCGACCATCTTTTTCGGGAGCTGGCCTGGGCGGACATCTTCAACGATTACCCCGCCCACCCACAGCGCACCTTCCGCCGCAAGCAGGACGCCTCGGGAGCCTTCCTGCCTTTCGAGTGGGGCTGGCGCGGGCGGCTGGTGATGCCCAATGGGATCATCGCGGGCCAGAAATTCAGTTTCGTCTTTCGCGATGAGAGCCTGTATCTGGGCGGTTACCAGGGCTTCGACAATCTGGTGTATCCCTTCCGGGCGGTGGCCACGGATCTGCAAACGGGCGAACTGGTGGCCCCGGAGCAGGGGAACCTGTTGAAAGTGGTACGCGCCAGCATGAGCATCCCGGGAGTTTTCCCGCCCGTGCGCTGGGGGCAGAGGACGCTGGTGGACGGCTATCTGGTGCGGAACGTGCCGGTGGATGTGTGTCGCCGGATGGGGGCGGAAAAAATCATCGCCGTGGATGTGGAGCCCTTGCCGAGCGACGCCGACCCCGCCTCGTTCCACGAGCTGCTGGGGGTGACGCTTCAGAAGGATGTCATCGTCGGCCGCCACAGCGTGGTCCCGGTCCTGCGGGAAGCGGATTTCGTGATCCGCCCCGAGTTGGAGATGAATACCCTCGAGTACGAAAGAGCCGATGACGCCATCGGCCCGGGTTACGAGGCGGTCATGGCCCAGGCCGATGCCCTGCGTCCCCTGGCGCTTTCCCCCGCGGCCTATGCCGAGCACCTGGCGCGACACTCCCGGCCGGACCCGGGGCCGTTGCGGATCACGGCCATCGGGCTGCGGAACCGGACCCGAGTCAGTGATCAGGCCATTCTGGCCAACATCCACCAGGAAGTCGGCCGCCCCCTGGATCTGGACCGGCTCAAGGGGGATTTGCTGACCATCTACGATTTCGGCATCTTCTCCCTGGTGGATTTCAGCCTGGAATACACGGGCCCGCGCGAGGCCCGGCTCACCATTCACGCCGACGAAAAATACTACGCGCCGCACATCCTGAATTTCGGGGCCACCTATTACGGGGCCACGGGCAACGAGAGTCTGCTGGACGCCCGCCTGCGCTGGACCTGGCTGGAGCTGAACCGTTTCGGCGCGGAATTGCGCACCGATCTGCTGGCCGGACCCACCCTGCGTCTGCGCACGGAATACTACCAGCCGCTGAACTGGCGGCGCGGGCCGTTCCTGGCCCTGAGCGGGCAGTACGCCAACACCATCCAGCCCTGGTACCATGATCTGCGGTACCGGGGTGATTACAAGACCCAGGCCATGACGCTGCGGGCCGAACTGGGCCTCAGGATCGGGAAATGGGGAGAGTTGCGGGCAGGCCTGGATTACGGCTACCTGCACGCCTCCGACCGGACGGAACTTCCACTGACCGAGGGCCGCGGCGCGCGGGGTGGCTGGGTGGCCGCCCTGCAGTGGGATAAGCTGGATTTGGCCGGCCTGCCTCTGGACGGGTATGCCGGCTATCTGAGGTATCGCGGCGACCGTTCCGCCTTTGGCGGCGACCGGGATTTCGACCAGCTGGAGGCCCGGTTGCTGAGGGCCCGCACCTGGGGGCGGAATGTCATCCATATCAGTGTCGAAGGCGGCGGCGCGCTGAATTCCGACCTGCCGGAGCACCTGATGTTCACCCTGGGGGGCCTGGACGGCCTGACCGCCTTCGCCGGCAAGCAGCTGCGTGGTCAGGAGTACGCGCTGGGCCGCCTCAAGTGGCACCACAAGATCCACGGCGGGGCCAGTCCCTTTGCCACTTCCTGGTATCTGTTGGCCCAGTTGGAGGCGGGCAACGCGTGGTACCGGGCCGCGGGCACTTCCTTGCGGGATCTGCGCTACACCGGCTCGGTGGGCGTGGTCGTCACCACGTTTCTGGGTCCCCTGACGGCGGCCTACGGGCGCAGCACCGATGGCCACGACACCGCCTATATCACCCTGGGCTTCCGATCCCGCCCCCTGGCGCGAGGTACACAATGAGTCTTTTCGATATCGTCTCCCTGTTGATGGTCATGGCGGCCATCTTCGGTTACATCAATCACCGCTGGCTGCGCCTGGAACCCACCGTGGGTTTGCTGATGATCTCCCTGGTCAGCAGCCTGGTGATGATGCTGCTGCATGGGATCTTCCCGCAGCTGGGCATGCACGCGTCGTTGCAGCAGGCGCTGGGCAACATCGATTTCAACCGCGCCCTGATGCACGGTATGCTGGGCTTCCTGCTCTTTGCCGGTGCCCTGCATGTGGACCTGGAGTACTTTGTCCGGCGCAAGCTGACCATCGGTTCTTTGGCCACGGTGGGCCTGCTCATGTCCACTTTCCTGGTGGGAGCGGGGGCTTATCTGGTCTTCGGTTGGCTGGGTTTCGAGGTTCGCTTCCTGGCCTGCCTGATCTTCGGTTCGCTCATCTCCCCGACCGACCCCATCGCCGTGATGGGCACCCTCAAAACCCTGGACGCGCCCAAGGATCTGGAAGCCAATATCGCGGGGGAGAGCCTGTTCAACGATGGCGTGGCGGTGGTGGTTTTCACTGCCCTGGTGGCCATGCTGGGGGCCGGCGGCGAGCACGGCCCTCACAACGGTTCCATGGGGACCGTGGATGTTCTCCTCTTCTTCCTGCGCGAAGCGGGTGGCGGCGCGTTGCTGGGGCTGGTGGCGGGCTACATCGCCTACCGGATGATGCTCAGCATCGACGCCTACAGCGTCGAGGTGATGATCACGCTGGCGCTGGTCATGGGCGCCTATAGCCTGGCTTGGGCGTTGCATGTTTCCGGGCCCATCGCCATGGTGGTGGCGGGCATCCTCATCGGGAATCGGGGCCGGGCCCTGGCCATGAGCGCGGAGGTGGCGGACTACCTGGAAAAATTCTGGGAGCTGCTGGACGAGATCCTCAACGCCATCCTGTTCATGCTCATCGGTATCGAGGTGCTGGTGATCGCCTTCCAGGTGAAGGCGGCTCTGGCCGGGCTGGTGGTCATCGGCATCGTGCTGGGGGCGCGCCTGGTTTCGGTGTGGTTGCCGGTCAGTCTCATCGGGTTGCGCAACCAGTTCCCGCGGGGGGTGACGCGGATTCTGACCTGGGCCGGGCTGCGCGGAGGGATTTCCGTGGCCCTGGCGCTTTCCTTGCCCGCCATTCCGGAAAAAGGTCTCATCCTGGTGTGCACCTACATTGTCGTGCTGTTCAGCATTCTGGTGCAGGGGATGACCATCAGGCGGGTCTTGCGGCGGTTCCTGTAAAAAGGAACGGAGGCCCTGCCGCCCAAAGGCAGGGCCTCCGTCCATGGACGGCAGCGGAATCTAACGCGTCTTGTCCCGGGGGAAGCGCTTGATGGTGGGCACTTCCACGGGCTCTTCCTCGATCTTCTTCAGCAGCACTTCCACGGCCTTTTCCAGCTGGGGATCGCGGCCGGCGATTTCCTCGTGCGGCAAATTGTCCAGGGGGATGGTCGGGTCCACGCCGTAGTTCTCCACATCCCACCGGCCGTTCATGTCGAACAGGCCGAATTCCGGGAAGGTCACATTGCCGCCGTCCATCAGCCCGACGCCGCGGCGAATACCCACCAGGCCGCCCCAGGTGCGGGTGCCGATGACCGGCCCCAGCTCGTAATGCTTGAAGTAGTAGGGCAGGGCGTCGCCGCCGCTGCCGGCGTAGCCGTTGCTGATCATGGCCATATGGCCCATGAAGGCGGTGCCCGGCGTGCGCCAGTCCTGGCCGTAGCGGGGTTTCCAGAGGTTGGCCAGCTTCTGCCGCAGGATGTTCATGTAGAAGTCGGGGATGAAGCCTCCGCCGTTGAAGCGCTCATCGATGATGAGCCCTTCCTTGCGCAGATTCGGGTAGTATCCCTTGGCGAAGCCTTCCTGCCCGCCGACGGCGGTGTTGGGCATGTGGAGGTAGCCGATGCGCCCACCGGAAAGCTCATCCACCTTGCGCCTGTTGTCCTGCACCCAGGTCTCGTAACGCAGTTCGGCCTCGCTGTCGATGGGCACCACGGTGATCTCGCGGCTGTCGGCGCCGTCGGCGTCGGGCCCCACCTTCAGCACCACCTGCTTGCCCACCTTGTTCTCCAGCAGGCTGTAGGGATTGGTGTCCAGACGCAGGTCCACCCCGTTGATGGCCAGCAGGTATTCCCCGTCCCGGACCTTGGTGCCGGGTTCGTTCAGGGGCGTGGGGGTGTGGCCGTCCCAGTTCCGGTCCCGCAGGATGCGGGCGAAGGTGTAGCGATCGTTCTTCACATCCCGGCCCAGGTCGCAGCCCAGCAGGCCGGTGTCCACGCGCTTGGGCCGGGGGATGTCGCCGGGGCTCACGTAGCTGTGGGAGCAGTTCAACTCGCCGATCAACTCGCCCAGGATGTAGCTGAAGTCGGAACCGTGGGCCACGTAGGGCACCAGCTGACCATAGCGGTTGTACATCTTGTCCCAGTCCACGCCGTGCATGCCGGGATCGTAGAAGAAGTCGCGCTCCTGCCGCCAGGCGTCGCGGAACATCTGCCGCCATTCGGCGCGCGGGTCCACCCTGGCTTCCAGTTCAGCGGTGCGCAGAGGCTTTTCGGCGGGTTTCTGGTCCGCCTTGGCGTCGATGATGCCGAAGCCGTCCCGGCTGCGGTAGAAGAGCTTCGTGCCGTCCGGCGTCAGCTCGAAACCCCAGGCGGAGTCCAGCACCTTCTTCTGCTCTCGCTCGGCCATGTCGAAAAGCTGGATGGAACTGCGGCTTCCATCCTGTTGCCCCCCGCCGGCCCGGAAGGGGCTGCTGATGTAGAACAGCTTGCCGTCGGCAAAACACAGATTGCCGTACTGCCCAGAGGGCACATCCAATTCCACCATACGTGTGCCGATACCGTCCAGATCGATGACCAGCGCCTCCGGTTCGTCGGCATCCTCGTCTTCCTTCTCTTCCTTGTCCTTGTCCTCGTCTTCAGCGTCATCCCGGACCTCGACCTCATCGCTCTGGGGCGGGAACGGGTGCTCCACATCCTCGCGCAGGGTCACCAGGTACAGGCCGTCCATGTTGGCCCAGATGGGCTTCAGATCGACGCCGCCCAGGGTGGGGTCGAAGTGCCGGCTGCTGGTGAAGAAGAGGTAATCGCCCTTGTCGTCGAAGCAAGGGTCGCTCTCGTTCGTGAAATCGGTGGTGACGCGATGGATCCGGCCATCCCGCACGTCGTACAGGAAGATGCTGCTCAAGCCGTTCTCCTCGCCGCGGGCGTAGGCCACCCAGGCGGAGTCGTGGCTCCAGCAGAAGTCCCGGATTTCGCCGCTGGGGCTCTGGTCTATCTTCTTGGTCTTGCCGCTTTCCGCATCCACGATGCAAAGGTTCAGGGCCGCATCGCTCAGCAGCAGGTGCTTGCTGTCCGGCGACCAGCCGAGATTCGTCTTGTAGGCATCCGCGCCCTTGGTCAGCTGCTTCGCCTCGCCCTGGCCGTCGGCCTGCTGCAGCCAGATCTCGTACTCGCCGCTGGCGTCGCTGAGGTAGGCCACCCAGCGGCCGTCCGGGGACCAGACGGGACGGCGTTCCCGCACGCCCGGGGTGGCCGTCAGGTTACGGATGTCGCCCTTCTCGGCGGGCACGGTGAAGATATCCCCGCGGGCATCGAAAACGGCCCGCTGGGCGTCGGGCGCGATGTCGCCGCTACGGACCATGTGACCCACTTTCTTGAGGGTGGGCCGGGTCAGGGGTTTGTCGCTGTACAGGGATATCCGCAACCGGCGGGTCTTCTCGGTGGCCAGGTCCAGCACCCACAGCCAGCCGCCGTTCTCGTAGACGATGGCGCCGGGGCCCATGCTGGGGTATTTGACGTCGTATTCCTTGTGATGGGTGATCTGGCGTTGCCGGCCGGTCTGCAGATCGTGGACCCAGATCTGCAAATTCCCGGAGCGATCGGAGTTGAAGTAGATCTTGTCGCCCTGCCACATGGGGAAGTTGTCGCTGCCGATCCAATCCGTCAGTTGGCGGGTGTCGTTCCGGTCGAAATCGTAGATCCAGATATCCTGGGCCATGCCGCCCTTGTAGCGTTTCCAGGTTCGGCTTTCCCGTGTGATGCGGTTGAAGGCCAGCTGCCTGCCGTCGGGCGAGTAGCTGCTCAGGCCCGCCGTGGGCAGGATGATGCGCTCGGGCAGACCGCCGTCCACGCCCACGGTGTACAGCTGCATATCCCGCCCGGTGCGGCTTTGGCGGCGGGATTGGAAACGGATGCTCTTGCCGTCGGGCTGCCAGTCGATGACCCGATCCCGGCCGGGATGCCAGGTCAAGCGTGTGGGCTCGCCTCCACGGGCGTCCACCACGTAGACATCGTCGTTGCCGTCGTAGTTGCCGCCGAAGGCGATCCACTTCCCGTCCGGGCTGAACTTGGCTTCGCTCTGGTAGCCGGTGCTGGCGGTCAGGCGCGTGGCCTGGCCTCCCTGGCTGCTGACGGTCCACAGGTCGCCCGCGTAGGTGAAGACCACCTTATCTCCGTGGATGTCGGGATAGCGCAGCAGACGCATGTCCTGGGCATCGGGTTTCTCGAACACGGGATCCGCCGCCGGGGCCACGCCGGCCAGAAAGACCAGAAGCAGGGCCGCCGACAGGGAGAATCGGAAAGAGTGGGACTGGATCATCGCTGACCTCCGTCAGGGATTGGAGCATGAGGCGGCGCGGCCAGGCTGGCCCGCTCCTTCCTCATGAGGTGAAAGACGCAACCCAGGTCGTACGTCTCGGACGTTTCCGGGTTGCAACCGTCATCAATGCGGTCCGGACCGGGGCGGGCCCGGAATAGTCTTTGCAGCTTCGGCTACCATCGTCGCCGCATGCGGGCCCGGCTCGCAATTCCGTCCCCACAGGGAAAGGATCGAACCATGAAGTACACTCTTACTCTCATCATGACCCTGGTGTTGGTTTTGACCATCTTGCCGGTGGATCAGGCCCAGGCCCAAGCTCTGGGGAACAGCGCGGAGCAAGCTCAGGACCACAAGCAGATCAAGAAAGCCCCCATCCCGATGGTGAATGACCCGGCCATTCAGGAGAAGGTAGAGAAGCTGGAGACGCTGCACCAGGATTATGCCAAGGCCCTGGAAAAAAAGGATCTGCAGGCTATTCCCACCCTGGACAACCGCTTCCTGGATATCCTGGGTCCGGCACCCGAGGACAGCCTGAAAGAACCGGCTCCGGACAAGGCGAAAGCGCCCCGGGAGAAACCGCAACCCGACGCGAAGGTCGCTGATAAGCTCGATGTTGTGGGCGATGCGAAAGCCCTGGAGCAGGACAAGATGAGCTTGGACACCATCCGCTCCACCTACAGTGCCCTGGCGGGCAAGACCGAGGGCGATGTCCTGAAGCAGAAAATGAATCTGGTGGAATCGGCCCTGAAGTTGTGCCGCGCCCAGGCGGCGGGCCATGCCGTCGGAGGCGCTGAAGGCCACCCGAAACCGTAACCGAAACGTAAGGAAAGACCGAAGGACGGCAATCGAGGTCGGTCCTGTTGGCAGCAGGTCGTCGGTTGGCTATTTTGGCCGGGAGAACGGAATCTCCCGGCCATTTTTTTTTAAGGATCGTCCATGCGACTGCTGATCAGCATCTTTCTCCTTGCGGGCCTGGCTCTGCTGACCCCACCGGCTCGGGCCGGTATCATTCTCAACACTCTTGACGGCGGCATCACCGCGAAACCGGGTGTTTCCGGCAGTCTGGGCAGCCTTTTTTCCGCCAAGGGCGGGAACACGGAAAAAATCAACCTGGAAACGGGCGGGCGCTTGGACTGGTCCGACGGCAAGCAACGCCTGCGCCTGCAGATCATGGCCGAGTACGAAGAGACCGCCGGCATCGAGACCGAGCGCAACATCGTGGGCCATCTGCGGCACAACCGCCGCCTCGGCGAGCGGTTTTCTTCGGTCATGTTCGCCCAGATCCAACACGACCCTTTCAAGCGGCTGGAACGCCGTTGGTTGGTGGGCGCGGGCCTGCGTCGTGAAATGGTGCGCACGGAGAAGGTCCTGCTGGCTTTGGGGGCGACGCCCATGCTGGAGATCGAACGGTTCAAGGAAGAGGCGAAGAGCCGGGCCCGCGGGCGCCTGTCCATTTTTCTGAATTTTTCCCGCCGCCTGCGCGAGAGCATCAGTCTGCAGACGTCGGCCTTTTATCAGCCCTTGTTCGCGGATCTCGGCTCCGTGCGGGGGATGATCGATGTGGCCCTGGTGGTGGAGATGACGGGTTCCCTGAAACTGAAGGCAGGCTACATGGGAGAGCGTGACTCCGAACCGGCCTCAGGCGTGAAGAAGAACGACTGGAAAACTTATTGGGGATTGACGTACGGGTTCTGATTCTCCGGCTCCGGCGGGGGAACGGGGCCCGGAAACCGTTCCGGGCCCCACGCCGTCGGCTCAGCCTTCCAGCTTCTTGAACACCTTGTTGATCCGCCGCAGAGCCATGTTCAGCTCCCGCTTGTTGATCACCAGAGGCGGCGCGAAGCGGATGACGTTCTCATGGGTCTCCTTGCAGAGCATGCCTTCCTTCATCAGCTCTTCGCAGTAGGGGCGCGCCTTGCGGTCCAGCACCAGACCGATGAACAGGCCCTGCCCGCGCACCTCGACGATGCTCTCGTACTTCAGCTTGCGCAGCTCATCCATGAACCAGGGGCCCAGCCGGGCGCTGTTCTGCACCAGCTTCTCTTCCACCAGGACTTTCAACGCTTCCCGCGCGACGGCCATGCCCAGGGGGTTGCCGCCGAAGGTGCTGCCGTGGTCACCGGGGTTGAAGACGCCCATGACCTCGTCGTTGGCCAGGAACGCGCTCACGGGGTAGAACCCGCCGCTGAGGGCCTTGCCGATGATGATGGCGTCGGGCTCGACATCCTCGTGCTGGAAGGCGAAGAGCTTGCCGGTGCGGCCCAGGCCGCTCTGGATCTCATCGGCGATGAACAGGACGTTGTTCTTCTTGCACAGCGCCGCGGACTTTTTCAGGAAGCCCTTGGGCGGCACGTTGATGCCGGCCTCGCCCTGCACCGGCTCCACCAGGAAGGCGCAGGTGTTCGGAGTGATGGCGGCCTCCAGGGCCTTGGCGTCGCCGAAGGGGATGACCTTGAAGCCGGGCGTGAAGGGCCCGAAGCCGTCCTTGTAGGCTTCCTCGGTGCTGAAGCCGACGATGGTGGTGGTGCGCCCGTGGAAGTTGTCGGCGCAGACGATGATCTCGGCCTTGTTCTTCCGGATGCCCTTGACCTTCTCGCCCCACTTGCGGGCGGCCTTGATGGCGGTCTCGACGGCCTCGGCGCCGCTGTTCATGGGCAGGACGCGGCTGTAGCCGGTCAGTTCGCTGATCTCTTTGCAGAAGAAGGGCAGCTGGTCGTTCCGGAAAGCCCGGCTGGTCAGGGTGACCTTGGCGGCCTGGCGCCGGAGGGCTTTCAGCAACCGGGGATGGCAGTGGCCCTGGTTCACCGCGCTGTAGGCGGCCAGGAAGTCCATGAAGCGGTTTCCTTCGACGTCTTCGACCCAGACGCCTTCGGCCTTCTTGATGACAATGTCCAGGGGATGGTAGTTGTGTGCTCCGTATTGGTCTTCCATGGTGATGAGCTTTTCGGTCTTCATCTCTGCACCTCCGGCGGTGGGTTTGAGTTTTCGCCAAATCTAGTGTGTCGTGAAAAGTTGTCCAGTGGCATTCCTGAATCCTCCGCGGCAGGAAGACGGCGCCAACAATTTTCCCGGCACCACTGTTTTTTACTTGAAAAATAGAAGTACTTTGTTTATTAAAGTAAAAGAGCTCGGTTGAGCTTGCAGTCCGCCGGGTCCAAGACGGAACGAAGGACCCCCGCAAGGGAGCCGGAGAAGGAACTCTGGACGGCAGGGGGGCGGAGAACTGGTCCTGGGTGCCAGCCGCCCCCGCACCATTTCCTCGGTTGCGGACGGATTCGCGCTGAGGGTGACGGTGGGCAGGGACGCCATGACGGCAGATTCGATCGGGCCAAGGAAAGCGGGAGGGATTTCCTTGAGCGGACAGAGATCGGCAGGGGACAATACGGTCAGGGAATGCCCCGCCGATCTCTGAAGCTCATCGCCTCATCGCCTTGTCGCCTTGTCGTCCCGTCGTCGCTGGACCGGATCATCCATGAACGATTCGGACCGGGAGGTGGCGGCCAATAGGAGGTGGAGCGCCGTCGGCAAGGAGGCCAAGGCGTGGCGGGAAATAGGGAAGCGGGATCGGCGGAAACAGGCCGCCCCGTGTTGATGCCGTTGATTCATGGGCGGGTCCGCTTGCTGGTCCTGTCCTTCTTGTTGCGCAGTGGACGGGCCACGGGATTCACAGACCTGCGGGACACCCTGGGTGTGACGGACGGGACTCTTTCCGTGCACCTGAGCAAGCTGGAGGATGGCGGGCTGGTGAAGCAGGAAAAGAAATTCGTGGGGAAGAGGCCGCGCACCCTGGTGAAGGTCACGCCCCGTGGCCGCTCTCTGTTTCGGCAGTATGTGGAGGAGCTCCGGTGCGTGATCCCCGGACTTGAGAAACCCGAACCCGAATCATTGGAATGATCCGGGTCCGGAAAAATGAACTGCGGAATCATCGGGTAGGATGAGGTTGTCGCCTCACCCTACCCGATTTTTTCAAGGGAGTCAGTGGTCGCGGGAGTCAGTAGCTGCGGGTGTCCTGCTTGGCCGTTGCCGCGTGGGGGCCGTCGCTGGGCTCGTTGTCCTCCCACCAGGTCACCTTGCCGGTCTCGAACCGGCCCAGGGGGTAACCGGGTTTGTGGGGCACCACCCGGACGGTGAAGCCGCGGCGTCCGGCCCGGCGGCAGGCGATGTTGCCCTCGTAGGAGGCCAGGCCATCTTGCACTTCGCCGGTGGGGAAGAGGGTGGCCGTCTCGCCGTTGACGATCTGACCCGAGGGGTCCAGAAGGCCGTGGTAGGCTTCGACAAGGACCTCGTCGGGAGCGAAGCTGCCCAGCTGGATCCGGGTCCGGACGGGCAGTTGCGTGCCCATGGGCTGGCTTTCCAGGGGGGCGGCATCCACGCGGACAATCCGTACCTGGTCCCAGGCGCGGCTCAGGTGGCTGCGCCAGGAGCCCAGTTCCGAGGCCTTGGCATAGTCATCGCCCGCCAACTGCTGGGAGTTCTCCAGGGCAGGGATGTAAAAGCGCTGGGTGTACTCCTCGACCATGCGGTTGGTGTTGAACTCGGCGCTCACCGTGCGCATGCTGTTTTTCATGATGCGGGTCCACTCACGGGGCACGTCGTCGGTGCCGCGGTCGTAGAAGGTGGGCACGATCTCGTTTTCCAGCAGGTCATAGATGGCGTTGCTTTCCATCTCGTCCTGGAAGTCCTGGTCCGTGAATTCCTCGCCGGCGCCGATGGCCCAGCCGTTGTCCTGCTGGTAGCCCTCGACCCACCAGCCGTCCAGCACGCTCAGGTTGATACCGCCGTTGGGCGGAACCTTCATGCCGCTGGTGCCGCTGGCCTCCAGGGGGCGGCGGGGGTTGTTCAGCCAGATATCCACGCCCTGCACCATGTAGCGGGCCACCTCGATGTTGTAATCCTCCACGAAGACGATGCGATGCCGGAAACCCTGCTCCTGCGCCAGGTGGACCAGCTGCCGGATCAGTTCCTTGCCGGGGTGATCCTTGGGGTGGGCTTTGCCGGCGAAGATGAGTTGTACGGGACGCTGGGGGTCGTTCAGGATACGGCCCAGGCGGGCGGGATCCCGCATGATCAGACCGGCCCGCTTGTAGGTGGCGAAGCGCCGGGCGAAGCCGATGGTCAGGGCCTCCGGATCCAGCACCTGGTTGGCCTCTTTGATCCACACCCGGTTGGCGTCGCGTTTTTCCAGCTGGCGGCGCAGGCGGTTGCGCACGAAACCCACCAGACGCTCGCGCATGCGTTCGTGGCTGCGCCACAGTTCCGCGTCGGGGATCAGTTCCACTCGATCCCAGAGGGCCTTGTTGGTGGGCTCTTCGTGCCAGCGGGGGCCCAGGTAGCGGTCATAGAGGCGGGCGATCTCGTTGCACAGCCAGCTGCGGGTGTGGATACCGTTGGTGACGTGGCTGATGGGAATCTCCTGCTCCGGCACGGTGGGCCAGATGTGTTGCCACATTTCCCTGGAAACCTGGCCGTGCAGTTCGGAAACCCCGTTGGCGGCGCGGCTCAGGCGCAGGGCCAACACGGTCATGCAGAACGTCTCGTTCTTGTTGGCGGGGTCTTGCCGGCCCAGACCCAGCAGATCGTCCATGGCCATGCCCATCTCGTCGGCCTTGCGCTGCAGGTAGGTGCGCACCAAGTCCGGATGGAAATGATCGTTCCCGGCGGGCACCGGGGTGTGGGTGGTGAAGACGTTGGTGGCGCGCACCATCTCGAAGGCCGTCTCGTAGCTGATGTTCCGGTTCTTCATGAGCAGGTTGATGCGTTCCAGGGCCAGGAAGGCGGAGTGCCCCTCGTTCAGGTGGCAGATGTCCGGCTCCAGCCCCAGCTTGATCAGGGCGCGCAGCCCGCCGATACCCAGCAGGATCTCCTGGCGGATGCGCATGTCGTTGTCGCCGCCGTAGAGCTTGCTGGTCAGATCCCGGTCCTCCGGACGGTTGACGGGCAGGTTGGTGTCCAGCAGGAACAGGGGATTCCGGCCAACCTGGATGCGCCAGATGCGGGCGATGACGGTGCGGCCGGGATAGTGGACCTCGATGGTGATCTCATGGCCCTCGTTGTCGGTCTCCAACTGCATGGACATGTTGTGGAAGTCGTTGAAAGAGTACTCTTCCATCTGCCAGCCATCGGGTTTCAAATGCTGGCGGAAGTAGCCCGACTGATAGGCCAGGCCCATGCCCACCAGGGGCAGCCCCATGTCCGAGGCGGATTTGAGGTGGTCGCCGGCCAGGATGCCCAGGCCGCCGCTGTACAGGGGCAGGCTCTCGTGCAGGCCGAACTCCAGGCTGAAATAGCCGATCAGCTTGTCGGTGACGTTGGGGTGCTCGCTCTCGAACCAGGATGTCAGATTCAGATAACGGTCCAGATCGCTGTTGACGCGCTCGAGGTGGGCCAGGAATGCCGTGTCGTTCTCCAGTTCGACGACGCGTTCGGCCGAGAGGCTGCCCAGGACGGCCATGGGATTGCCCTCATGCTTGTCCCAGAGATTCCGGTCCACGCGTCGCAGTAGGCTGATGGCTTCCACGTTCCAGCTCCACCAGATGTTGTTGGCGATGCGCAACAGGGGCTGGAGGGGCTTGGACAGTTTGGGGGAAACGGTGAACTGACGGATAGCAGGCATGGTTTCTCCTGGTGTCCCCTTGAGGGGTGGTTTCCGATTTCCGGTTGTCAGGGAGGCGAGATGGTTGACTTCGACCGATGCACGGGATTATGTAGCGTCTATGTCGGGACAATGTACCCACAAGGATGGAATCATGGCAACCCCGGTGTGTCGCGGTGTGTTTTTCGCGCCGGTTGTACGGCTCCTTGGCCGCGGCCGCGGGTGGAGGATGGAGAGTGGAAAGCCGCTTCAGACAGCATGAGGCTATTCTGGATATCCGCCCTGCCGAAGCCTTCCGCCAGGCGCATCCGCGGGGGGCGGCTTCCTTTCCCCTGCCGGCCGACTGGAGCCCGGAGAGTCTGGCCACGGACCTGCCTTCCATTTTCCTGCCTCCGCGACACATCCCGCTGACGGTGGTGGCCGGCACTTGGGCCGCGGCCGAAGCCGTGGCCGCCCGGTTGCGCCTTCGGGGCGATCGGGATGTCACGGCCCTGGGGTTTGTGGCCGCGGATTGGCCCCCGGAACAGCTGGCCACGGGGCCCGACAGCCGCCCCCTCTGGAACCCGCCCCCTTATCTGCGTTTCGCCCTGCCCTTCCTGCCCCCGCCCGCCCTGGGGCCGGTCCTGGATCTGGCCTGTGGCAGCGGCCGGGCCCTGGTCTGGTTGGCGGAGCGCGGCTATCGCGGCGTGGGGGTGGACCGGCAGCCGGAGGCCCTGGACATGGGGCGCCGCTTGGCGGCCAGCCGGGGTGTGCGCTGCCGCTTCCAGGCCGGCGATTTGCGGGACCCGGCGGTCTGGCCGCGCGGGCCCTGGGCCGTCATCCTCAATTTCCGCTATCTGCAGCGGGACCTGCTGGCGGAAGTGCCTGGTTGGTTGCCACCGGGCGGGGTGGCCGTGCTGCGGACCTTCAGGGATCTGCCGGGGTACGAGGGGCCTCCGCACGCGCGGCATCGTCTCAAAGGGGGAGAGCTGTTCCGCTTCTTTCCCGCAGCCACTTGTGAAATCCTGGCGCATGAAGAAAATTTCGATGCCGATGGCCGTCCCTCCACGGGCATCGTGGCGCGTCGCCGCGCCGTCATTGGCGAGGCTCCGGGAGCCTCGGCGGCAACCTAGGAAGATCATGCTGCTGGGGCTGGGCCTGGCTTTAAATGTCTTTTATTTTGGGGCAATAGAGAACCATAGGGTCTTCCTGTAGCTTGATAGCGTAAGAAAAGAGCTAATTTTCCGTCTTAACGCACTATTTTGACTTTTTTCGGTCGCTTTGCAATGGCAAGAAATGTGTTTACCTTTTCAAAGTAGCCCATTGTCGGCCTGGGATTCCCGATGCAGGCCGGAAACCGGATGGTTTTTCCCATGAATATAAATCGGCATTCTTTTCTGCGGTGTCCCCTCCTGGCCGTTGCGGTGGCGCTTGTGGGGCTGGTTTTGCTCCCCAGGATCGTTGGCGCGGATGTTGACACCCCTGTTACCGAAGTCTATACATGGACCGCCCCCACGGAAGGGACCGCCGTGGCCTATTACATGGTTCAGATCATGGTCAACGATGTGGACATCGTGACTCTTGACCCCGTATTTTCCGAGGAAGTTTCCGTGGTGATGCAATACGGTAACAAGTATCGTGTGCGGGTGGCGGGCGTGGATGCCGCAGGCCACCGGGGTCCCTATTCCCCCTGGTCCATTCCCTATACCCCTGAACTGGACCCCCCTGATTTCTAGCCTGGATCATCCAGGAGAGGGCTCAGTCATGCGAAGGCATTCACCACGTTAGTTTCCTCTGGAGGCCCAAGTGCAGATCGGCATTCTCGGTGTCAAGTTCACCGGCAAAACCACCTTGTTCAATGTGATCACCGGCGCCGGGATGCCCACCGGCCAAGGTGGCGTGGATCCCCATCGGGCCATCGGCAAGGTGCCCGACCCTCGCCTCGATCGCCTGACGGACATGTTCAACCCCAAGCGCAAAATCCCCACCAGTGTGGAGTGGGTGGATATTCCCGGCTTTCAGGCCGGCGCGGGCTCGGATGGTGACCGGGAGGCCACCCGCTTCCTGGAGCACGGCCGCAAGGTGGATGCCATGGCGCAGGTCATCCGCTGTTTCGACGGCGGATTCGGCACTCCCGACCCCCTGGGTGAGTGGGAGACCCTCAGCCTCGAGCTTTCCCTGGCCGATCTGCAAATCGTGGAGAACCGCCTGGAGAAGTTGGCCAAGGAGAAGATGCGCATGGGCAAGGTGGCCAATCCCTTGGAACCGCCCATGTTCGAGCGCTTCAAGGAACAGCTGGAAGCGGAGAAGCCGCTGCGGGATCTGGAACTGAACCCGGACGAGACCAAGCTGGCCAGCGGTTACGCTTTCCTGACGGCCAAGCCCTTGATCGCCGTCTTCAATGTGGCGGAGGGCGGCGAGGCTCCCGCCGAAGCGGTGCAGGCCGCCCGCGACGCCGGGGCGGAGGTGGTCACCCTGTGCGCCACCATGGAAGAGGAACTGGCGGAACTGGAGGAAGACGAGGCCGCCGAATTCCTGGCCGACCTAGGCATCGAGGAACCGGCCGCCAACCAGATGATCCGCGCCTCCTACGGCGCCCTGAACCTGATCAGCTTCTTCACCGTGGGACCGGATGAGTGCCGCGCCTGGCCGGTGCGGCGGGGCAGCCCCGCCCCGGTGGCCGCCGGGGTCATCCACTCGGATCTGCAGCGCGGCTTCATCCGCGCCGAGGTGACCGCCTACGAGGACTTGATCGCCGCCGGCAACATGGCGGCCGCCAAGGCGGACAACAAAGTGCGTCTGGAAGGCAAGGCCTACGAGGTTCAGGACGGTGATATCCTGGAGATCCGGTTCAGCGTGTGATGGGGCGCCGCGGGCAGGGGCTCCTGATTGCCGTGCTGGCTCTGGGCTGGTGGGCGGCGGTCACCCTGCAGAGCCAAAGCTCGGTTTTCAGCCAGGTGCCCCTGCTGGATGAACGCTATTATCTGGTGACGGCCGCTCACCCGGTGGCCGTGGACCAGCCCCACTTCATGTCCCCCCTTTACCCCCGTCTGCTCGATGCTCTGGGTGCCGGGATGGCGGCCGAGGCCGTCCTGTT
>PDQT01000203.1 GCA_002747875.1 bacterium DOLZORAL124_64_63
GACAGTGCCTGCTCCTGCCTCAGCGCCAGCGTCAAGGGAGGCAAACTCACCTACAAACCCGGCGAAAAAGGAGAAATGAAAGTCGACTTCGAGCTAGGCAGCTTCTCCGGCCTGCAGGAAAAAACCGTGCTGCTCTGGACCACCGACGACGACGAAAGTGCCCCCTCCTCCGTACTCACCGTCGCCCTCACCATCCCCGTGCTCTTTGAGATCACCCCCAAAACCCTGGTCTGGGACCAGAACGGCAGCAAGGAGCCAAAAACCTTCAAGATCAAGGTCAACAACAAGGAACCCATCCGCATCCTGAACCACGCCGGCACAAACCACAACTTCCCCTACGAGCTGAAAGTCATCCGCGACGGCTGGGAATACGAGCTCATCGTCACCCCGCAGAACACCTCCCAACCCGCCTTCGGCATGATCAAACTCACCACCGACGCCGCCATCCCACGCTACCAACGCCAAATGGCCTTCGTCTGCATCCGCCGCGCCGCCGTCACCCACGCTGCCAAGCAACCGGCCGGCAAACCCTCCAAGAAGCTGCCGTAATCCTCCAACCGGGCCACCGCCATGCCCGCGAAGAAAAAGAAAAACAAACCCCTCGTCGGCAAGGCACTGGTCAAGGAAGTGAACCGCCTGATCCGCCTTGCCCGCACCCACTGGGACGCCCACAACAACCGCGCCTGCCGCCGCGAGCGCACCCGCGCACTCACCCTCTACGAAACCCTCGACAAACAACAGCGCGAACAAGTCCCCCAAGTCCTCCGCGTCTGGCTCCGCTACCGCAGTGAGAAATATTTCGGAGACCACCGGACCAAGCCGTAAAGTAGCTGCCGCATCCTGCGGCAGATCAAACCCACACGGCCTACTCCCCCGCTCATCTGCGGCTGGAAGCCACAGCCACTTGCCCCTATGCCTCGGGGTGCTCAATCCTGACCGCCACCCCGCCATTGAGGCGCGACTGCTCGGCGGCGAAACCGATCAGGTGGCCTTCGATGGAGTGCTCAATCAGCGAGTTCTCCGGCCCCTCGCCCCGGAAGATGGCATCCATGGCATCCACCAGACCACGGTCCCCGCCGCCATGCCCCTGGTAGCCACCGTCTTTGATTTCCTCAAGCCGGATATACTCGGTCTTGCCAGTCGCGTGGTCACGCACCGTGATGTCCGCGCCGGAGAACTTCTTAAACGCATCCCCGCCGCGCAGGGTTCCCTTTGTGCCGTGGATTTCTATCGAGCGGCCGCAGTCAAAGGCGGTCATCGTTAGGCTTGCCGTGCTGCCGTTTTCAAAATCCATGTTCACCACCTGGTGATCCACCACGTCGTTATCACACTTCCACGCGCAGCGCCCCCACTTCGAGGTCTCCAGCCACTCCAGCACCTCCTCCCGGCTGCGCTTCGCAGGATCAGGATACACCATGTCCAGCCAGCGCTCGTGCTTGCCGAGATACAGGTGGGTGTCATACATGCAGTTGCCCCCCTGCGGTTCCGCGTGCGGGCAGCCGGACGTGCACCGTTCCGCAGCCCCCTCCGGGGCGTGTTTCTCATTGAAATACGAGAGCCTGCCAAAAGAGCTGACCGCCTTGCAGCGGCTCCCCATCAGCCACACCAGATAGTCCGTGTCATGGCAGCACTTGGCCACGATCATCGGCGTCGAGTCCGCCGACCTCCCCCAGTGGCCGCGGACAAACGAGTGCGCCTGGTGCCAGGCATCCACCCCCTCCGTGGCATGCATCGAGATGACATCGCCCAACTGGCCGGAGCGGATGATTTCCCGCACCTTCGAGTAAAACGGCGTGTAGCGCAGCACAAA
>PDQT01000263.1 GCA_002747875.1 bacterium DOLZORAL124_64_63
AATGGGGCGGCCGAGCGGATCATCCTGTTCATGGTGTGGCGGAACTATCACAAGGGGGTATCGGAGAAGGACAGCCGGAGCCCCTCGCCGGCGATGATGCTTGGGCTGACGGATCATCGGTTGAGTATAGAGGAGATGTTTGGGGAGCGGTTGTTCCCCGGTGACGTGGATCTGCCGCCGCGTTGGCGGCAGTACTACAGGCGCGAGGTTGAGACGGTGGCTTTACCAATCAATCGGCGGCATGATTTGAAATTTGCCTTCTGATTCCCGCTAAAACAATGAGAACAATGGGTTAGGTGTGTTCAGATCAGGCTGAAATCGATCCTATCACCGTCCACCCAGGCTCCATGCAGAGCCAGGACGCGTTCTGGGTGATCTATTTCCGCCCACGAGGCCGGACGGCTGTCAACGGAAGTTGATCGATCAACAATTTCAGGGGCACAACTTATTTCATACGGGCGCGGATGCCGGTCGCGGGCACGCGCCACAATGCCGCATGCACCGCGGCATCACGACACCCCCCGCCCCAGATACCGCGGCAACCCCGTCACCCGCCGCCGGCTGTCCGCCCTCTCCACGGCCATCTGCACCGCCTTGCGGCTGCCCAGCAGAATCACCAGCTTGCGCCCCCGCGTGACCCCCGTGTAGAGCAGATTCCGCTGCAGCAGCATGTAGTGCTGCGTGTGCACGGGGATCATCACCACCGGAAATTCGCTGCCCTGGCTCTTGTGGATGCTGATGGCGTAAGAAGGCACCAACCGCTCCAGATCCTGCGCCTCGTACAGCACGCTGCGTTCACCGAAGCGCACCGCCAGCGTCCCCGCGTCCGTGTCTACCGCCTCCAGGAACCCGATATCCCCGTTGAAGACATCCTTGTCGTAATCGTTCACCGTCTGCATCACCTTGTCCCCCACGCGCCAGCTCACTCCTTGCCGTTCCAGGGTGGGGCCCGTGGGGTTCAAGGCCTGCTGCAGCATCGCGTTCAAATGCCCGGAGCCCAGCAGGCCGCGCTTCATGGGCGTCAGGATCTGGATGTCCCGCAGCCCGTCCACCCCCAGCCGGGCGGGCAGCCTGCGGGCCGCCAGATCCACCAGCAGGGCGGCCATGGCCTCGGGATCATCGCGCTCGATGAAATAGAAATCCTCCAGTTTCCCGCCGCCTCCGGTATGGGCGCGCGGCAGCAGGCCCCGGTTGATGCGGTGGGCATTGGTGATGATGGCGCTGCGGGCGGCCTGCCGGAAAACCGTGTCCAGGCGCGCCACCGGCAACCGGCCCGAATCGATGATATCCCCCAGCACCCGCCCCGGTCCCACCGACGGCAGCTGATCCCCATCGCCCACCAGCAGCAGCCCCGCGCCCGCGGGCAGGGCGCGCACCAGTTGCCAAGCCAGGCGGGTGTCCACCATGGAGAACTCGTCCACCACGAACAGATCCCCCGTGAGAGGGTTTTCCCGATCGTGCCGGAAACCGCCCGTGCCCGGATTGAAATCCAGCAGGCGATGGATGGTGCGCGCCTCCAGCCCCGTGCTCTCGCCCAGCCGCTTGGCCGCCCGGCCCGTGGGCGCGCAGGCCACCACCCGCCGCCCCTTCGCCTGGTGGATGGCCAGGATGCCGTTCAGCAGGGTGGTCTTGCCCACGCCCGGCCCGCCGGTGATCACCAGCAGCCGGTGCCGCAACGCCAGCGCCACGGCGCGCCGCTGCCCTTCGGCCAGTTCCAGCCCCGTTTTCTGCTGCACCCAGGCCAGAGCCTTCCGCGGATCGGACGCCCCCCAGCCACCGCCGTCGCGGGCCAAGGCCACCAGGTCGCGCGCCAGTTCCTGTTCGGCGCGGTTCAGATCCGGCAAGGCCACCAGATCCCCGTCCCCTTCCAGGGCCACCAGGTGTTGCGCGGTCAAGGATTCCGCCAGGGAGGGTTCCAGCTTGGCGGCGGGCAATTCCAGCAGTTCCGCCGCCCGCTCCAGCAGTTCCGTCCGGGCGGCGGCCGTGTGGCCCTGGCGCTCCAGTTCGCTCATGGCATGGCGCAGGCCGGCCTGCAGGCGGGCGGGGTGGTCGGCGGCCAGGCCCAGATTGCGCGCGATGCGGTCCGCGCTCCGGAACCCCACCCCACGCATTTCGTCGGCCAGGCGGTAGGGATTTTCGCGGACCAAATCCAGGCTCTGGGCGCCGTAGCGTTGGAAGATGCGCGTGGCCAGCCCCGTGCCCACGCCGTGCCCCTGCAGGAAGACCATGACCTCCCGCACACCCCTCTGCTCCGACCACGCATCCAGAATGCGCCGCAACCGACCGGGGCCGATGCCCGGCACCTCCTTCAGGCGCTCCGGCTCGTTCTCGATGACCGCAAAGACCTGCTCTCCGAAGGCATCCACCAGCCGTTCGGCAAAACCCGGCCCGATGCCCGGCACCAGCCCCGACCCCAGGTAGCGGCGTATGCCCTCCAGGGTGGCGGGCGGGCGCAGCACCAGGTGCCGGGCCTGCAGTTGGCGGCCGAAGCGCGGGTCCGTCACCCAGCGACCCTCCGCCTCCAGGCGCATGCCGGGCTGGGTGTCGGGGGCCGTGCCCACCACCGTGACCACGCCGCCTCCGTTTTCCGGCTGTACCTTGAGGACGCAGAAACCCGTTTCCGCGCTTTGGAAGATGATGCTGCTCACGGTGCCCGTGACGCGCAGGGCGGTGGGATCGTGATGTTTTCCGGGGCCGTTCATGGGCTCATGATTGGGCAGGCGGGTCTTGCTGTCAACCGGGCAGAAGTCTCCCCGTTGGGTCGACAGACCCAACTAACCCAAGGAGGAACCTCTAACCGCCAAGCCCGCCAAGAGTATCAAGGTGACACACGCCGTAGCCAAGATATCGAAAACGACACAACCGCTCCCCACATCTTCTATTCTGATCCAATCGACATCAGCGTATTGCACCCGGACTTCTTCCAAGCCGTAATTCCCCGGTTTCCCTATCACCAATCCCTCGTCATCTAAACGGATGATCTCGCCCGCTACCTTTTGCCCATCGTTCTTGAAAACCGTTGCCGATTGTCCCGGTTCGATTTCAATTTTCTCGTGGCCTTTCTCACCCGGACCGCCGACAGGCTCGGTCCAGACACCCTCCCGATAAGAGCTGCAGCCGGACAAGATGGTCACGAGCGCGAGCGCGAAAAGTAATACCATCACCCTTTGGTTAAGCTTCTGGCTGAAAAACATCATATCCCTTTCTTCGCAAGACGTTCTGGAGATTATCATATCCCCCCAGAGCCATGCAAAACGGAGGCGGGGGGAAGAATAATCCGGACAAAGAGACATCTTGCACACCAGCGGCCGGCCGTTCTTTTCCCAACCGGAGCCCCCGAAGCCCCGTCCCGAGCACCCCCTACATATTCCGTCGATACTGCCCCCCCACTCCGTACAGCGCCCGCGAAATCTGTCCCAAAGAACAGACCTTACCCGCCTCCATCAACGCCCCGAAAATATTCCCATGCTCCACCGCCACGGCCCGCAACCGGGCCAGCGCCTCGGCGGCGGTCCCCTCGTTCCGCTCATGGAAAGCCCGCAACGAGGCGATGGCGTACTCCTTCTCCTCGGTCGTCGAACGGATCACCTCGCTCGGCACGATGGTCGGCGAACCCGCCGGATCCAGGTAGGTGTTCACCCCGATCAAAGGCAACGCCCCCGTGTGTTTGAGGGACTCGTAGTGCAGCGACTCTTCCTGGATCTTGGTGCGCTGGTACATGCGCTCCTGCGCCCCCAGCACCCCGCCGCGCTCGGTCAGGCTGCGGAACTCGCTCAGCACCGCCTCTTCCACCAGTTCGGTCAATTCTTCGATGATGAACGCGCCCTGCAGGGGGTTCTCGTTCGTGGCCAGCCCCAGCTCCTTGTTGATGATCATCTGGATGGCCATGGCCCGCCGCACGCTCTCTTCGGTGGGCGTGGTGATGGCCTCGTCGTAGGCGTTGGTGTGCAGGCTGTTGCAGTTGTCGTAGATGGCGTACAGCGCCTGCAGGGTGGTGCGGATGTCGTTGAAGGCGATCTCCTGCGCGTGCAGCGAGCGCCCCGAGGTCTGGATGTGGTACTTCAGCTTCTGGCTGCGTTCATCGGCCCCGTATTTGTGCTTCATGGCCTTGGCCCAGATGCGCCGCGCCACCCGCCCCATCACGGAGTACTCCGGATCCATGCCGTTGCTGAAGAAGAAGCTCAGGTTGGGCGCGAAGTCGTCCACCTTCATGCCGCGCGACAGGTAATATTCCACGAAGGTGAACCCGTTGGCCAACGTGAACGCCAGCTGGCTGATGGGGTTGGCCCCCGCCTCGGCGATGTGGTAGCCGCTGATGCTCACGGAGTAGAAATTCCGCACCTGGTGATCAATGAAGTACTGCTGGATGTCACCCATCATGCGCAGGGCGAACTCGGTGCTGAAGATGCACGTGTTCTGCGCCTGGTCCTCCTTGAGGATATCGGCCTGCACGGTGCCCCGCACGGCGCGCAAGGTGTCGGCCTTGATCTTCTCGTAAACTTCCCGCTCCAGCACCTGGTCCCCGCTGACCCCCAGCAGCATCAGCCCCAGCCCGTCGTTCCCTTCGGGCAGTTCGCCCTGGTAGCGCGGCCGCGGCGTGTCCCCGTAGATGGCGGCGATCTTCCGTTCGACCTCCGCCTCCAGCCCGTTGGCTCGGATATACTTCTCGCATCCCTGATCCACCGCCGCGTTCATGAAGAACGACAGCAGCATGGGCGCCGGCCCGTTGATGGTCATGGAAACGCTGGTCTTGGGATTGGCCAGATCGAATCCCGAATACAGCTTCTTGGCGTCATCCACCGTGGCGATGCTGACGCCGCTGTTGCCCACCTTGCCGTAGATATCGGGCCGCGGGTCGGGGTTCTCGCCGTACAGCGTGACCGAATCGAAGGCCGTGCTCAGCCGCGCCGCCGGCATCCCCAGGGAGACGTAATGGAAACGCCGGTTGGTCCGCTCGGGCCCGCCCTCGCCCGCGAACATGCGCGTGGGATCCTCGCCCTCGCGCTTCAAGGGGAACACCCCGGCGGCAAAGGGGAAAAAGCCCGGCGCGTTCTCCGTCAGCAGCCAGCGCAGGATGTCGCCCCAGTCCTCGTACCGCGGCAGGCACACCTTGGGCACGCGCGTGCCGCTCAGGCTGGTGGTCTTCAGGTCCTGCTCGATGGTCCGATCCCGCACCTGGAACACATACTTGTCCGCCGCGTAGCGCTTGACCATGGCCGGCCATTGCTCCAGCAGTCGGCGGCAGTCGGGATCCAGCCGCGCCTCCAGGTCATTGTGGATGTCCACCAGATCCTTCAGGTACTCCGGCTCGCCCGCCACATGCTGCATGGCCTTGACCACGCCCGCCTCGCCCGGCTCCACCACCTGGACGCTCCTGTGCCCCACCTTCCGGCGCAGCAAGCCGATGGTCCCGTTCAGCTGGTACATCTGCCGCGCCAGGGCGCACTGCTGATCCACGAATTCGTCGTACTTGCGGCTGTCGTCCGCGATCTCCGCCAGATAGCGCGTCCGCTCGGGCGGGATGACGACGCTGCGCCGGGTCCTGCCCTCGGTCAGCTCGAACGTGCTCGGCAGATCGGCGCCGGTGCGCTCGACCAACACGTCCATGAGGGCCCGGTACAGCCGGTTCATCCCCGGATCGTTGAACTGCGAGGCGATGGTCCCGTACACGGGCAGATCCTCATCCGCCCCCTCGAAAAGGTTCCGGTTGCGCCGCACCTGCTTGCGCACATCCCGCAGGGCGTCCAGGCTGCCCCGGTGGTCGAATTTGTTGATGGCGATCAGGTCCGCGAAGTCCAGCATGTCGATCTTCTCCAGCTGCGTGGCCGCGCCGTACTCGGCGGTCATCACGTACAGGGAGACATCGGAATGCTCGGTGATCTCGGTGTCGCTTTGCCCGATGCCGCTGGTCTCCACGATCACCAGATCGAACCCGGCCGCCTTGCAGATATCGATGCTCTGCTGCACGTACCGCGACAACGCCAGATTGGATTGCCGCGTGGCCAGGGACCGCATGTAGACCCGGCGGTCGTCGATGGCGTTCATCCGGATCCGGTCCCCCAACAACGCGCCACCGCTGCGCCGGCGCGACGGATCCACCGAAACGATGGCGATGGTCTTGTCGGTGAAATCGTCCAGGAAACGGCGCACCAGCTCATCCACCAGGCTGCTCTTGCCCGCGCCGCCGGTGCCGGTGATGCCCAGGACGGGAATGGTCTTGGTCCCGGTCCCGGTCCCGGTCCCGGTCTCGGCCTTGGCGGCGGAGGCCTCGATGGCCGCCATCAGCTCCTGGCCGGCAGCGGGATGGTTCTCGGCGATGGAGATGAGACGGCCCAGAGCCTGAGGATCTTTTCCGGACAGGGCATCCAGACGGAACTCCAAGTCGCCGCCCTCTTGGAACGCCTCCGGCGCCGGCGCCGTTTCCACCTCGAAATCACACTGTTGGAGCACATCGTTGATCATGCCCTGCAGCCCCATCTGCCGCCCGTCATCCGGCGAGTAGACGCGATCGATGCCGTAGGCGTGCAGCTCCTCGATCTCCTCCGGCAGGATCGTCCCGCCCCCTCCCGCAAAGATGCGGATATCGGCCTTCGCCTCCCGCAAGAGGTCGTGCATGTACTTCAGATACTCCACGTGCCCGCCCTGGTAGCTGGTGATGGCGATGCCCTGGGCGTCCTCCTGGATAGCGCAGTCCACGATCTCCCGCACCGACCGGTTGTGCCCCAGATGGATGACCTCCGCCCCGCTGGCCTGCAGCAACCGGCGCATGATGTTGATGGCCGCGTCGTGGCCGTCGAACAGACTGGCGGCGGTGACGATACGGACCTGGTTCTGCGGGCGGTAGGGCTTGACGTTCTGGGGGCTTTCCATGGGCAACGGGCTTTCGAAGGGGTGAGTGGGAGCGTGGCGGTCGTTTAGAAGGTAACATGGGGGGAAGCTTGGCTCAATAGAGATGGATCCACCCTGCGGCAGAGCCGTCCCGCTTCCCCCCTTCCGCTGGTAAAGCCTATATCTTATTGCGTTTTAATTTCTTCTCGTACTGCAAGACGGAAATAATTCGGCCGATACTGTAACAGAAAATGCCCAGGAGATAGGGAAACTTCACAATGTCGTCAAGATACCCCGCTACGTCGGCAAGGATCAAGACCACTCCCAGCAGCACGTACATGCAGATGTCGGGGATAAGTAAAGATTTCACGAATCCTCTCTTTCAAGACGGGAAACCAGTGAAGCGGGCCCCGCCCTCGCAACAGGCGGCGGCCCACTCACACGCAGCTCCCGAGCCTATTCACCCTCTCCCGCCGGCAAAGGATCAACCTTACCGTCCATCACCGGCATGCTCGTGCCCTCTTCCACCCGGCCGCCAAGGTGCTGCGCCAGGAAGTGCTCCATGGCCCGGTAAACATCGAAGCGGTTCTCCTCGTTGTGGAAACCGTGCCCCTCGTTGTCCTTGACCATGTAGGGCACATCGATACCCTTGGCGCGCAGAGCGCGGACGATCTGATCGGCCTCGGGTTTCTTGCAACGCACGTCGTTGGCGCCCTGCAGGACCATGAGCGGGGCCTTGATCTTGTCCGCGTGGAAAAGCGGAGAAACCCGGCGCAGCAGGTCGGCCTCGGTCTCCGGATTACCCATCATCTCGTACAGCATCTGCCGGACCGGTTCCCAGTAGGGCGGGATCGATTCCAGCAAGGTGAACAGATTCGACACGCCCACATAGTCGATGCCGCAGGCGTAGACGTCGGGCGTGAAGGTCAGCCCGGCCAGGACCGCGTAGCCGCCGTAGGAGCCACCGTAAATACCCACGCGCTTGGGATCGGCAATGCCCTGCTCCACCAGCCAGTCGACGCCGTCGGTCAGATCGTTCTGCATCTCCTGGCCCCACCGCTTGAAGGATTTTTCCCAGAACTCGCGGCCGTATCCCACCGAACCCCGGAAGTTGACCTGCAGAACGGCATAGCCCCGGTTGGCCAGGAACTGCGCCTCCGAATTGAAGCCCCAGTGATCGCGGGCCCACGGGCCGCCGTGCACCAGCATCACGGCCGGCAGGTTCTCCGCCTTGACGCCGCGGGGCAGCGTCAGGTAGCCGTGGATCGTGAGGCCATCACGCGAGGTGTAGCTGATGGGCTTCATGTCGGCCATCTCGGTCTCGTCGATCCAGGGAGCCACGTCCACCAGCTTCAGGAATTCCTTGCTCTCCGTGTCGTAGAAGTAGTAGCCGCCCAGAGACTTGTCGCTGTACGTGCGGACGAGCATGCGCTTCTCGTCGCGGCTGCGGCTGGTGATGACCACCTCGCGGCCCGGCAAACGCGCTTCCAGATCTTCCTGGAGTTTGCGGCGTTGCTCATCGAAGAAATGGTAGGCGCGTTTGTCGGTGGTGAAACTGACACCGGTGATGATCTGGCGTTTCTTGGAGCGCAGCAGCGCGGCCACATCCACCTCGGGGTGCTCGAAAAGCATCTCCCCGTGCTCGGCCGTCTTCGGGTCGAACAGGAAGATCGCGCTCTTGTCGCGACCGATGTTCGAACTGACGTATAGCTGACGGTTGTCGAAGGTGAAGAAGAGCGGCGTCACACTGTCCTTGAAGTTCGTCGTCAAAATGGGCTGGAAAGCGTCGGCTTCGGTCTCCCGGTACAGGAGGGTGGTGTTGACGCCGTCGGTGGTCGTGGCCGCGCGCAGCCGGCCGTCGTTGTCCGTCACCCATGTGGAGATGTTGCCGGGGTTCTCGGCCACCAGCGTCATCTCGCCGGAGTTGATGTCCACCTTGTAGACGTCGAAGACCTGCGGAACACGCTTGTTCAGCGCGATGAGCATGTGATCGTCGTCATCCTCGAGATCGTCCACCAACTCAGCCCGTACGCCGTCGAACGGGGTCAACTCAACCGGGTTGCCACCGTCGATGCCCACGGCGAAGGCATGGAAATTCTCATCGCCGCCGGTATCCTGGACGTAGACCAGCCGGTTGTTGTTGGCCCAGGCGAAGCCGCCGATGTCCCGGGCCGTAGCCTCCGTCACCCGCGTGATCTCGTCCGAACCGATCTGCTGCACATGCACGTTGAGGCGGTTCTCCCACGGCATGAGGAAGGCCAGATGCGCGCCGTCCGGCGAAAGCTGGAAGCTGGTCTGCTCCGGATTCTTGAAAAAGTCCTTCATCGGGATCAGACGGACTTCCTGCCGCGAAGTCTTGTTCGGAGGCTGGTCCTGATCCTGATCCTGGTCCTGGTCCAGGGATTCCTGGCAGGCGGCGACAATGCCCAGAAGACCGATACAAAGGACTAGGCGAACGATTCTGGAATTCATGGCTCTCTCCTCATTTTCCGTACTCTCCAGGCCCAGGCGACTCTCGAAGTGACCCGCAAACGGCCTTCAATACTCTTTGTAGCCTACACCATGGCCGACCGTCCGGCCAAGCACAGTGTTTTCCGGACATGATGGCTCTGCGGTAGCAGAGGCCCCAGGCTGGCCAGCTGGATTGGGCTAGGCTTTGGGGTTTGAGCCAGACTTTCGGATTTGAGTTAGACTTCCGGACCTGAGCTAGCCTTCCGGCACACCCGCTTTTTTCAGCAGCGTGTCCATCAGGCACCAGTTCGTGAACCCGCTCTGCAGAAGATTCGCTCCCACGAAAGCCGTGAACCACAGCCACTTGGGGCTGACGTAATGGGACAGCCCCAGACTGCCCAGAATGAAAATGCCGGCAACGATGTGTACCACGCGCGTGACGGTCATGAGAGACTCCTTTCGGATTTTTTCAAAAGGCATCGTATATTATTGACTTCGAAAATACTAATATTAAATCAGTTTTTGTCAAACCCGCCTCCAGGGAACCTCCAGAGCCATCGCGTCTCATCTTCATTTCATGTCCAGGAGTAACGATGATATATCATCTTGATGGCGCTTAGTTCGATCCACCCGAAACTCTTTGGCGTTGTCCCCTTGCCGTCCAGAAAGCAGCAGAGGGCACACTGCCGGTATGAATTTCTGTGACGTGATCTTCATGAGCTGCCTGGCTCAACGGCTTTTCCGAATCAGCGCCCCTTCCGGGTTGGGTCAACATCCCTCCCAGGCCAACGTCCCTTGGGTTGTGAACCCGCCTGGTGGTTTTTTCCCCGGGCGGTTTTTTGCTTGTCGTGGACCCGTTGGTGGCAGGCGCTGCACAGGGTGGTGAGGTTTTCTTCGGCGTTGGTGCCGCCTTGATGGCGAGGGATGGTGTGGTGGATTTCCAGGAATCGGGTATGCGGGCAGCCGGGGGCTTGGCAGCGGTGTTGGTCGCGGGCTAGTACCCGCCGGCGGGTACTGGGCGGGATGGCGGATTTGTTGGGACCGTCGTCGGTGGCAACGCGGGCGTCGCAGGCTAGTTTCTCGTATTCCGCAGGAGTGAGTTCGGTTTCGCCACGGCTGGTGGTGATGTGGGATTTTTCGCATTCGGGGCAGTGGTGGACGTGGATCTGGGTGTGGGGCTCTTTGGGGTTAGCCACGGCCCTGGAATCAGCCCGGCCCGCCAGCGAGGCCATGGCCTCCAACAGCATGATCGCCCGACCCGAACCGGCTACCGCGCCACCCTGCTTCCCGATGGCCTCGACCAGCGCCTCGAAATGGGCCAACTGCTCGCTGGTCAGTTCGAAGATGACCTTGTGGGTGAGGGCCACGGGAAGCGCGCCGGAGGGATGGGGGCTCGCCAATAATTCACCCTGAGCCGGATTCTTCGCCCGTTCCCGCCTGGCCCGCTGCTTGGCCCGCTTCACCGTTTCGCGCAGTTCCTGGCGGCTCTTCTGCTTGGCTGCATTCAGCCAACGATTCTCGTTCTTATCATCAGCCACCTTCACGATCTCCCGCGCCTTGGTATAGCCGATCTTCCCTTCCTCCATCTCCTTCTTCAACCGGGGCAGCTTTTCCAGCTTCCGCGCGAGGTGGAGAAAGTCCCCCGTCCGCGTCTTGGAGAACTCCAGTTCCACCGCCGCATACTGATAAACGGAGCCATACCCCAGTTCCTTATAAAGCTCCCTCTCCACAATCTCCTTGAACCACAAAACGGCACCGTGCCGCGCCTGGTCCATGGCCCGCACGGCCCTCTTCAAACAAGCGCTAACTTCGGCGGCAGACTGATCGGGAACGAAAGAATCAACAGCAAGAATACTCATGGCAGGCCTCGGCAATCTCTGGCATAAGTGGGCGGGAGGAGTGATAAACTAAATATACAAAACAAAAACAAAAAACTCCAGTAAAA
>PDQT01000250.1 GCA_002747875.1 bacterium DOLZORAL124_64_63
TCCGTGCGCGCCATCCGGGACGAGATCGCCGTCTGGCCCCAGGTGGGGGAAATCGTCTACAACCAGGAATGGATCGACAGCCTGGAGAACTGGACCATGCGCTTCCAGGTTGCCAGCCTGGTGGTGGGATTGCTGGTCTTCCTGGCCGCGGTCTTCGTCATCAGCAACACCGTCAAGCTGACCATGGCGGCCAGCGCGCGCATCATCCAGATCCAGAAACTGGTGGGGGCCACCAACGCCTTCATCCGCATCCCGTATCTTTGCGAGGGTGTGCTGCAGGGGCTGCTGGCGGGCGCCTTGGCCATGGGTTTGCTGGCGACGCTGGGCTGGGTCCTGCAGGAGCGGATCAGCGGCGTGGTGTTCTTCAATCCGGCGCAGATTGTGGGCTTTGTGCTCTTTTGCGCCTTGCTGGGCCTGACGGGTAGCTGGGCGGCCATGCGCAAGTACCTGGGCCTGGAGAGCGGGATCTGACATGGGCTACCTGAGGCTTTCTTTGCTGTGTCGGGTCGCGGTGATGTCTGTCGCCGCGGTGGGTTTCGCCGCCGGTGGAGAGCTCGCGGATCGGCCGCAGGCGCCGGACGCGCTCCAGGCCAAGATCCAGGAGAACAGCAGCGAGCTGGAAGAATTGCGGAGCCGTATCGCCCAGCTGCGCGCCGAGCAGCAGGCGCTGGATGATCGCGAGCAGCAGATCCGTCGGGGCCGTGCCGAGGTGCTGGAGGAGATCGAGCTGACGGGCCGTATGCTCAGCCAGATGGACGAGCGCCAAAGGTTGCTGGCCGCGCAGAACAGCGCGTTGCAGGACGAATTGGTGCGCAGCGCGCGCCGGTACGAGGCCTCCTGCCAGGCCCTGGGGCAGCATCTGCGCGCCATGTATGTGCGCGGCCGGCAGGGGAAGCTGGAGGCTGTCCTCACGGCGGGATCTTTCTCGGAATTCGCCATCCGCACGCGCTGGGAATCTTTGATGGCGCAGCTGGGCGCGGGGCTGGTGGACGATACCCGGGCCGAAGGCCGGCGGCTGAGCAGTCGCCACAAGATGCTGCAGGTCTCCCTGGCGGAGATCAATCGCAACCGCGAGGATGCGGCAGCCGAGCGCTCCCGCATGGAGGATCTGCTGGCCGAACAGATGGCCGCGCTGCGGGATCTGGAAACCCGGCGCCGCGGCATGAGCGACCGCCTGCTGGAACTGAGCATGAATGAGCAGCGGCTGAACTACGTGCTGAGCGATCTGGAGGATCTGCGGGCCCGTCGGCAGGCCGAGGCGGGGGTTCAGGCCGAGGATGGCATTCAGGCCGGGGCCGAGATCGGGTCGGCCGTCCTGGCCGGATTGGCCGGCCAGCTGGATTGGCCGGTGCAGGGCGAGCTGGTGCGCGGATTCGGGCGTTCGGTGCATCCCCGCTTCCAGACCGTGACGGTGAACAACGGCGTGAACATTGCCGCGCCACTGGGCGCGCCGGTGGCGGCGGTGGCCGGCGGGCAGGTGGAATTTTGCGATCGTTTGCCCGGCTTTGGCCAGTGCGTTATCCTTGACCACGGTGCAGGATATTATACTCTGTACGCGCACTTGGACCGCGCCTTCGTGTCCGCGGGCGGCCAGGCGGCCCGTGGCCAGGTCATTGCCGAGGTGGGGCGCCCCGCGGCTGGGGAATCCCCCCAGCTCTATTTCGAGATCCGCCAGGGCAAGACCCCCCTGGACCCGGCGGATTGGTTGCGGTCCCGCTGATACGCCGCCGTCCCGTGACCGGGCGGCTTTTCCGGATGGAGACCGTCTTTTGGGCCGAACTTCCTTTCTTGGGCGCCAGGATATCCTGGACAGGCTGCAGGCTGTGGCCGCCGCCGGCAAACTGGGGCAGCCCTTCCTGCTGGTGGGACCCGAGGGTTGTGGCAAGGAGAACACCGCCCTGGAGTTCGCCCGCCTGCTGAATTGCGCCGAGCCCGGGACCTGCGGTCCGGCGCGCCTGTGCGAGAGCTGCGTCAAGGCCCTCAGCTTCCAGCATCCGGATATCCGTTGGATCTGCCCTTCGCCCGCTTCCATCGACGAGAACCAGATCCAGCGCCTGTTTGAGAACAAGATGGCCAACCCCTTCTTCTCGCCCGGGTTTGCGGCCAGCAGTTCCGTGCGCATCGGGGATCCGGAGAAGCCGAACGCGCTGACCATCCGTTCGTTGATCCAGTTCCTGCGCCGGCGCGCCTTCCAGAGCCCCTGGAAGGTGGCCGTGGTGGCCGATAGCCACCGCTTCAACGAGGCCGCGGCCAACGCCTTCCTCAAGACCTTGGAGGAACCCGCGGAGCGCACCATCATCTTCCTGCTGACCGTGGGCACGGATGGGATGTTGCCGACCATCCTTTCGCGGTGCCAGAAGGTCAGCTTCAAGCCCTGGAGCGATGAGGAGCTGACCCGCATCCTCATGGACGAGGGCGGGGCCGAGCCCCGGCAGGCCGCCCAGCTGGCGCGCATGGCCGAGGGCAATGCCCGGCAGGCCCTGGCCATGCTGGACCCGGCGGTGCTGGGGTTGGTGCGGTGGTCGGGCCGGCTTTTCGAGTGGATCCACCAGGGCAACCGGGCCGAGGTGGCCATCGCCGCCGACGAAATCCACCGGGGCGTCTTCAGCCACACCCTGGATGTGGCCGCTCCGAAGAAGAGCGGCAAGGACAAGGAAAAAGACAGCCTGGCCGACAGCCGGGGGCGCGCCATGCGTTTGTGTGAGCTGCTGGTCCTGCATTACGGGGACTTGCTGGCCTGCATCGAGCAGGCCGAGGCCTGGCGGCCGCGTCTGCCCATGAGCCGCGACATCGTGGCTGCGGCGGCGGCCCGGCGACATAGCCGGACCGTCATCGGGGATATGGCCCGCATCGAGGAAGCGCGGCGCGACATTGACCGCAATCTCAACATCGGCCTGACCATGGCCGTGTTGTGTGAAGGATTGATAGAGAATGCCCAACGAGACCCATCCCACTGACGGACGCGGGCCGGGACGCGACGACGATCCGCGTTTCCGCAAGGGGCGCAAGGGTCGCCGCCGGGATGCCCGCCCTCGGCAGAAGTTGCCGCCCGTGCCCGTAGGCGAGGACTTGGTTCTCGTCCAGTTCAAAGGCCATCGCAAAAGCTATTACCACAACCGCGGCACCCTGGACCTGAAGGTGGGGCAGTACTGCCTGGTGGAGGCCGATCGGGGCCGGGACATGGGGCGTATCACCTACATCGGTCCGGGCAACCGGCAGTGGTGGTCGGTGGCCCGACGGCAGGGCGTGCTGGCGGTGGCCACGGAGCAGGATCTGGAGCGTCTGCACAACAACCGTGGAGACGAATGGGAGTTCTGGGATATCTGCCGCGAGAAAATTCAGTACCGTCGGCTGAAAATGAACCTGGTCTCGGTGGAACGGCAGTTCGATCACAAGAAGATCACCTTCTACTTCACGGCGGAAAAACGCGTGGATTTTCGGCAGCTGGTGCGCGATCTGGCGGCCATCTTCCGCACCCGC
>PDQT01000169.1 GCA_002747875.1 bacterium DOLZORAL124_64_63
CGGTCTGGGCGATGGGCTGCAAAGGGCCCTGGATCGCCTGTCCCCCAGACAACGGGCCGCGTTGCTCCTGCGCGAACTGGAGGACCTGCCCTTTGCCGAGATCGCCGACAGCCTGGGCTGCAGCGAAGCCACGGCGCGGGTCCACCATCACCGTGCTTGCGCGAATCTCAGGCGGTGGCTTGAAACGGGCGAGGACCTGATTTTCGGAGCCGGCACGGAAGGGATGATGTCATGAAACGCTATCTGCAGAAAAATCGCTTCGAATTGGACGCGCACGAGAAAGAGCACATCTGGAACGCCGTGAGAAACGGCGCGCCGGAACCGGGGTCGTCGGCCTCCGGTCGGATCTCCTTCCGCCCGGCTCTGGGGCTGTCCACCGTGACGGTGGCCCTCCTGGCGGCGGGGCTGTGGTGGCTGGCCGGTCCCCGCGGCGGACCCGCGCCGGAGCCCACAACAACCTTGGCCGACAACATCTTGAGGCCCGAGCCGGAAAAGGTGACGGAAGTGGAAATCGCCATGGGGCCCCTTTCCGTCGCTGAGCGGGAGATCTCGGAAGAGGTCGATCTCGGATGGGAGCAGGATGCCGTCAGCAAGCGGGCCGAACCGTTCTCTCCCTCCGGAAACAGCATCACCAAGGGCGGCATCCTCCGCGATCCCGTCTCCCAAGACCGCGTCACTGCGGGCAGCGTCACCGGAGGCACCACCCCGCCCAACGGCCAGCCGGCGGAGCTGATGTACTTCGACCACACGGGCGTCAATCCCTTCGTGGCCACCGAGGACGACAGCCTCTCCACCTTTGCCGTGGACGTGGACAATGCCTCCTATACCATCGCCCGGCGCTATCTGACGGACGGGAATCTCCCCCCCGAGGACGCCATCCGGGTGGAGGAGTTCGTCAACGCCTTCGCCGCCGGATACGAAAGGAGCACCGACCAGGAATTCGGCATCCACCTGGACGGCGCGCCGTCCCGCTTCGGCCGGGGCTACCATTTGGTGCGCGTGGGGCTGCAGGGCATGGACATCGCCGCGGAAGACCGCAAGCCCGCCAATCTGGTCTTCCTCATCGATGTTTCCGGTTCCATGTCCGGCGGCAACCGCCTCGGCCTGGTCAAGAGGAGCCTGCATGTCCTGCTGGATGAGCTGCGGGAGGGCGACCGGGTGGGCATCATCGTCTACGGCGATTACGCCGACACACGTTTGCCTCTGACCGGGATCGACCATCGGGAGCGGATCCGCGAGGCCATCGATGCCCTGGACACCGGCGGCTCCACCAACGCCTACGACGGCCTGCGGATGGCCTTCGGCATGGCCCGCGAGGGTTACGAGGCCACCAAGATCAACCGCATCATCCTCTGTTCCGACGGCGTGGCCAACATGGGAAGCAGCACCGAAGCCGAGGAGATGCTGAAGCAGATCCGCCAGGCCTCGGACGAGGGCATCACCCTGTCGGCCATCGGTTTCGGCATGGGCAACTACAACGATGTGCTCATGGAGAAGCTGGCCGACCAGGGCGACGGCAACTACTACTACGTGGACGGCCCCGAGGAAGCCGAGCGGGTCTTCCGCGAGAACCTGACGGGCCTGATGCAGACCATCGCGCGGCAGGTGAAGGTGCAGGTGGCCTTCAAGGGGCAGGCTGTCCAGCGCTGGCGTCTGCTGGGGTATGAGAACCGCGATGTGGCCGATCGCGATTTCCGCAACGACGACGTGGACGCGGGCGAGGTGGGCGCCGGCCATCAGGTCACCGCCCTGTACGAGCTGAAACTGGCCACCGAATCTTCCGATGTGTCCCTGGGCGTGGTGCGGACGCGCTACGAACTACCCCACCACCATCCGCAGGCCGGGCAGGTCCGGGAGATCAGCCGCGCGCTGACCCGCGCTGACCTGATGCCCGCGTTCGACCAGACCCCGCCCCGCTACCGGTTGCAGGCCGTGGCCGCGGAATTTGCGGAGATTCTGCGCGGCAGCTACTGGGCCAAGGAAAGCACCTGCGCCGATCTGGTGCCGGTGGCCGACGCCGTGGCCGCGGAACTGGTCGGCGACGAACAAGCCGCCGAATTGGCCCGCCTCATCCGCCTGGCCGCGGATCTGGAGGCGCGGCGGGACTGATACCCGCGGCGGGTATTATCCGATGATCTTTCCCCGTGGGCGCGGGGCCGCGTAGCGGAATCCCTATCCGCTCAGAAACGCATCCCCGCGCCCACCTGGATCAGATGGGTCTTGGTCCCGTCTTCGGGCAGATCGTCGCCGGCGGCCTTGCCCGTCTTGCTGAAACGGGTATCCCGGTAGACCACGCCCCCCTGCAGCCCGGCGGAGTAACGCGCGTCCACAAAATGGCGGCCGAACACAACGCTCAGCCCCAGGTGCGCCTGAAGACCCAGATCCTCGTAACCCAGATCAAAGCCTTTTTTCCCGTCGGGCTCATCCCAGGCTTCGGCCATTTTCAACAGCAGGGAAGCGCCACCGTACAGGCGGATCCGCTGCCCGCCAACGGGCAGATCCACGGCCAGGAAACCCGCCGGTTGCAGGCAATGCAACCCCACCGTCCCCCAATCCTGGCGCAGGCCGTAGCTGGGGCTGGTGTAGTTGAAGACCTGGCTGCCCCGGCGCAACTGGTACTCCGCCGAGCCGATGAAGACCAAAGGCCCCCGGCCCACGGGCCACGTCTCCTGGGCTCCCAGGTAGAAGCCGGTCTTCTTCTCGGCCAGACCCAGATCCGCGCGGGTCATGCCGCCAACCAGCTCCCAGGCCAGGGCGGCGGGCACGAAGGCCAGGTTCAGCAGCAGACCAAGACAGACGGAGCGGAGCAGATGGCGGGACATGAGGCATCCTTTCGGCATGGGGTTTATTTGAAAATAGAGCGCCGGAGAAAGAAAAACCACCGGCGATCCGAAGACCACCGGTGGTTTTGGTCGATCCCGCCACGGGGCGCCGGACGAAGGGCGCCCCGGGCAGATGGTCCCAGCTAGCGGACCAGAACCATGCTCTTGACGCTGGTCTCGTTGCCGGCGATCAGACGCATGAAGTAGGTACCGGAAGCCACGGACTTGCCGGCGTTGTCACGACCCATCCAGCGCACGCTGTGCTCGCCCGCGCCCATGTTCTCGTTGACCAGGTCCTGGACCAGACGACCGGAGATGTCGTAGATCTTCAGGCTGACACGAGCCTCTCGGGGCAGGCTGAACTTGATGTCGGTCATGGGGTTGAAGGGGTTCGGCACAGCGCCTTGCAGATGCAGGGCGGTGGGCAGACCCTGGACCGCGCTCAGGCCGTCGGTCACCACCATGGTCACCGGCAGTTCCAGCACGGAGTTGGTAGGATCGTTGGAGGAGACCACCAGCATGGCCTCGTACGTGCCGGCCGACAGACCCGTGGCGTCGAAGTGCAAGGTCACGTCCTCGCTACCGCCGACACTCACGGTTCCGCCAACGGGATCCGCCGTCACCCAGGTCAGGGGCGGCACGGTGGCAAAACGGATAGCCAGCTCATCGTGCAGGTAGTTGGCATTGGCCACGACCTCCAAGCCATCATCGCCGGCACCGTTCTCGATACCCACGGTGCAACCTTCACCAGCGGAGACGATCTTGTACTGGAAGACGATGCTGCCGTCGTTGTTGAAGATCACCTGGAAGGTTTCCGGGTTGGAGTCGTAGTAATGGGGCACGGCCTCGTACTGGACGATGAATTGGCTGTCCCTGGCCTCGTAGTAGATCGCGCCACCGGCACTGGGGTTCATGTCATCCCAGAAGGGCGCCACCAGGTTGTTGGGCTGGCCGCTGTTGGGAATGCCCTGGTTGTTGAAACTGGCCACCGTGGACGTGAAACTGAGCCAGCCGTTGGTGCAGATGTTCACGCTGTCGAAGGTCTGCCCGTAGAAGGTGAAATCGAAGCCCAGTTCAAAGGGACCGAAGTTGCCGTCATCACCGGAGCCGGGCACGGTGCCGGTGCCGCTGATGTCGATCCAGTTGTAGACCGGACCGCCGGCCTCATCGCTGTCCATCCAGGTGTAGCCGAAGGCATCCGGGCCACCGGAACCGGTCAGGGGGCTCTGCCCCACGCGGGGATCGGACTCACCCTTGGCCAGTTCCATGGGCTCGATGGAGGCCTGCGGAGCGGTCTGCATGGGGTCGATCTCGTACAGGCTCAGACCGTAGCGCAGATCCGTATCCCCATTGTTGCTGATGGTCAGCGTCTGGTCGGTCATGCCGCCCACTTCCACGGTGGCCGCGAAGCTTTCAGCGCTCAAGGCGATGACGGGAGTGCCCGGGTTGAAATCGATGAAATCCACATAACCCGCATCGTCACCATGGCTCACCGAACCGTCCTTGGTATAGGTCCAGGTCAGGGTGTGGGTGCCGGCGGGAATCTCGACCTCGTGCATGGTCCAGGACACGTTGCCGGACCAGGAAGCCACCTCCGCACCGTCGACGGAGAAGCGCAGGAAGTCGTAGCCGTTCTCACTGCTGACCTTGTACATGAAGGTCAACGGGGTGTTCTGGAAGAAGTCCCAGGTCACGGACATCGCGCTGCTCTGGCCGTCGCCGATGTTGCCGCTCTTGGCGCAGTACTGGCCCTCGTAGGGGCTGTTGGTGCTGATGACCCAGGGGTTGGTCCCCATGACCCAGGGGTAGGACGCGAAGTCTCCGCTTTCGAAGTCCTCGGCCGTCAGCACGGGCAGGTTGAAGTCCAGGGTCAGATTACCCGTCACCTCGACGGTCTGCGTCTGGAAGCCCAGGCCGTTGGCCCTGCCGCGCAGCACAAAGGTCTCGCCCTGGGGCAAAGCCAAGCTGTAGGCGCCGTTCAGGTCGGACACGGCAGGATCCAGGGGGGTGTCCAGGGCGCTGATAGTGGCACCGGCGACCAATTCGCCCGAAGGGCCGTAAACCACACCACTGACCGTGGCGGTGGGCAGCTGGACCAGGGAGTAGTCTCCGTTGACGGTGCTGTTGTCATCGGGAATGGTCACGCTGAAGTTGCCCTCGTTGTAACCGAAGTAAGTGACCGTGAAGTCCGCGGCGCCCGCAGGCATGGTCATGCTGTAGTAACCGTTCGCATCGGTGGTGGCCCTGTTGTTGGCGCCCACCTTACGCACCACGGCACCCTCGATGGGCTGCCCCGTGGCGCTGTCGGTCACGTAACCGGCCACGGTGCCGACACCGTCCATGACGGCCAGCACGGCCTCGTAAGCGTCCACGAAACCGTGACCGTAGGTGTTGTCCTCACCCGCAGGCCCCAGATCGATGGCGGTGTCCATCAGGATCTGCTTGACCGTGATGACGTCCAGATCGGGATTGGCCGCGCGCATCAGGGCCACCACACCGGCCAGGTGCGGACCGGCCATGGAGGTACCGCTCATGTAGGTGTACCCGCCGCCGGCCTGGACACTGTAGATGTCGCTGCCGGGGGCCACGATCTCAGGCTTCATGGCCCACTCGCCACCACAACCACTGGGGCCGCGGCTGGAGAAGCTGCTGATGGTGTAGGGAGCGGAGGTCAGGGTGGAGCCCACGCTGAAACAGTTGGTGGGGCTGGCGGCGCGGTCGGCGGGCGAACGCATGGACTGGGCGCCGGGGCCCTCGTTACCGGCGGACCAGGTCAGGACCACACCGGCGGCCTCGCAGTTGTCGATGGCGTCCCACCAGCGGCTGTCACAGTCGTAGTAGTTGGGGAAGTTCTCATTCACGCCCCAGCTGTTCTGGACCACGGCGGGCAAATCGGCCGTGGTCTGGGGGTTGCCGTCAGGATCGGTCATGAATTCCAGACTGACGAGCACGCCGTTGTCGAAATCCCCGCCGGTGCTCATGTTGATCACGTTGGAGGCGATCCAGGTGGCGCCGGGAGCCACGCCGATGGTGTCATCGGCGGCCAGACCGGTGATGGTGCCCATGACGTGGGAACCGTGGCCGTGGCTGTCCTGGGGGGTCTCATGGCCCAGACCCGCGGCGTCGATCCAGCAGTAGTCCGGGTTCGAGAAGTTGCCCTGCCAGCGGTCGGTCAAAGCCACATGGTTGCCGTCCACACCGGTGTCCAGCACGCCAACGATGACGCCGTTGCCATTGATACCCAGTTCATTCCACACGCGGCGGGCACCAACGGCCACCACACCGGGGGTGATGCCGATGCCGCGGTTGTTCCTGTCCGCCACGACATCCTTCTGGTCCACGGGCTCGATCAGCTCGACCACCAGGTCGGCCTCGATACGCTCCACGTCGGCGCGACGACTCAGCTCACGCACCTTGGCCACGGTGGCCTTGACCACGACGGAGTTGACGATCCAGTGTTCGCTGAACCCCAGGACGTCCCCGCCGGCCTTGGCGCTGTTCAGATCGCCCAGCAGAGCGTCCTGACTTTCCTTGGCCTGACGTTGCAGGGTCTCCACAACCATCTTGTGGCGATAATCCAGGCCGGCTTTCTGATCGTGCAACTGCCAGTCCAGTTCACGAATGTCGGCCTGTTGCTTCATGACCACCAGAACCTTGACGTAATCGTCGTCCTGCATGGTCTGAAGTTGGCTTTCCAGCCCGGGGGTGATGAAACCGGCCTGGGCGATCCCGGCGGTCATCAGCACCAGAAGGCTGAGCGTGAGAAATTTTAGCATTTTCATGAAGAAGACCCCTTTTTCTGCAATTAAGCACACGGTTGGCGGAGCGAAGGAAAACGAAAAATTAAACTTTATCACAAGAACATCACAATAAAGCCATTTTTCCATCTTCCATAGGTATTTTCAATGGATTATACCATGTTTTTTACAATATAATCAATGGGAATCCCCCGCCAGGGCTTTCTTCCGGAATATGATCCGCCATGGTGGCGGGCACGATGTGGTGAGTTTTCAGGAAGCGGGTATGGGCGCAACCAGGATCAGGAAAATCAATCAGGAAACGTGGCCCGCAAGATCAGGAAGACCATCACCATGGCCAGGGCGTGTTTGATGAAAATGGCCATCAGGCGCCCCAGAAAGGCCTGGCCGCCAATGCGCAGGCTGGGTTCCAGGCCCCGGTTGTTCAGGTACTCTCCCAAGACCGCGCCCCCGAAGGCCCCCACGAAGCTACCCAGGACCGCGCCGACCACCAGCACCACTTGATTGCCCAGCATGGCTCCCGCCAGGCCCCCCAGAAAGGCCAGGATCACGCCGGAACGGGAGGCGCCCTGCTTGGCCGCGTAGAAGGTGCCGACCAGGAACTCGAGGCCCTCGCCCAGCAGAGCGATGCCCAGCAGCACAGCCAGCAGCGGCCAGCCGATGGGATCGAAACCCGTCAGCAGGGCATGCACCAGCGCCAACCCCACGATGATGAAGTTGCCCCCCAGCCCCAGGTAGACGAAGAGCGACGCCAGCACCAGCAGCAGCGCCCACAGGACGAACCCCGTCCAGATGCCGATTCCTTGCAGGACCGCCACCGATCAAGGATCCTGGCTGAATGCCTTTTCCCCCGCGTTGACGGGGAAGGGCAGGGTGTTGCCCACGGGCGGCAGGGTGCAGTTGTAGCGTTCGGCATTGTAATCGCACAGGGGGTTGTAGCAGAAGTTGAAATCCAGATCGACCATGCCCTCCTCGTCCACCTCGATGTCCAGGTAACGGCCGCCGCCATAGGTCTCCTGACCGCTGGTGGCGTCGAAGAAGGGCAGCCAGAGATAGTCCTCGCCCTGGGGGCTGACGGGGCCGAAAACGTCCAGGCTATGGTCTTCGTCCCGCCAGCGGAAGCGCACGGTGCCGCGTTTGATGTAGGGCACCTCCTGGCCCGCCCGCTTGGTGAGCAGAACGGTGTCGGCGCCGGCCTCGGCCAGGAAGGGGGTGCGGAAGCGCATCTCCGGCACGGGCAGGTAGTAGTTCAGGCCCTCGAAATCTTCCAGGGCGGCGGTGGGCAGGGGCGTGCGCCGGGGATCGGCAAAGGCTTCGTTCTTCTCGATGCGCATCTCCACCAGGGAGATTTCCCAGGCTTCATGTTGCGCTTCATCCATGGTCAGGCTGCCGGGCACCGCGCCGTCAACGGTGGCGGCGGAAGAATTCTGGTCCGAACCGGAACCCCCACAGGCTCCCAACACCAGGATCAGGGAAATCAGGATCGGGAACATCAGGGCCAGGGAGAATTGGCGGGGCATCGGCGACCTGCACTCTCGTTTGGGGTGGTGAACAGCCTCTGGACGACCGGCACATTATAACCCCAACGGGTTCCGGTTTCAAAACCCCTCTTGGGGCATTATCTTCAGGGACGAATTCCCCCGGAACCGAAAGTGAAACACTGTGAACATCACCGAAGACAGCCTCACACCCCGTTTCATGGGCACCGCCGAGGCCACGCCCCAGCGCCCCGACCCGCTGGTGGACATCCTGGTGGCCGCGGCCGCCCTGCTGGGCCGTTTGCCCGCCCTGGGTGCCTGGTGGAACCTGGACGATTGGGGCCTGCTGGGGCGCGCCGCCGGTCTGATCGGCGGCGACGGTACCCTGCCCGCGCGCATCCTCAGCCAACGCTGGTATTGGGATCTGACCTGGCCCCTGTTGGGCCTGAACGCCGACGCCCACGCCATCGTGCGCATGCTGCTGCACGCCCTGGCCGCGGTGCTGGTGACCCGCATCGCCGCCCGCGCGGGCCTGGGCAGCCTGGGGCGGCTGGTGGCCGGCCTGCTGGTGGTGGCCTCGCCTCTGGTTTTCACGCCCCTGTACTGGGCGGCCGGCATCCAGGAACTGCTGGGCGCCGTGCTGGCCCTGGCCGCGGTGGAGCGCTGGCTGGCCGGCGGCACCCGGCGTAACATCCTGCTGGCCATCTTCCTGGCGGCCCTGTCCATGCTGGCCAAGGAGGCCGGTCTGGGCCTGCCCGTTTTCTTCGTGCTGATGCTGATGACAGGCGTGGGACCGCGTCCGGCAGACCGCGCCTTCGCCTGGGGTCTGTGCGTGCTGCTGACACCCGTGGCCATCGCTGAGGGGATGCTGCTGATGCAGCACTTCGGCACCGACGCCGGAGAGGCCTACGCCCTGGGCGGTCCCCTGCAGATGGGTGCCAATCTGGGGCGCATGGGCTGGTGGCTGGTCACGCCCGGCCCCCTCTTGCCCCCCGCTCTCAGCCCGCTGCAGGCCACGGCGGGCGCCATGGTCTTCGTGCTGTGGGGGCTGTGGGGCGTGGCGCGCTATCAGCAGGGTAGCCGGCTGGCGCTGTTGACTTTCCTGGCCGCGCTGATCAGCCTGGTCCCCGCCTTGCCCCTGCAGCGGCAGCTGCACCCTTATCTGGGGTACGTGGCCCTGTGCGCCGGGGCCGTCGCCCTGGGTTCGGCCCTGCCCCGGCGGCTGAAACCGAGGACGCCCTGGCTGGCGGGGCTGGCCCTGCTGGGCGCGGCCTGGGCCTTCCTGGGCATGGAGGTGCGCCTGAAACAGCGCGATGCCCAGGGCTTGCCCGCCGATCCGGTGGTCCGCGCCACGGCCCTTTCCTGGCAAAGCAGCCGCATGCTGACCAACCTGCCTCTGGAGGAAAACCAGAGCCTGATTTTCCTGCAGATCCCCCGCACCCACCGGCAACTGGAGATGGCCGGCCGGATGGGCCCGAACTGGGTGGCGGGCACCCACCTGCATGAGAGCATCGGTGGCGCCATCGGGCCTCGGCTGGTGCTGCGGGATCGGCAGACCGTCCGCTGGGTCAACGCGCTGGACAAGACGCCGGCCGACGCCCTCGTGCTCTGCGAACAGGGCCCCGGTTTCAAGCACTGGGGGCGCACGCCCAACGCCGCCTTCTACGCCGCCCTGGCGAGTGTGGGCATGGGCAACTTCGAGCGGGCCCGCCGGGATCTGGTGCGGGGCGCGGTCCTGAACCGGAAGACCGTGGCCTTCGCCTTCGATCCGGGCCAGATGGTGGTGCGGCCGGAGGTGGTGCTGGCCCGCAAGGAGGAGTTCATGGACTGGACGGTGGGCCTGCTCGACGGCACGGCTTCGCCCCAGGAAGTGGGCGGGCTGCAGGAAATGTTCCTGCAACTGCTGAGCGCCTGCACGGGCCAGAGCATGGAGGAACTGCAAGCCGGCAGCACCGTGCTGATCGAGGAGCACACCATCAGGGGCTCGCAGCCCCTGGTTCCCGAGGAGTAGAACGTGGCATTCCTGGAGCATCTTGCGGAGCGGACCATCGGGCCCTGGCCCCTGGTGCATCTGCTGACGGCCTTCGGCTTTCTGGTGGGCGGTTTCCTGCTGCGGGCCGCGTTCAACGCCATCGTCGCGCGCCGCCTGAAGAGCGTGGCCGAAAAAACGGCGACCGAGGCTGACGACATGGCCGTGGCCGCCCTCGTCAGCCCCCTCGGGGTGATCCTGCCGGTGCTGGGCATCTTCCTGGCGGCACGCCTGCTGCTGAACGTCCAACCGAAGTGGCTGCATTACGCGGATACCGGCTTCCGGATCGCCACCATCATCGTGGTGGCCTGGACGGTGCTGCGCATGATCGACGCGGCGGCGGTCCTCTTTGCCGACATGAGCACGCGCACCCGCAGCAAGCTGGACGATCAGTTCATTCCCCTGCTGCGTAAGGCCGCCAAGGCCTTCGTTTTCATCCTGGCCTTCATCCTGACGGCCCAGAACCTGGGCTACAGCGTGAGCGGTCTGGTGGCCGGCCTAGGCATCGGTGGCCTGGCCCTGGCCATGGCGGCCAAGGACACCCTGGCCAACCTGTTCGGATCCTTGATGATCCTCATCGACCAGCCCTTCCACGTGGGCGACTGGATAACCTTCCCCGGCGGCGACGGCGTGGTCGAGGAGATCGGCCTGCGCAGCACCCGGGTGCGGACCTTCGCCAAGACCGTCGTGAGCATCCCCAACCATGCCCTGGCCAACGCCACGGTGGAGAACCATTCGCTGATGCCCAAGCGGCGTATCAAGTTCACCCTGGGCGTGACCTACGATTCCAGCGTGGAGCAGATCCGGCAGCTGGTGGCCGACATCGAAAACTACCTGCGCAGCAACGGCGATATCGAACAGGAATTCATGCTCGTCAAGTTCACCACCTTCAACGAATGCAGCCTCGACCTGTTCGTCTACTGCTTCACCGTCACCACGGACTGGACGCAGCATCTGGC
>PDQT01000170.1 GCA_002747875.1 bacterium DOLZORAL124_64_63
TGGTCGAGGATTTGGGTATGAGCATCGCCTTCCCGACGCAGACCATTCATCTGGCTCAGGAGGCCGGTCAGGAAACGCCGTAATGATGGCGCGGTATCCCGCAAAAAGGCCCGCCAATCAGCTTGGCGGGCCTTTTCGCGTGTGTCATGGACGGGTTATCAGGGCACCAGAACCAGCTTCGTGACACGGCTCCAGCCCGAGCCCGCGGCGCGGCAGAAATACATCCCCGCGGGCTGGCGCCGGCCGGCATCGTTCCGCCCGCTCCACACCCAGCGGTGATCGCCCGCATCCAGATTACCCTGGTGCAACCGGGCCACCTGGTGTCCCGCCATGTCGTACACGGCCACGCCCACGCGCTCGGGATGCTTCAGAGACAGGGCGATGGTGGTCTGCGGGTTGAAGGGGTTGGGCGCGGCCGCCAAATGGGCGCGCCCCGGCGTGGTCGGCACCGCGGACACGGGCACGTCCACCACCGAGAAGACGCCGTTCTCCACGTTCCGCAATTCCAGGGTCTCGGGATCGGCCAGCAGGCCGGAGAAGGTGCCCTCGAAGCTTTCGTCGCTCGCGGCGGTGACCACCACCTCGCCGCTGGTGGAACCGAAGCGGTTGGTCGCCTCCAGGTTCTCGAACCATTCCATCAGGTTCGCGCCATCTTCGGGGATGCTCAGATTGCTGACGTTGTCGATGAAGGCGAAACCCACCGACCCGTTGGTCGCGTCCACCTCGTAGGTGCCCACGGCGGGCTCACCGGGAAAGGTCACCATGATGGCCACCACGTCGTAGGTGCCGTCTCCGTTGTCCACGCCGCCCAGGGCCACAGCCTGCGTGCTTTCGCCCTCTCCCGGCTTGAGGATTCCACCGCAACCCTCCGTGGCGTCGCCGGGGAAGATGAACTCCTCGTTCCAGAAGGGACCTTCCATGGCCTCGCTCCCTGAGGGGTAGCCGAAGGGCCAGGCGCTCCAGTCGAAGGAAACGTTGCCTTCGTCATATATCTCATAGATGACCTGGGCGGAGGCGTT
>PDQT01000115.1 GCA_002747875.1 bacterium DOLZORAL124_64_63
CGTAGTAGAAGGCGGAGAGCACGTCCTGCACCCCACGCACCGTCTCGTACACGTTGCCGTCGGCGTAGCGGGCCAGTTCCGCCTCGTGATCGAAACTGATCTCCACCGTCTTCTTGTAGTCCCCCTCCCGCAGCCTCTTGTAGAAGTAGCGGCTGTACAGGGTGTGAACGTCGAAGTACGAAACCACCTTGTCGCGCACCTTGTAGATGGACGAGAAGAAGCGGTTGCTGTTGGCCCGGCTCTGCACATGATAGCACAGATGTCCCTGATATTCCGTAGTGCCGATGAGTTCCAGCACCCCTTCACCGGCATTGACCAGCCCGTAACCGATCTTGTAGACCATCTTCTCGCCCGGACCGAAAGAAACCGCGGGAATTTCCGTTGCGGCGGTCTCCGGTTCAGCCCCAGGCCCGAGCTCAGTTCCAGATACGGGCTCAGTTCCAGATATGGGCTCAATTCCAGGGGCAGCTCCCGCCGGTGCCCCCGGCAGAAGAATCCCCAGCAGGGTGAATAAAGTGAGAATCATCGCGCAATGGCTACGCATGTTTCATCCTTTCTCAATGGCCGCCAGGACCCCTTGCAGGCCTGCGAAGACCGTGGACCCGGAAAGATTTTCCAGGCAGGGCCGCCCCGGGCGGGGGCAAATCGTGTGATCACACCCGAGGCAATCCACGGGTTCGGAAAGGGCAACATGCCGCGGGTCGGCCGGGTTCCAGCCCATGGTGTCGGTGGGGCCGAAAACGGTCACGGTGGGCCGCCCCAGGGCGGTGGCCAGATGGCGTGGCCCGCAGTCCGTCCCCACAAAGGCCCGGCAGCCGCCCAGCAGGTCCGCCAATTCCAGGAGGGTGGTATCCGGAGCGATGGCTTCGACCGGCCAATCCCCCCCCAGCTCCTTCAGGAGCGCCTGGTCACCGGGTCCGGGGATGAGCAAGGCGCGCACCCCATGATCCCGCATCTCTCTATATAATGCCTTGATGTGACGCGCCGGCCAGGCCTTGGCGGGCCAGGTGGCGCTCACCATCAGGGCCACCGGCGGATCTTCCTGCAGCCGGGCCTCGGCCTTCCAGGCCAGGTATCGCGGTCCCAGATCCGAAGCCTGAAAAACGACCTCCCCTCCCAGGGGATGCCAAGGCTTCACCTCGAGGCCCAGGACGCGCAGGGGGTCCAGGAAGGCCTCGCCGGCAAACCCACGCAGATCATGGCCTCGCCACCGATTCCGAGGAACCTTGAGGTTGTAGGCCCAGCGCCGGCGTGGCAGGTCGTATCCTACCCGCAGAGGCGCCCCCGTCACGGCCGCCCAGAGCGCCGTGCGGGGATTCCCCAGCCAGTCGATGACCAGATCATAACCTTCCCGACGCAGCGCGCGATACCAGCGCCCGCCCCCCTGATCACGGGACCAGGCAATGACCCGACAGAAGGGCGCCAGACGCTGCAGGAGCGGCGCGAAGGGCCGGTCCACCACCAGATCCAGCTTCGCATGGGGCAAGGCCTCGGCCAAGCGGCGAACCGCCGGCAGGGTCACCAGGCAATCGCCCAGGGCTTTGCGCCGGATCAGCAGGACACGGCGGGCTTGCTCCAGGCCCGGTCTCATGGGCCGTCCGCCCTGCTGCGCGTCAGAAGGTCCCGGGCCGCCGCCAGCACCACGCTGGTGGGCAAATCCGGCAAGCAGATGAATTCCTCGCAGGCGTGGCGCGAACAGGGCGCGCAGGGCGGGCGGGTGGCCAGCACACGGTAGGGGCCCGCCTTTTCATAGGGAAACCAGAGAGCGGGATCCGTCGGGCCGAAGAGCGCCACCGTCGGCGTCCCCAGCCCCACCGCCACATGCATGATACCGCCATCGACGGAAATCAGCAGCGCGGCCCCGGCCAGCACGCGCGTCACCTCGGGCAGGTCCATGACCGGCAGGAGACGGGCCTCGTTTCCCAGGGGCTGAAAATCATCCTGGCGGCCGGGGGGCTGCAGCACATGGACGGGCAGCCCCAATTCCTTGGGCAAGGCCAGGGCCAGCTCCCGCCACTGCTGTTGGGGCCATTCCTTGCTGGTCCAGGTGGCCCCGGGCGCCAGTAGGATGTACGGATCCGTAAGCCCTGCCGGGGCCGTCCCTTCCAGGCTGCTTGGCCGCGGCAGGCGGGGTTTCAGAATCTGGCCGGAGAAATGCTCCCGCAGGTACTCCAGGAAAGATCGTCCGCTCTGTTCATGGCGCAAGGGAGCCAGACGGCCCAGGTGCTCCCCCAGCCCGCCCGGCGCGCAGGCCAGCGCCTGTTGCTCTTCGGGCGGAAAAACAGCAGGGCGGACGGTATGCGTGAAGAGATGGCGCCGGCTGCCCGTGGTGCCCCCGATGCGGTAACGCGCGCCGGCCAAACGCAGCAACCAACTACTGCGGGGGTTGAAGAAGAGGTCCACCGCCAGATCGTATCTTTCGGCGCGCAGTTCCCGCAAAATATCCCAAAAGCCCAAGCCCCCGGACGTCCGTCCACGGCGCCGGGCATCGGCGCCACGGCGCCGGGTTCCCAGAAGGTGCAGCCGGTCCACCAGCGGGTGGCCCGCCAGGATGCGACCATGGGAATACTCGGCCAGATACCCCAGCTTGAGGTCCGGATCTCCCCTGCGCAGCACCTCCAGCACGGGGGTGGTCATCACCACATCCCCCAGGTAACGCAGACGGCTGACAAGTACCGCCCGCAGGGGGCGTCCTTCCAAGGACCATGTCAAAGGGCCTGCACCCCCTCGGCGCGCAGGATGGCGTCCACCGCAGCGGGCAAGTCGTCGGCCACCAACACCCGGGAATCGGTGGCATATTCTTCCTGGACCCGATTTTCTTCCTGCCGGCCATAGCCGGTGCGCACCAGACAGCCGCCCAGACCGTGGTCCCGGCCCAGGGCGACATCGCTCCGCTTATCCCCCACCACCCAGGAACCCTCGGCGCGCCAGGCGGTCCGGGACTTCAGTTCGGTCAGCATTCCGGGCCGGGGTTTGCGACAAGCGCAATCGTCGGCGGGCCCGTGAGGACAATAGAAAAAGCCGTCGAAAGGCGCGCCCTCATGCCTCAGCAAATCATCCAGGCGCTCCATGACTCGCGCGAAATCCTCCGCCGTGAAACGTCCCCGACCGATGCCCGACTGGTTGCTGACTCCCACCACCAGATAACCCGCCCGGCGGGCGCGGCGCATGGCGGCCGGCACCCCGGGCAACAGTTCCACCTGCGCGGGATCCGCCAGGTAGTGGCGGTCGGCGATGACCACCCCATCCCGATCCAGAAAGAGCACCGGGCGCTGGCCGGAGGCGGCCGGAAGGGGTTCCCATTTCCACAGGGGCATGGCTCAGTCCTTTCCTTCCAGAAGAGCGTGGGCCACCGCCAGCACCTCGGTCGCCTGGACCGTTTCCAGACAGAAACGGGGCTGGTTGCAGGTCTTGCGATAGCAAGGGCGGCAAGAAAAATCCTCAGGCGTCAGGACCCGGGTTCGTCGGCCCAGGGGATGGGTCCAGTGCGGGTTGCTGCTGCCGAAGATGCCGATGGTGGGCCGTTGCAAGGCGCCGGCCAAGTGCATCAGACCGCTATCATTCCCCACGAACAGCCGACATCCCTTCAGAACGGCCACCACCGCCCGCAGATCCGTGCGGCCCGCCAAATCCACCAGGCTGGCGTCGGACTCCAGATCCCGGGCGGCTTGCCGGTCCAGATTCGCAGCCAGGGCCTGGGTGAATTCGGTGGCGGCGGCATCGCCCAACAGGACCAGACGGGTGCGGCCGGTGGCCAGCACTTCCCTGGCCAATTCCGTGGCCCGGTCCAGAGGCCAACTCTTGGCCGAACCGTAGGTGGCTCCCGGAGCCAGCACCCAGTACTCACCCTTCCGGGCGGCGGGATGCGGCGCGATCCCGTCGCAGCCGGGTAGCGTCACCTCGGGCCTCGTCTCGTCCGGATTGTCGCGCGGATCGTCCCGCTCAGGCAACAGGGCCGACAGCAGGGCCGGTCCCAGTTCCAGCAGTTCCCGGCCATGGTGGCGGGTCCCGCGGGGCAGAACCGGCAGGCCGCGAGTCAGCAGCCATCCCCGGCGATCACTCCGATACCCCACCCGATGGCGGGCACCGGAAAAGAAGGCGGCCAGACCGAAGCGCAGGGAAGGCGGCCCCAGCACCACGGCCAGCGGTTCACGCGCGGCCAGATCCCGCCCCAGGCGCCAACTCCCCAGGGGGCCGCCGTGCCGGCCGCCCCTGTCCACGGTCAAAAGGTCCGCCAGGCGGGGATCCGCCGCGAAAAGGGGGGCCCACGCGGAACGCACTCCCAGTTCCAGCCTCAACACGCGACCGTCCGGCAGATGGCGCCGCCGGTGAAGGTACTCAATCAGAGGGGCCATCATGATGGTGTCGCCCAACCAGTTGGGAGCCATCAACAGGACGCGGCAGGACGGGGACGCGGCGAGGTCTTCAGCCATGATCCGGGTCATTGTCGTCGGTGGGCTTGATCACCCTGGCCGCCTTGGCGCCTCGCCCATCGGTGACGGATTCCACCGCCGCCAAGAAAACCTCCGGATCCCATTGTCCGTCCTCCTCCAGGCGCATCACGCACACCCTTTTGCGGCCGTGCGGGACCCAGCCCACTTCCACATCAGGCGGGAAAATACCCACCGTGGGCAGCCCGAGGGAAACCGCCAGGTGGAAGAAGTCCGAGTTGCCGGAGATGAACAAATCGCACTGGCTGAGCAACAGGACATGGTCCAGCAAAGTCCGACGGGGCAACCCCAGCGGGCTGTCCGCCAGCTTGGTCTCGAACTGCTGGATGCGGTCCGGATCTGCCTGGGGCCCCAGGGGCAGCACCCGACAGACGAAATTGGCGGCCAGATGCCGTACCAGAAGGTGCAGATCATCCAGGGGCAGAACATGCCCCTCCTTTGAGGGGCCTACCTCCAGCCCCACCAGCATCTGGTCCGGATTGGGTTTGTGGAAATGCACCTGCTGGGCCATCTGCCGCACCTGATCCATGGGCAGTGGCCAGCGTGTGTTCATGTCCCGCGCGGGCAGGCTCAGGAAGGGGCCGGCGCTCAGCAGACGATCACCGTAGTAGCCGTCCTGTTGCCGGGGCGGGCGGATCTCGAAGTTGATGGCCGGCCAGCATTCCGCGTGGGAGGGCCCCATGCGCAACGCCCCGCCGCTGGCCAGGGCGGCCAGTTCCAGCCGAGGATGGGGCTGCCGGCTCATGAGGATGGTCATGTTGTAGCGCCCGCTGCCCAGGTCCTTCAGGAGCTTGCCGAAGGAAGGACGCCAGGGATTCAGCTGCCGCGCCTTGTACACCAGACATTCCTTGGCCAAGCCGCTGGGCGCCAGCAAGGCCTGGTGTTTTTCGGGCAACAGGAAATCAATCTCCACGGCCGGATGGTTCTTCCGGATGGCCTTCAGCAGCGGCGCGTGAAAGACCAGCTCAGACAGATCCCCCACATCAATGCACAAGATCCGGCCGTTCTCGCCCAGAGCGCCGGGCAGTTGGAAGCTCAACTCCTTCCCCTTGCGGAAGAAGGGCTTCATGAGGGTGGTGATCAGACGATGCTCCGACACGCCTCGGACCCCTTCTTAAACCCGCACCGCGGTGATCTCGGGGAAGATGGTTTCCCAGACTTCATCCACGTGCTTGACGGGCACGAATGCGATAGCTTCGCGCACTTCCTCAGGAATGTCCTCCAGGTCCACCGTATTGGCGACGGGAATGATGACCTGCCGGATGCCCACCCGGTGGGCCGCCAGCACCTTCTCCAACAGACCGCCAATGGGCAGCACGTCGCCGGTCAAGGTTATTTCCCCGGTCATGGCCGTGCGGCGCGGCAAAGGTTGATGGATGAGCAACGACAGCAGCACCGACGCCATGGCGATGCCCGCGCTGGGCCCGTCCTTGGGGATGGCCCCGGCCGGCAGGTGGATGTGGATATCCCGCTTGTTGAAGAAATCGGCGTGTTCGGTCATGCCTCCAAAGCGATGGCGCAGGTAGCTGTAAGCCGCGCTGGCGGATTCCTGCATGACGCTGCCCACCTGCCCCGTCAGTTTCAGTTGTCCTGTTCCGCCGGGCAGGCTCAGGCCCTCGATGTAGAGGATCTTGCCCCCCACCTGGGTCCAGGCCAGCCCCGTGGCCACCCCCACCTTCAGGCGACTGCGCAGCCGGTCGCCGGTGTAACTGGGTTGTCCCAGATAATCCGCCAGGTTCTTGGCCCCCACGCTCTGCTTCTTGCGTTTGCCCTTGGCCACGGCGGTGGCCACCTTCCGGCATACCGAACCGATCTTCCGCTCCAGGTTGCGCACCCCGGCCTCGCGGGTGTGGTCTTCGATGACGGCCATCAGGCCCGCATCGGTGAAGCGGATGTGCTTGCTGGTCAGGCCGTTCTCCTCGATCTGCCGCGGCACCAGGTAGCGTTTGGCGATCTGCAATTTCTCCAGATTGGTGTAGCCGGGCAGCTGGATGATTTCCATGCGGTCCAGCAGGGGCCGCGGGATGGTGTCCAGCATGTTGGCCGTGGTGATGAACATGACTTTGCTAAGGTCAAAGGGCAACGTCAGGTAGTGATCTGTGAAGTCAGAGTTCTGCTCCGGATCCAAAACCTCCAGCAGGGCGCTGGCCGGGTCGCCCCGGAAATCCTGCCCCAGCTTGTCGATCTCATCGAGCATGATCAAGGGGTTGTTGGTGCCGCATTCCTTCAGGCCGGCGATGATGCGGCCGGGCATGGAGCCCACGTAGGTGCGACGGTGGCCCCTGATCTCGGCCTCGTCCCGCATGCCGCCCAGACTGAAGCGGAAGAACTTGCGCCCCACCGCCTCGGCGATGCTGCGGCCCAGGCTGGTCTTGCCCACTCCCGGGGGCCCGCTCAAACAGAGGATGGGCCCGCGGTGGTTGTCCTTCAGCTTGCGCACGGCCAGGTATTCGATGATGCGTTCCTTCACATCCTCCAGGCCGAAGTGATCCCGCTCCAGGATTTCCGAGGCCCGGTCCAGATCCAGGATGTCCTCGCTACTCTCGTTCCAGGGCAGATCCAGCAGCCAATCCACGTAGGTCTTGCTGACGGTGTACTCGCTGGCGCCGGGGCTCATGCGGCCGAGCCGGTCGTACTCCCGCTCCGCCGCGGCCTTCACTTTTTCCGGCAGATCCGCCTCGGCAATGCGCTGGGCCAACTCATCCAGTTCAACGCTGCCTTCGTCCGTGTCGCCCAGCTCCCTCTGGATGGCTTTGAGCTGTTGGCGCAGGTAGTACTCGCGCTGATCCTTGTCGATGCTCTTGCGCACCCGGGTCTGTAACTTCTGCCCCAGTTCCACCACATCCAGCTCACGCATGACGACCTTGGACAGCATCTGCAGACGCTTGCGCGGGCTCTTCTCTTCCAGCATGGCCTGTTTCTCGGCCACCTCGATGTCCAGGTTGGTGGCGATCAGATCGGCCAAGCGACCGGGGTCGTCGATGTTCATGACGACCACCTTCAGCTCCTCGCTGAGGGTCTCGCTGCTGTCGATGATCTTCAGGAAGTTGTTGGCCACGCCGCGCATGTAGGCCAGGGTGCGGGAATCTTCCTGCACCGTCTCCTCGATCAGCTCGACCTCGGCCTTCATGTAGGGCTTGCCCTCGACGAAATTCTTGATGCGGCAACGGGCCACTCCCTGGCCCAGCAGACGCATGCTGCCATCGGGGAAACGCAGCATCTTCTGGATCTTGACGGCTGTGCCCACGTGGTAGATGAGATCCTTCTCATCCACCTCCCCTTCCTCATCGCTGATCAGTTCCCGCTGCGCGAAGGTGCCCAGGATCTTGTCGCCGGCCAGACAGTCGTCGGCCAGGCGCACCAAGTTGGTGTCGCTCAGGACCAGGGGCACCATCATCGCGGGGAAGATGACCGCCTCGCTGATGGGCAGGATGGGCATCTCGGCAGGCAAAAAGACTTCTTCAACCTGCTCGTCGTCCATGAAATCCCGTTCGTTATCGGCCATGGGGCCCAGCTCCTTCTAAGGGTTGATGTCGATGTTGCGGCGCGTGGCAGCCTGCCTTTTGCCCCGCTTGAAGGTCACCGTCAGAAAACCATTGCGATAGACGGCGGTCGCACTGCCCGGATCCACCTCCACGGAGAGAGGCACCCGGCGGGAAAACGGTCCGATGCTGATCTCCATCTTGTGGTAGTGCTTCTTGCCCCGGGCCAGGACTTCCGGCCTGATACCCCGCACCAGGAGGTTGTGCTCATCCGCCAGCACCTCGATACGTTCCGGGTCCATGCCGGCCAGATCCATCATCACGACAAAGGACTCCTCCGTCTCGTACGCATCGGTGGCCGGATGCCAGCAGAGATCCCCTTCCGGAGGCACACGGCCACCCTTCTGGGCGTAGGACGCCACCAGGATCTCGAAAATATCATCCAGTTGCCCGGAGCGAGGCTTCTTGGTCATAAGATTTCTCCTGTCGCCACTGAACTTTAATACACGAGGTTGCGCTATGCTACTTGTGCCGCACGACGGCGTCAACAGGTGCCCCGGAGGCTGTGCTCCAGAGGCGCGCCGGCGGCGCAGCCATGCCACACGGGAGTGCCCCGGGAGAAAGTCCGTCAGGGTCGGCTCGTATCAGAAGCGACGTAACACACCGATGACCACGCCCTGGACCTGCACCCGATCCTCCGGCAGGGTCAGCACCGGCACTGCGGGATTGGCCGGTTGCAGGCGGATGTTGGCCCCTTCCCGGTGGTATTGCTTGACGGTAACGGAATCCCCATCGACCAGGGCGATGACGGTTTCTCCGTTGCGCACCAACTCACGGGATTCCACCAGCACCGTGTCTCCGTCCCGGATCTGCTCCTCGATCATGGAGTTCCCCCGCACGCGCAGGGCAAAGGTGCGGCCCCGCCCCAGCCAATCCTCCGGCAGGGAAATTTCCTCATGCTCATCAAGAGCTTCGATGGGCAGGCCGGCGGACACCGTCCCCAGCAGGGGGATGCGCACCAGGGTGGGTTCCTCGGACCGCTGGTCCACCACTTCCAGGCCCCGGCTGGAATTGCGACGCGGCCGGAGCAGGTAACCCTTTTCCACCAGATTGCTGATGTGCTTGTGCACGGTGGCGGGCGAGGAGAGGCCGAACTTGGCCCCCACCTCCTGCAAGGTGGGCGCGTAGCCGTGATAGTTGGAGAACTGGTTGATGAATTCCAGAATTTGTGCTTGTCGTCGAGTCAGAGCCATGGTTGCCTCCTGCTTTGCCGGTAAGACTGTTCGCCGTCCATTGCCAACAAGATATACGAAAGCACTCCGAAAGTCCACCGAAAATAAAACAAAATCATAAAGTATTGGAAAAAGGGTCTTTCAGAGGGTGCACGGGACCGTTACGCAGCAAATCCAGAACCTCCGTATGGGTGGGCAGCCGACCTCGCCCCCCTAGGGCCGTACACTTCAGAGCAGCCACCGCAGCCCCATACCGCAACTGATCGGCAAAGGTGCCGCCCAGGCAGCGCGCCAGGGCATACCCGGCGTGGAATACATCCCCGGCCCCCGTGGTGTCCACCGTCCGCACCATGAAAGCCGGCACCCCCACCGGATCCGGATCCAGGGCCCAAACACCGTCCTGGCCGAAGGTCATGGCCACCCGCGCGGGTCCCCGGTCCCGCAGGCCCTCCAGAGCAAGCCGCACATCCTCGGTCCCCACCAGATCGGGGGCAAAACGCCGAGAAGAGATCACATCGGTGCACGCGGCCACCAGGGACTCGCTTCCGGCCCGCACATGGCCCGCATCCATCACCACAGGCAAACCCGCCGCCCGAGCGGCGGCCGCCGCCCGCAAACCCAGTTCCGGTTCGTGGCCATCCAGATACAGCAGTTGCATGCCTTCCAACCAATCAGGCCGCCAGAGCTCCGCCGCCAGCCGCGGCAGATCTCCCCGGGACCAGAAGATGGTGCGCTCTCCCGTGTCCGGATGCACCAGGATCACCGCCTTGGCGCAGAGATGCCCCTCCATCACCGGGCAGAGATGGGTATCCACCCCGGCCTCATGAAGCTCCCGGCGCTGGATCCGGCCGCCTTCATCGTCCGTCAAGGGGGTCACCAGGCGCACCCGCGCCCCCAGTTTCGCCAGGGCCACGGCCGCCGTCGCGCCCGGTCCCCCACCGCCCAGGCTTATGGCCGGCACCTCGTTCTTGGTATCCCGCCGGGGAAAACCACTCGCTTCCGGCGCCAATGGCACAACCACATCCAGGGCGTTGTAGCCGATGACCAAGATACCGGGGCGGGGTTCGGGCAGGCGCAACGGGAACATGGTTGGGAACGCGGGCCTTCCTGTGCTAGGCTGTGCGGGTCGTACCGTCTTTGTGAACCGACGCGCCAGCGGCGCCCAGTCTGGAGAGTACCCCATGGACGATTGCCTGTTCTGCAAAATTTCCGCCGGAAACATACCATGCGAGGATGTCTTTTCCGATGAGAATTTCCTCGCCTTCCGGGATATCGATCCCCAGGCTCCCACCCATATTCTGGTCATCCCCCGCCGGCACGTGAGCGGTCTGGCCCAGTTGCAAGGCCCCGATGCGGATCTGGCCGATGGCCTGCTCACCACCGCGGTGAAGATTGCCGCGGATCTGGGGCTGGCGGAAAAGGGTTACCGCTTCGTCATCAACCAAGGAGACGAGGGTGGGCAGACCGTGGGCCATCTGCATTTGCATATCCTGGGCGGACGCGCCATGGCCTGGCCCCCGGGTTAAGCTGATTACCGGGTTAAGCTGATTATCGGGTTGAGCGGGCCTACCGAATGGCTTCTACAAGGAAAAAACCCCGGCCACTTTGCCGGGGTTTTTTACAATGCGGGAAGATATTAACTCAGAGTGTAAACACCCCGACCGGCCCGTTGCACCTTGTCCGTGGTGCTCAGCGTGCGGCGCAGAACATTGTCGAAGTTCTTGCTCTTGGTCTTGAAGAGCTTGCCCTTGACGATGGCGGAGAAGATATCTTTGAAGCTCATGGTGCCGCCGTTCTTCTGCAGCACGGTGACCACGACGTCTTCCAGTTTCACACGCCCGCCGGTTGTGGCCGGCTTGCGGGCAACCTTCTTCTTGGCTGCAGCTTTCGTGGCGGCTTTTTTGGTCGTTTTCTTACGAGCCGCTTTTTTACGCGCCACCTTCTTACGCGGCCGAGCGGGCCCCTCACCCAAACCCGACATCAGGTCATCGAGTTCCTGATCCACCTTGGCCAGGGCAGCCATGAGCTTGGCCTTCTCCGCCTCCAGGACATCAATGCGTTCCCGGGCTTCCAGCAGCTTCTTCATGTCTGCCGCCGACAGCTGATTCAGAAATTCCTTTTGTGAACGGAGCATGGTAGCCTCCAGAGTTGAAGAAAACAGTATTTCATCTCGGCAATATTAAAAAATTATGTGAATCATGTCAATCATTACCGTCCTTAGCGGGTATCGTCTTCCACAAGAAAGCCGCTCATATCCGTTCCCTGCCGGAGGTTCCTGATCATGCGCACGGCCCGTTTCTCGTCGATGTGGACGGCATGGACAGGACCGTCGTCCAGCATGCCGCTGGGGTTCACGCTCATGATGAAGCCGCCCCCGGAACAGGCGCTGTGCTCGACCAGACCCAGCACGTGCCCGAATTCATGCATGGTTGTTTCCTGCAACCGCTGCGCGTCGGCGATCTGGTTCCAGAGGTAAACCCGGGCGTGTTCGGGAATGACATCCCCCAGGGCGTAGTCTTCATCGTCGGGCTCGGTGATGTAGGCCCGACCGGCGTATTGAATACTTTCGTTGCCAAAATACACATCCACGTCGGCGGCGGAGGGGTCCGGGGTCAGCACCAAATACTCAGCACCCATGGCCTGATTCCAGAACAGGACCGCTTCCGCGGCAAGAGCGGACATATCCAACCCATATTCGTTGACGTATCCCGGCTGGACATAAACGGAAAGAGGATAGTTCTCCCAGCGATAAAGGTTGTAATTCTCTCTCAACGCCGTGAACTGCCGGGTCCGGGTCGTAAACCGCAGATAGGTCATGAAATCGTGATCGTGGGCGTCACAGTCGGCATCCAGGCCAAAGCGCCGTCCCAGAACGATGTCGTAACTGGCACCCTCGGCATAGGTCACCCCGGACCATATGAAATCATACCAAGCCCCGAATGGGTCGCCTGGCTCCGGATCGTTACGGGAAAGGGTTTCAATGGTCAGGACGCTCACATCCGGAACCGGACCGAAAGAATAATACCCTTCGGCATCGGTGTTGACGCGGCAGGAAGGACACCCGTAATCCAGGATCACATCGCGTATGGGGTTCAGGGCATCATCCAGGACGTACCCCTCAACCAGCCAGGGAGAAGAAACGACAATGCTGGGGACCGTGTCCAACACCGACAGCTGACCGGCCGTATCAAGGCCCCGCACCGCGAACCAGGTCCGGCGCCCGGCCTCCAGGCCGGACTCCTCTTCATAAAAGGTCAGGGAATAGCCAACCTGGTTGGCCTGGTGGGCCAGAACGCCGACCTCCCGCGCCTGTTCCCAATTCTCCATGGTGATGGGGCCATCGGTATCCAATGCCACGATATAATCCGTTATCGGGAATTCCGAATCGGCAATCCACTGCCACGAAACGCGCACGGAAGCGGGCTCGGGGCCATGTTCCAAGGTCACGCCCGGAACCCGGCCCGGAGCCGTCACCGGGCTCTGGCTCACATCCAGATACCAGGTATGATCCCAGGTGGTCCCCTGGTAAGAAAACACGGCCCGCAACGTGTCCACCCCGACCAAAGCCGCGTCGTAGACGTAGTCGGGAGCTTCCAGAGGGGCCTCGTCATTGAGCACCCAGGAAATACTTAAATCGACAGTGGGTTCGACCCGCACGGAGAACTGCTGTTGCTGGCTGGTGACAAGGTCCACCACAGTCAGGTCCGGGACAAAGGTGAAACGGAGGTCCTCCGGCCCCTCTCCTGGATCCGTGCTGCTGGAACAGGCCAGAAAGGCAAGCAGAACCAACACGACCAAACCCGGCCCCAGACGCCACCGAAAATGGGGAAAATGGCAGACACGCAGCATGATAATGAGCCTCCATGGCGCTGGGGTAAATCAGGGAGCGGCCCCGGTCCGGTATTTTCGATCTTCCGGAGCGATCCACCACTCGGACAGATTGTTGACAGGAGACAGAACGTGGGGCCGAATGTTGCGGATCCGGCGTGACACCGCATCCAGACGCTGGGGACAGAACAGGTAGGCCGCCGGAGGATCGGCCTGCAGAATCTCCTGCAATGCGAACCAGTAGGGTTTGGCCTCTTCCCGGTCCAAAGTCCCTAAGGCCTTCTCCAGCAACGCGTCAACCTGGTCATTGGAATAGAAACCGTCATTGAATTCATCAATGGCGTCCGAATGGATGGCCGACGAGGGGTCCCCGTAAAGATTGGGAGTCATGGACCCGAAATACACATCGAAATTCCCGGCATTGACCAGTTCCAGACCGGCCGCCAATTCCAGGGTCCGAATCGTCACCGACACCCCCACGGCCTGCAGGTTCTCCCGAATGATGACCGCCCCATCACGGCGCACGGGATCCCCCGTGCGGGTAAGAATCTCCAGTTGCAGCGGCAGGCCGTCCCGACGCAGAACGCCGTCGGCCTCGTCCGGAAGCCAGCCGGCCTCCCGTAGCAGCCGACGAGCTTGCGGAGGATCATAGGGGTCCGGAGCTAGGTGGTCGGCATGGTTCCACAGAACCTGGGCAATGGGGCTGACCGCCGGAGTGGCGTATCCGTCCAGCAGGGTTTCCATCATGCGCTCCCGATCCAGCGCCAAACTCAAAGCTCGCCTGGTGCCCGCATCGGCCAGCCGGGGGTTTCGGCAGTTCCACTGCAGATAATAAAAACGCCGGCCATGGGTGCTTTTGATCTCCAGATCGGGATTCATCTCCAGACGGGCCGCATCGTGAGGGGAAATATCCGCCACGAAATCCAACTCACCGGCCTCCAGAGCCAGGATGCGGGCCGCAGGTTCCTTGATGATACGGAACATGACCCGATCCAGATGGGCCGGGGTGCCGCTGTAACGGGGATTGCGCGCCAAGGTCAAGGCATGGGAATAATCCCAGTTTTCCAGCATGAAAGGCCCGCTGGCCAGAGGATGCTGATTCAGAGGCCACTGATCGACCCCC
>PDQT01000164.1 GCA_002747875.1 bacterium DOLZORAL124_64_63
TGACATGATCCCCGTGGTGCGCATCCACAACCTGTACGGCATCGAGCCCAGCTTCGACAAGCTGGACGAGGGCATCCTGGTGATTGTCGAGAACGATGGCGTTGGCGCCGCCCTTTTCGTGGATGAGATCCTGGGCCAGCAGCAGACCGTGGTCAAGGGGCTCAGCGAGTACGTGGGCTCACCCCACGGTGTCAGCGGCTGCACCATCCTGGGTGACGGCCGCATCAGTCTGATCCTGGATGTGGCGACCATCCTGGCCAATGCCGCCACGGCTCCCGCAATCGTGGTATCCCAGTAAACCGGAGGACCGACGTGAAACAGGAACTGGACTACAAGAAGACGCTGGATGAAGCCCTGGAAGCCGACCTCCTGGACGACGATTTCTACGAGGACTCCCAGAAGGATCGCTACATGACCTTCGGGATCGACGGGCAGGACTACGGTATCGAGATCCTGAACGTGACGGAGATCGTGGGCCTGCAGGATATTGCCGAGGTGCCGGATGTGCCGAATTTCGTCAAGGGCATGATGAATCTGCGCGGCAACGTCGTGCCGGTGATCAGCGTGCGCCTGCGCTTCGGCCTGCCCGAGGTGGAATACGACGACCGCACCTGCGTGGTGGTCATCACCTTGGGCAACTCGACCATCGGCATGATCGTGGACCGGGTCAACGAGGTGCGCACCATTCCGGAGGCGAATATCTCCACACCTCCCCAGGGCGGTGTGGCGGCGGCCGGCGGGCAGTTCATCACCGGCCTGGGCCGGGAGACGGACAGCGTGACCATCCTGCTGGATCTTGCCGCGTTGCTGGATATCAAGGACGAGGCCAATCCTCACTAGGGCAATTTTTCCGGATCGGGAGCGACCGTGAACAAGGCGATCAGGGTACTCATCATAGACGATTCTGCGTTGGTGCGGGAGATCCTCGCCGCGGGTCTGGCCATGGACCCGCAGATCGAGGTGGTGGGCACGGCAACCGATCCCTTCGACGCGAAGGACAAGATCGTCAAATTGCGTCCTGACGTGATGACGCTGGACGTGGAGATGCCCCGCATGGACGGGGTGGAGTTTCTGCGCCAGTTGATGCCGCAGTTCCCCGTGCCGGTGGTGATGGTCAGCGCTTTGACGGAACGCGGCAAGAAGATCACCCTGGCGGCCCTGGAGGCCGGCGCGGTGGACTTTGTAACCAAGCCGAAGGGCAGCCTGGCCGCGGGTCTTCAGGGCATGATGCGGCAGCTGATCGCCAAGGTGAAGGTGGCCTCCACGGCCAATGTTTCCGGCTGGAAGGGGCGCAAACCGGTTCGTCGGGTGGGGGCTTCTTCCTCGCGCCCTGAGGCGGCCGGCAACCAGGTCATCGTCATCGGCGCCAGCACCGGCGGCACCGAAGCCATCCGTGAGGTGCTCCAGAAGTTCCCGGAGACCATGCCGGGGGTGATCATCACCCAACACATGCCCGCCGGGTTCACCAAGCTTTTTGCCGAGCGCCTCGACTCCCTGGTTCCCATGGAGGTGAAGGAGGCGACCGAGGGCGATTGGATCATCCCGGGCCGCGTTCTCATCGCGCCGGGGAATCACCACATGTCCGTGGTGTGTTCCGGCGGGAGCTACAAGGTGTCGTGCCGGCGGGGAGAGAAGGTCAACGGGCATTGCCCGAGCGTGGAATTGATGATGCAAAGCGCCGCCAAGGCTCTGGGCAAGAATGCCGTGGGCATCATGCTGACGGGCATGGGTGGCGATGGGGCGCGCGGCCTGCTGGCCATGCGCCAGGCCGGGGCTCGGACCCTGGCTCAGGACGAGGCCTCCAGTGTGGTTTTCGGTATGCCGAAGGTCGCCTTCGAGATGGGAGGGGCCGAGAAGCTGGTTCCTCTGGGTCGCATTGCAGATACGGTTATCCATTGGCTCAACAAAAATGAGGCGCGGATTTGAGTGTAGTGACACTGGGAATTGGAGAATACGGAGTGGTTGACAAGCCTGGCGATGTCATCAAGACCCATGCTTTGGGGTCTTGTGTGGCCATCATCCTGCTGGATCCCACCACGCGTTCGGTCGGGATGGTCCACGTGGCTCTTCCCGAGTCCAAGGTCCATCCGGACCGGGCAAAGAAGCTGCCGGGGTATTTCGCGGACACCGCCATCCCGGCTCTGTTGGCGGCGATGCGCGCCAAGGGTGCCGCGACCAACCTGCGCAAGGTCATCGTCAAGCTCACGGGCGGGGCGAATGTCATGGACCATAACAACACCTTCAACATCGGCAAGCGTAACGTGCTGGCCATCAAGAAGGGCTTGTGGGCCGAGCGCATGGGAGCCGTGGCCGAAGATGTGGGCGGCAACATCAGCCGCACCGTGTCGGTGGCGATCGACGACGGCAAGGTCGTCGTCACATCACCTGGGCGCCAGCCCGCAACGATCTGAGGGGGTGGGCACGATGACAAAGATGAGTCTCAGTGCGCAGGAAATTCTGAAATCGGTCAAAAGCGTTCCCGCCCTTTCGCCGGGCGCCGGGCAGCTGATGGGTATTCTGGGCAGCGGGCGGTACGAGATAGCGGACGTGGTCCGTGTGATCGAGAACGACCCCGCTCTGACCGTCAATGTTCTGAGGGTGGTCAATTCCGCGGCCATGGGCCTGCGTCGGGATATCGACTCCGTGCGGCAGGCCGTGGCTTACCTGGGTGAGACGAAGATCATCGGCATCGCTCTGGTGGGCAGCGGCAGCGCGACCTTCAACGCCGACTTGGTCGGCTATCAGGGGGATCGTGGCATGCTGGGGCGGCACAGCTTGTGGGTGGCCATCGCGGCGCGGGAACTGTCCCGCTACACCGACGGGACGGTGGATGGGGGCGTGGCCTTCACCGTGGGCCTGCTCCATGACATCGGCAAGGCCGTCATCTCGGACTACATGGTGGAGAGGGTGCCGGAAATCCTCCAGGCCGTCGAGGCCGAGACCGAAGCGGACCACCTGGGGGCCGAACGGGCGATCATGGGTGTGGACCACTGCGAGGTGGGCAAGGCCTTGGCCCGACACTGGCAAATGCCGGAGAGTCTGTTGATGGGCCTGGAGTATCACCATGACCCGGCCCGGGCGCCTGAAAACTCCCAGGCCTTGGCCTACGTCATCCACCTGGCCGATATGCTGGCCATGATGCAGGGCGTGGGCACGGGTGTGGATGATATGCGCTACAAATTCGACGGGAAATACGAGGAGCATGTGAAGATCGGCCCTTCGGCACTGGAAGGGTTGGTGCTGGATGTGCAGATCGATTACCGAGCTACCGCCAAGGCCTTGTTCGGAAACAACGAGGAGAATGCAGAATGAAGATCCTGATCGCTGATGATTCCGGCACCGCTCGGATGTTCATCAAACAATGCCTGGAAATTTCCATCCCGGAGGATGTGGAGTTTCTGGAGGCGGCCAACGGACAGGATGCTCTCAAGCTCCTGAAGGCGGGCGGGGTGGATCTCCTGGTTACGGATCTGAACATGCCGGTCCTGGATGGTCGTGAACTGATCCGCCGGGTCAGCGCCAGCCCCCGGCTAACCGGTTTGCCGATGATGGTGATCACCAGCAGCGGGAACAAGGCGCGCCAGCAGGAATTGTTGGATCTCGGGGCCCAGGCGGTCCTGCGCAAGCCTGTCAATCCGATGAAAATCGCCGAAGGGCTGGAGTCCGTGCTGAACCTGCAGGGAGGATGGTAAAATGGCACTCTCGACCACCGATGTGGGGCCTGCCGTCCAGGCGGCCACGACCGAAGTTTTTGAGTCCATGGCCTTCATGGAAGCCATGAGCGGAGGCCAGGAATACCAACCTGACGCCTCGCAGCCCGTTTTTTATACGCGGCTACCCATTTACAAGCCTTCTCCGGCCATGGTCGGGCTGGTGATCCCTCAGGCCCTGGCCCTGCGTCTGGCCGAGGCCATGCTGTTGCGGGAATGCCATATGGAGAGCGATGAATTCGAGATCATGGATGTGCTCTGCGAGATGTCCAACACCCTGGCCGGCAGCCTCCTGACCCATCTCATGCCGGACAGCGACAGCTTTGAGCTGGGGTTGCCCGAGTGCCGGGTGATCGGCGATCCCGTCAACCACAAGGAATGGGAAAACGCCGAGGAATTCCTGTTCCATGTGGACGAGTGCGGTTTCTGCATCACCTGGGAGGCTTCCTAGAAGGGGCGCCGCCGGCTCAGGAGTAAGTGACGGGATCAGCGGCAAAGGTCCGGTTGGTGGGCAAGAAGACGGAAAAGGTGGACCCTTGGCCCTCTTCGCTGGTCACTTCGATGGTGCCCTCGTAACCCCGGATCAGTCCGTGCAGGATGGCCAGCCCCAAGCCGGAGCCCTTGCCGTATTCCTTGGTTGTGAAATAGGGATTGAAGATTTCGTCGCGGATGTGTTCGGGGATGCCGTGGCCCGTGTCCGCGAACTCCAGGCAAAGGAACTCCTGGGTGCCGGGCAGAGGATGTCCGCCGGGGGTCAGGGCCTGTCGCTGGACGTTCTCCAGGCGCACAGTGAGGGTGCCTCCGGTGGCCTCCATGGCATGCAGGGCGTTGGTGCCCAGATTCATGACGATCTGGGATATCTGCGTGGGGTGCGCCAGAATGGGCCCGGCCTGATCGGGAATCTCCTCCTGGATATGGACGTTGTCGGGGAACATGGTGCGCAGCATACGCAGGGAGTCCCGCACCACCGGGATGGGATCCAGCAACTGCAGTTCTTCTTCGCTGGGCCGGCTGAAATCCAGAATTTTCCGTACCAGATCTCCGGCCGTACCGACGGTCCTCAGGATGGATTGCACGCTATCCTGCAGGCCGGGGTACAGGTGCGGGGAAGAGGCCAGCAAATCCGCATGGCCGTGGATGACGGTCAGGAAATTGTTGAAGTCATGGGCGATGCCGCCGGCCAGGTTGCCGATGGCTTCCAACTTGGCCACATGCTGCAACCGCCTGGCCAGTTCCGTGCGTTCCTTCTCCGCGCGCCGGCGTTTGGTGATGTCGTGCACGATGGCATAGAGCATCAGCTTCTCGCCGATGAAGATGGGGGCCGCGTGGACTTCCACGTCCCGGACCTGGCCGGACGCCAGGAGATGGCGTGAGAAGAAGTGGGTGGGCTGCTTCTTGAGGGAGTCTTCCTGCATGGGGGCTTCGGCCAGATCCTTGAGCCGCAAGGTGAGCATCTTGTCGCGAGGGTATCCATAGAACTGGCCGGCGGCCCGGTTGGCCTCGATGATGTGGCCATCCTCGACATCCACCAGAAGCATCACGGTATGGGTTCCGGAAAAAAGGCTGGTGTAGCGCAGTTCGCTTTCCCGCAGCCGGTTCTGCGCCAGGCGCAGGCGTCGGTTCATCTGGGCCAGGGCCAGCAGTCCCCCCACCAGCAGAACCATGAAGAGCATGAAGATCAGCAGAGGAGTCCGGTAGCGGTCCAGCAGACGGTCGGGCCGGTTGAGGAACACGGTGTCCGCGGGCAGGCGCCTCCGATCCAGCCCGAAGCGTTGCATGATCTCATAATCGACCACGGTCTGGTTGGGGCTTTCCCGCAGCAGGGGGATGGCGTCGATCGGTTCACCGGCCAGGACGCGCAGGACCATCAGAGCCGCCTGACGCGATTGCTCTTCATGGGAGATGACCACCCCGCCCAGCAACCCGTCGCCCACCCCGTGTTTCCAGAGATGGAACACGGTCTGGTCCGTGTGGCTGAGGACGGTCTCCAGAGCCTTGGGGAACATCACCCGCCGGCCGGTGGTGTCGCTGTAGGCGGCGATCAGCAGCAGGTTGCAATCGTTCCCCAGGGTTTGCAGACGCTGCCCGAATCCCTCGAAGTCCATATTCGCGAGGGACAGCACCTCGAACTGGTAGTCGGGAAAGTCCGGGGCCTGCCGCAGGAAAGTGGCCAGGTCGGCCTGGCCGGTGGGTGTGCCGTCCGCCAGGGCCACCAGACGGCGCGCCTGGGGGCGCAGCCGGGTCATCAATTCCAGTGTGGGAGCCATGGAGATGGACTCCAGCACGCCCGTATAACCCTGTCGGGCCTCGGCGCGGTCGGCCAACCGGGGGCTGTTCACCCCGAAGAAAACGACGGGCACCCCGGGCTGCAGGCTATCGCCCCAGGCCAGCAGGAAGGCCAGCGCGTTGTCGTCGGCGGCCAGCAGACAGTCATAAGGAGGTAGGCGGTCCAGCTTGCGGGTCAGCATGCGCCGGAAGGTCTCCCGATCGCCGGCCTCGCCGAAACGCTTGCTGTCCATGAATTCATAATCGAAGGACACGAAAGCCGGGCCAAAGACCGAGCGGATGCCCGCGACCTGGTCATCGAAAGTGGGGAAGCTGGGTGAGTAGGAACTGATCATCAGAACCCGCGCGCTCTCATGGGGCGCGGTCCACCCCGCTGCGAAGCCCCCCATGGACAGAATCAGTGCCAGGAGAAAAACACCTACTGCGAACCGGAGGCGACAAATACGGGAGGAATTCCTGAAGAAGGTCATGGATCATTCCCTTATTCATAGCATGCGCATATCGGGACGTAAAGATAACGCTATATTACAGGATTTTTTCCCGTTGGCAACGCTAAACACCTGCCGCCATCACGGCTGAAACACCCTACTTCCAGTGGGAAGAAATAAACTCATCCACCTCCGGAATCCCCCCCTGGAACAGCAGGTACCCGTTATGGGGTTCCCGCGCGGTGATCTCGCCGTTGACGGGGGCCAGCATCAGCCGCCGCACCTGCTCGAAGTCATGGCTCTGGCCCAGGGCCCAGCCCAGCTTCACGTAGGCCACCTCCGGCAGCATGTTCGCCGCCGGGACCACGCCCAGTTCCATGATCTCGCGCCCCGTTTCGTAGACATACATCTGGACGTAGCCCCACATGGTCTGCACCGTCATGTAGACATGCACGCCGGCGGCTCGGGCCCGATCCAGGGCCGGATACAGGGGCTTGTTGACGTGCCCCAGCCCCGTGCCCGCGATGACGATGCCCCGGTACCCGTTGTCCACCAGGCTGTCGATGATGTCCGGCTTCATGTTGGGGTAGTAGTAGACCAGGCTGACGCGGTCGTCGAAGACGGCCTTCAGAGTGATGTCGCGGTCGTCGCGGCGGCGCTTGTAGTCGCTGCGGAAGGGGGTCACGCCCGTTTCATCAATTTTGCCCAAGGGGATGTCGCTGAGGGTGCGGAAGGTGCTGCGGTAGCTGCTGTGCATCTTCCGCACGCGGGTGCCGCGGTGCAGCAGGCCGTACTTGTCGCTGGTGGGGCCGAACATGCAGACCATCACCTCGGCGATGTCGCTGGTGGCCGCCGTGCGCGTGCTGTTGATCAGATTGATGGCGGCGTCGGAACTGGGCCGGTCGCTGCTGCGCTGGCTGCCCACCATGACGATGGGCACGGGGCTGTCCTGCAGCATGAAGCTCAGGGCGGCCGCCGTGTGGTGCATGGTGTCGGTGCCATGGCCGATGACGATGCCGGCCACGCCCTTGCGGATCTCCGCCGCCACGGCCTCGGCGGTGCCGATCCACTGCTCGGGGCCCATGTTCTCGCTGAACACGCCGTACAGCTTCTCGGTCTCCATGTTGCAGATGTCGGCCAGTTCGGGGACGGAACCGTACAGCTCGCCCGGGCTGAAGGCGGGGATCACGGCGCCGGTGCGGTAGTCCAGCCGGCTGGCGATGGTCCCGCCGGTGCCGAACAGCTTCACCCGCGGCTTGACGGGATCGAAGGGGAATTCCTTCTCCGGGATCTGGTAGTTGGCCACCTTGCGGCCGTGCACGCTGATCTTGCGCACCGTGTCGTGCCGGATGCCGATGTTGTAACCCGTCTCCAGCTTGAGCACGATATGCTGGGCGTCGGCGGTCTCGCTGCGGGGCAGGATGAGGCCGCTGAAATCGCCCCGGTCCGTGTGCAGGGTGACCTGGGACCAGACGGGGGCTTCCTGCCGGCGCAGCAGTTCCAGGGTGGGGGAGCGGTAGCCCTTGAAGTCTTCGGCGGAGTAGCTCATGCGAGCACCTC
>PDQT01000231.1 GCA_002747875.1 bacterium DOLZORAL124_64_63
GACTGCCGGTTTCAATCCCGAGGGATGTAGTCGGTTCCCCGCATGGGGAGCGCCGGATCCGCCACGGGAGTTTCCGCACCGAGCACTTCTCCCACGAAACAGTCGTGGTCTCCGGCGCGGAAGCTGTCCACCTTCCGGCAAAGAAAGCGCGCGGCGCAATCCCGCAGGGCGGGCACACCGTCCCCCAGCAAGTCGTGGTCCACTTGTGCCCATTTGTCCACATCCCGGCGGCTTTTCAGCCCGAAGAGGCGGGCCGTCTCCACCTGCTCCTCGGTGGGCAGGCTGATGGTGAAGGTCTCCGCCCCCTGCAGCAAGCCGTAGGAATGGCGCTGATGGCCCACCGCCACCATCAACAGGGCGGGTTCCAGGGAAACACGGGTGACCCAGGCGGCGGTCAGGCCGCCCAGCACGCCGTCATGGGCGACACCGACAATGGTCACCGGGGCCGGCATCTTGCGCAGAGCTGTATCGCGGAGATCGTCATTCATGGGATTCCGTCCGGAAGAAAAGGGGCCCCCACGCGGCAGGCCCCGGTCAAAATTGCCTGGGCCCGATGATTATGAGGCCTCCTCCGCAACCGCGGCAAGCTGGAATTCCGCCAGCACCGGATAGTGGTCCGAGGGCAAGGCCCGGGGCCGGTGCTCCAGATCCTCGAAGCCCACCCGCTGCACGGACTCGACCCTGAGTTCCGGGCGGTAGAAGACGTAGTCGATACGCCGGGGCCCCAGCAGGGCATGTCCCAGCCGGTCCCGCAGCCCCAGGCCGCGGAAGGTGGCGCCGGCGGGGGACTCGGCCCCATACTGCTCCGCCCAGGCATCCAGCAGGGGCTCGTCCCGAGCGTCGGGATCCAGCAGGGCCCGGATCTCGGGAGAGCCGCTGACGGCATTGAAGTCGCCGGTCAGGAAGACGGGAGTATCGGCCCCCAGCTCCTCCACTTTGGCCGCGACCTGCCGCCGCAGCATGGCCGCGCTGCGCACCCGATGCCGCGCGTTGACGGCCTCCAGGTGGGTGGTGCCGAAGACGAAGGGCTGGCCGGTGCTGACCACCTCGAACTCATGCCAAGTGACCACCCGCGGCCGGGTGCCCAGGTGGAACTGGCTGCCGGGAACATCCGGAGTGGGCGACAGCCAAAAAGCCTGCCCGCCGGCGTTGCCGTCCCGCGGCCGCACCCGGTCCCGGCGAAAAAAGATGGCCGAGTACCAGTTCTGATCACTGTGGGCCCGGTCGTGGCCCAGATTGCCCGCCCCGACGAAATCGTACTGGGGCAGGAGGGCGGCCAGGTCTCGCAACTGGCTCAAGTTGGCTTCCTGGGTGCCCACCACATCGGGCTGCCAGTGCTGGAAAATGCGGGCAATGTTCTTGCGGCGCAGGCGCCAGGGATGGCTTCGTTTTTTTTTCGTCGCGGTCAGAAGGTTGAACGTCATCACGCGCAAATTGTTTGCGGACAAAATATCTATCTCCAGGTCGGGGGGTCGGCTCCGGCAAGGGAGGCAAGCCCGTCGTGAGTGCAGGGGCGTCTTTCACTGATCGATATGATCAATACAATATGATCAATATAGGTGAAAAGTTCCCCTCTGTCCTGTCGGGAAATTACGATGCAAGGTTGAGACCAAAAAAACGACCGGCCCCACCCGCCTCAAGCAAAGAGATCCAACTGCGGGGGTTCGTCGGGCAAATCCATTTCTTCCAGCACCTTACCGACCCAGCCATCGCGGCTGCCGGCGGGCAATTCCTGGCACTCCAGGGCGAATTCGGCCAGAAGCTGATCAATGAGGCGATCAATCCCCAGCTGGAAATCCACGGACGTGTCCCGCGTCCCGTCGAAGGAAGGCGGCGTGATGACCGGTACCTTGATGAGCTTCTGGTAGGTGCCCATCCAGTGCCGGATGAAGGGTTCGATTTCCGGACGGCGGCCCCCCGCGTGGACCATGTAGGCGTAGTTGTCCACCACGGCCCGATCGCAGATGATGGCGTCGTACCCGTCCTGCAGTTCGATCTCACGCGCCACCTGGGTGTGCAAAATCCAGTTCTGGGCCTCGTGGGTGGTTTCCCGGTTGATGGGCAAAGGGCAACTGCGGGCCACCTCCTTGACCAGATCGACGCTGAGGTCCAGGCGCTTGAGGGCGGCCGCCAGTTCGAAGCAGAGGGTGGTCTTGCCCACACCGTGCGTGCCGATGAACGCGATTTTCATGGGAGCTTCCATGGGGGCATTAAAACCCGCGGACCGGCATTTGTAAAGCCGGGGCCTGCCGGGTCCGCGATCTGCAGGGAGAAGCATGGGAGGCTCAGGCGAACCCACTCCGTGGCTTCTGCATGAATAATTCGGGTTATCCATTGCCAGAAGCAGGCTCACATCCTAGATTCCCTGCGCATCAACCAACGGGAGCCCTTATGAGCAAGCACGACAACTCTGCTGCCTGGAACGACATCAACGGAGGGCTACGCGGCAGTACCCTGCTGCGGATCGGAGCCCTGCTGTCCATACCCGCCGCCCTGCTGAACGTGGGCGCCGAGGTGCTGCCCCATCTGGCCGACACCATGGTCACCACGGCGTGGCTCCTGTGGATCGCCGCCCTGGCCCTCATGGGCGCAGGATTCATGTGGGTGGGCATCCAGCCCTTCTTCACCCGTTACGGCTGGGTCATCGGCGGATTCTACACGCTCGATGCCCTGTACCTGCTGGGGGTGCTCTTTTTAAGTATCCACCCTCCCGTGCCCGGAGTCAGCGTGGCCATCGGACGCGCCCTGCTGCTGCTCTTCTTCGCCATGGTGGAAAGCAGGGATCTGAAGATCCGCTCCACCGTCACCCTGGTCGTCATCGCCCTGCTGCAATTGATGAAAATGGTCGCACGCCTGACCGGCTATTGGCCGGATCTGACTCCGCTGATGGACACCAGCCTCGATGCCGCTCTGGTGCTGTGCACAGCCGTGGCCCTGTTCGTGGCCGGCGGCAGCATCCGGCGCGCGGAGAACAAGTGGGCCGGCGAAGTGGCCGTCCACCGACAGGGTGTCTTTGCCGATTTCAACAACCCCGAACACGAATGGAACCGTGAGGACTGAATCTGTCGGTCCGTTTCTTGCCTGCCACGACCAGGAAAGCCCGTCGCCCCGACGCGGTATTTCTCCCCAACGTGATGGCCATGGGCTTCAGGCAAGAAAAGGGCGGTTCTCATGAAAACCAGAGTTTTTGTCGGCGTGATCACCATCTTGACCCTTCTGGTCGGTTACTGGCCGGCCTGGAGCGCAGTCCATACCGGTTCCCTGATTTTGGGCCTGACCACGCAACCCGATACCACGGGCCATTTCGAACTGGTCAACTACCCCCCCGGCCCCCTGCGGTTGTATCTGATGGTTTACGGCTACGATCATCCCCAGGGGATTGTCGCCTGGGACTGCGCCCTGCACCTGCCCCGCGGCGTGGCGCTGGAGCGCGTCGAACTGGCCGGCAGAGGCGTGAACCACAGTCCCCACTACGGCGATTTCCGGGTGACGACCCGCACCCCCCTGATGCCGCAGAACGGCATGGTCCTGCTGGCGACGGTGGACTTGCGCGTGCTGACGGACGAGGACATGGGCATCGATGTCGGGCCGGACCCCATGTGGGGTGACTGCGGCTTCATGGGCTTTGCCCGGCAGACCTACGAGACCATGCGTGAGCCCATGTACCATCCCCGGCATTGTCTCGCTTGCCCGGTTTTCATGCTGACGCATACTCAGGCCGATGAGAGGGTTGGTTGGGACCATATCAAGGCCCTGTACCGTCCGTGATCCCGACGCCGCTCCAAGCGGTAGTGGCGTGTTCCGCGGCAGCTTGTTCTTGATCCCCTTCTGCTCAACGGGTTATACTCCTTCGGAATTCCCAACCGGAGAGGTCAACCGCCTTGGGCAAGGCACGAAAAACCGAGCACACCAACCTGCCTCACGTCTGGCCCACATGGCTGACCACCCTGTGCGGCATGGTGATTCTGGTTCTGCTCACGATCCTCCTGCAGCACCATCTCAGGATCAAGACCTCACCCCTTCACGCCTACCTGACTCCCCTGCTGCTGGGGGGCGGAGCCGGCTTCTTGGTCGGATTCCTCAACCAGCGGCAGAAGAAAATCTTCCAGCAGCATCTGCTGGCCCATGACGCCATCCTCTCGGAATTGGAGTTGCGGGAACGCCGTTTTCGGCTGCTGGCGGAAAATGCCCAGGATGTCATCTTCCGCTACCTGCTGGAGGAAGAACGGTACGACTACGTCAGCCCCGCGGTCCTGGAAATCACCGGCCGCCCCAGCCATGAGTTTTACGACAATCCGGATATCCTGCGCGAAATCATCCTACCCGAGGACCGCTTCACTCTGCATCGCTTGGCTCTGCAGATCCAGCGGGGCTTCCTGGAAAGCCCGGTGAGCTACCGCATCCGGCACCGGGACGGCCATGTGGTCTGGCTGAACCAGCGGAACACCCTGGTCCGGGACGACAGCGGCCGGCCCGTGAGCCTGGAAGGCCTGGTCACCGATATCACGGACCAGCACATGGCCCACCTGGAGAAGCAGGAATTGGAAATGCGGCTTCTGCACAGCCAGAGGCTGGAGGCGATGGGGCAGTTGGTCAGCGGTATCGCCCACGATTTCAACAATCTGCTGACGGTCATCAACGGGTACAGCGAGATACTGCTCAACGACATCGCCCCGGAGGAGGATCTCTATCTGGAACTGACAGAGATTCGGCGAGCCGGCAGCACCGCCAAGGAACTGACCCAGCAGCTTCTGAACTTCAGCGGGAAAAGCGAATCTCAGGCCCAGATCCTTCATCCGGAGCAGGCGGTCGCCGAAACCCTCCGCATGCTGAAACGCCTGATGGGGGAGGATATCCACCTGCACACCGAGGTGGACGGCCAGCTGCCGTCCGTCCAGATCGCGCAGGTCCGGTTCGACCAGATCCTCATGAACCTGCTGCTGAACGCCCGGGACGCCATGCCCCGCGGCGGGAATATCCATATCCGGCTAAGCGATCATCATGCGGACGGGCAAATCTGCTCCCACTGCCAGAACAGCCTTGAGGGGCGCTTCCTGAAAATGCGCGTCAGCGATGACGGTGTCGGTATGTCTCCGGAAGTGTCCGAGAAGATTTTCAACCCCTTCTTCTCCACCAAGGACACCGGCCACGGCCGGGGACTGGGGCTGGCCACCGTCAATTCCATCGCCACCAACCATCAGGGGCATATCCAGGTAGAGTCCGCGACGAGCTCAGGCACCACCTTCACCATCCTGCTGCCCGCCTATCTGGCTCGGCCCAATGCCCCGCATAAGCGCCAGGCTCCCGACCTGAACCGACTGCGGGGCACGGAAACCCTGCTGGTGGTCGAGGACGAGGAGCAGGTGCGCCTGCTGAGCGCCAAGATCCTGCAGGAATACGGCTACACCGTGCACATGGCGGCCAACGCCGAGGAAGGGCGGCGGTGCTTCCGGGAACTGGCCGACAGCATCGATCTGGTGCTGACGGATGTGGTCATGCCCGGGGACAGCGGCGTGAAAATGGTCATGGGTCTGCTGGCCCGCAAACCGGAACTGCCGGTCATTTTCATGTCCGGTTACCTGAAGGACAAGGCCGCGGTGGCCAGCATCGACAAGTTGGGGCGACCTCTGCTGCGCAAGCCCTTCAACACCCCGCAACTTCTCCAGGTCATCAGGCGGACGCTGGACGGACAGACCCCGGACGATTGAGGAATCTCTGAAAGAAGAAGAACCCCAGGGTGTAGGCCACCAGATCCCAAGGATCGGCCACGGCACCGGCCCGCACCCGTGGCCAGATCAGTTCGAAGAAGACCCCGATCAGCAGCAGAACCCCCACACCGTGGGCCCGTGGCAGGATATAGCCGGCCCCCTGGCCGGCCACGTGGCGCTGGGCCCAAAGGATGCCCCCCAGAATCAGAGGCAGGCAGAGCAGGTCATCGCCCCAGGAATGAACCCAGGCGGGGACCAGATGCGCCCCTTGGCCCACCTGCAGCAGCAGGAAGATGGCTCCCAGAACAACGATCACAGACTGAGGGCGGCAATCAGGACGACAGCCCCCACCGCCAGCAGGGCGGTCAACAACCAGGGGTGGTTTTTCAGGGTCGGCATGGCTTTCCTTTCATGACAGAGACGTGGCAGCCGAATTATCGGGAATATAATCAAACAGACGCCCACGGAATAGCAACCCGGGATCGGCCTTCATCGACCTTGACGGGTGAAATTCAGGCTCTGATTATTGGACCAATCGGGTGATCACATCTTCTCAAGAACCGGAGGGCAGCCCCATGTTCCGCCGACGCCGTTACTTGATTCTGGTTAGCCTGATCCTGGTCGTTCTCCTGGCAAGTTGGCGCTGGTCCCAGTTGATCAACGCCATGCTGCCGGCCGGCAACCGCCCCGCGGCCATGGACTTTCCCGTCCAGGAGCAGGACCAGGAAGCCTTTGCGGCAACAGCGGACAATCTGCGGCAAACCTTCGCGGAGGCGGACTTCGAGCACATCCAGCGCTTCGAGGAAGCCGGGATCACGGCCTACCGGGGGCCCCGGACCTGCCTGCGGTGCCACGAAAAGATGACGGTGGCCGGACCCGACGGTCAGCCCCAGACGGTAGACCTGATGGAGAACCTCACGAGCTCGGCCCACTACCGTTTCTTCACCATGGAGCACCCCAACGTGTGGGGCTTCAACGGTAAGAAGGCCGACAACTTCCCCATGGGCAAACTGAACCGCCCCTGCCCCAAGCCGGGCAGCTTCGCCATGACCGCCTGGGCCGAGTTCGTCATCACCCAGGCCGGCGACACCCTCAGCGAGGGTTGCGGCCAATGCCACATCGGGGGACAGCCCAGCGCCCCTCTGGGCGAGATGATGCCCCTGTACCGCACCACCGCGCAGGAAGAAGCGGCCATCGACTGCCTCATCTGCCATGCCGTGGCCTACGACATGAACCGCAAGGTGGTCATCCAGGATGACGACGGCCGCACCCACTGGGGCCAGGATCGCAGCCTGCGGGCGGCCCTGAGCGTGGGCACCCCCACAGCGCCCGCCTGCCTGCGCTGCCATCAGCACAACATGGGTGGCGATATCTTCGTGGACGAGGACAACCCCCAGTACCACCAGAGCTTGGTCCGCACCGGCCGGCGTGCTCCGCGCGTGCTGCACCCCGGCTCCAAGCGCGGCACCCCCTACTCCCCCGGCTGGGATGTGCACGCCGACGCCGGGATGGACTGCATCGAATGCCACGCGACCCGGGGCCATCTCATGGCCAAGGGCACCCACACCACCACCATGATGGCCAACGATCTGCCCACGGTGGAGGTCAGCTGCCTGGAATGCCACGACGACGGTCCCCACGACGCGGACACCCCGGCGGGCCAGGCCCTGAACGATCACCTGGAAAGACTGGTCTGCCAGGTGTGCCACATCCCCTCCCTGCATCCGGACAACATGACGCGCCGCGACTTCGCCCACACCGAATGGGAAGAGGATCCGGGCATCCACATCTACCACGACGACCCCAAGCTGAACCAACCGGGCGAAGGCATCGCCTATGTCTGGTGGAACGGCGACTGCACCTTCCTGGGCAACCCCATCGGGGACAATCCCAACGGCGCCGGCCTGTACCGCTTCTACGACGCGCCGCACCGCTGGCCGGAGTTCGCCGAATTCGACTACGAAGGCTGGTACGAGGACGTGATGCGGCCCATCGCCCGGGCGGGACGGCCCTCCAAGATCTATCCCATGAAACGCTTCAACGGGCGGCAGCACATCGATCTACAGAATATCGGACCCTTCGGCGGCATGTTCGTGCCCTACAACCTACCGACGTACTACCGGGATGGCGATCCCATGCAGGCCGCGCGTGTGGAAATGGGCAAACCCATGATGAAGATGATGTACGGCTGGATGTTCAAGTACTACCTGCTGGACAAGTTCATCGGCTTCATGGCCATCGACGGCTGGAACACCGGCAGCTATGACGATGTGCGGGCAGGCAAGGACGTGGAGGCGCGCTGGCTGCCCAACGACGCCATGCTGGAAATCAGCCACGGGATCCGGCTGGAAGGGGCCCTCAGTTGTGACGACTGCCACGGGCCCGACGGGGTGATGGATTGGCGGGCCCTGGGGTATACGCCCGACGAGATCGCCGAACTGTCCCAGGCCCGCGATTGAGCCGCTCCGGATTGTTCACGCGGGGCCGCATGAACAATCCGGGCATTCTTACCAGTATTTCTCCGCGTGAACCTGGCCGGGGTTCCGGCGGGTATGCTCCTGGAAACCGTCCTCCTGGAGCACCGTCAGCATGCTCTCGATCATGTTCGGCGCGCCGCAGAGCAACACGTGCGTGTTCTCGGGACCAGGCCGACCGCCCCAGGCCTTTTCCAGGGCCCCGCCCCGCCAAAGATCCTGCACATAGCCCACGTTGCCCGACCAGGGCGCGAGTTCCTCGTCCGGCCGGCTGATGGTGGGCAGATAGTGGAAGAAGGGGCAGTAGCGCTGCATCGCCTGCAGTTCCCCGCGATAGCCCAGATCCCAGCTGTGGCGAGCCCCCAGCAGGACGGCCACCTGCCGTTCAGCAGTGCATTCCAGCTCGCTGCGCAGCATGCTCATGAACGGCGCCAGACCGGTACCGGTGCCCACGAAAACCAGATTGCTGTCTTCCGGCACCTTGTTGAGGGTGAACAGCCCCTTGATGCGCTCTCCCAGCCACACCCGGTCGCCCACCTGCAGCTGGAACAAGCGCGGCGTCAGGGCCCCGGAGTGCACCAGGGTGATGAAGAATTCCAGGTAATCCCGCTCCTGGCTGGCAGAGGAGATGCTGTAGGCCCGCTTGAGGATCTTGTCGGGCTCCAGATCCCGTTCCTCCTCATCGGCCATGGCCACCCGGGGTGCCGATACCGGCAACCCCAGGATGGCGAACTGGCCCGATTTCCAGCCCGGCAGTTCCCAGCCGTCGGGCCTGACCCGCAGAATGATCAGGCCCGAGGAAACCTCGATACGCTGGATGACAATGGCATTGGTCTGGTCCGACAAGGTTATCTCCCCTTACTCGGTCTTATCCATGCGCACCAGGGCAACACGGCGGTTCATGGCGCGGCCCTCGCGGGTGTTGTTGTTGGCGATGGGATCATCCTCACCGTAGCCCACGGCGGTCATGCGGTGGCCCGCGACGCCCTTGAGCATCAGATAGTCCCGCACGGCCTCGGCGCGCCGGGCGCTGAGCTGACGGTTCATCTCCGCCCCGCCGGTGCTGTCGGTGTGGCCCTGGATCTCGATTTCCACCAGGGGCCAGGCGATCAGGCTGGTGGCCACCCGGTCCAGGACCGCAAAGCTTTCGGACTTGAGCTCGGCCTTGCCGGAAGCGAAGGTCACGCCCTCCAGCACCAGTTCGGCCCGGATTTCCTCCACCAGCGGACAACCGTTGGCGTCCACCGCGATACCCTGCGGAGTGCCGGGGCACCGGTCTTGGGCGTCCAGGACGCCGTCGCCGTCGTTATCGGGATCGGGGCAGCCATCCTCGTCCTGGAAACCGTCCATGTCCTCAGCGGTCTCGGGGCAGCTGTCGCTGGCGTCGATCACGCCGTCGCCGTCGTTATCGGGGTCGGGGCAGCCGTCCTCGTCCTGGAAACCGTCCATGTCCTCGGGCTGATCCGGACACTGATCGCAGTCGTCGTTCAGACCATCGCCGTCGTTGTCCAGTTCGGGACAGCCGTCCTCATCCTGGAAACCGTCCATGTCCTCGGGCACCTCGGGGCAGGCATCGTTCTCGTTGGGGATGCCGTCGTCATCCTTGTCCGAATTCCCGCCGAAGTAGAAGGTCAAGCCCACGAAGGCTTCCACCAGGCCATCGTTGGCGTCGGTGTGGTCCGGACCCCAGAAAACACTGGCGCCGATGTTGTCCAGGCTGTTGTCCAGCAGCTGACTGTAGCGCAAGGCCAGATCCATGCTCACCGCGTCACTGAAGAAGAACTCGGTGCCCAAGGTGGCGCCCAGGGTCAGGTGCGCGCTGGACAGGTCGTTCCTTCGTCCGCTTTCATCGTAACCCACGACAATCTCGCCGTCCGGGATCAGGGCCACATCGCTGTTGCCCCCCTCATCACGCACCCGGAAGTCCAGAAAACCGGCGTGCAGGCCCGCGTAGGGCGCGAAACGGCGGTCCGGAGCAAAGTGATAACGCACCCCCAGGGTGCCGTGCATGATGTTGGTGTAGAAAGCATGGGAAGAATCGAAGGTCAGACCCGCGTCCTCGCCCGGCGTGGTCACGCCGGGCCGCACGTAGCCGAAGCGGAAAGCGGCGTCCAGGGACCAGCGGGGCGTCAGGCCCGCGCGATACCAGAGACCGAAATTCTGATCCACATTGGAGTAGTCGTTCTGGCCACCGACAAGTTTCATCTCGCCGAAGGTAGCGCCGAGCCCCCACTTTTCACTGATGTCGTTGGCCTGGGCAGGTCCAACCTGGACAAGTCCGGCCAGCAACAAGGCGGTCAGGGTCAAGATGGTGATTCTCTTCACGGTTCGTTCTCCTCCGAAGGGGCGCTCCCTGAATTCGGCAGCATGGGTCAACAACATGGACAAGATCATGGGCCGACATGGTGGGCCGCTCTGGATCATTTTCCGGATCGGCCCCAATAATCAAGACATTTCTACTGGCCCGCGTCCACCAGGGCCTGCACTTCCTGCGGCAGGTCGAAGGTGCCGGCGGGAATTTCCACCCCGAACTCGAACTTCTTCATCTCCATGACCATTTCCTGCATGCCCATAAGTACCTGCCGGGACTTCATGGGCAGGACCAGGCCCTGCACTTCCTGATAATCCAGGATGTAGGCCTCCACGCTCATCTCACCCATCTCGCTTTTCATGGTCGTGACGCTCTTCAGAGCCAGGCCGCTGTCCTTGGCGAACCACTGGATTTCCGGTTCGCCCTCACCCTCGTTGGGGGTCATTCTCACCTTCCAGCAATCCACCCCGTCAACTTCGTCGGAGCCCAGGGTTTCGGCCTTCTGATAAAAATCCTTCCAGCGGAGCCAGATACTGAACTCGGCCTCCCGGCGGGCGGCGGCCAGTTCCACCCCCTCTTTCACCTTGGTGCCGGTCATCATCGAGATCTCCCAGGCCACCTCACCGTTATAGCCTTCGCTTATGGTGCCGAGGGTCTCGGAAACCATGCGGGAGCAACTCAGATCAGGAGCCTGCTTCCAGATCTCCAGGTCGGCGGTCAGGCCCATGGCCGGTATGCTGAAAGTGCCCGTGGCGTGGGCGGTTTTATATTTGGCCATCGCGGCCTTGCCGCCGCTGGCCTCGATGAACTTGTCGATGATACTTTCGGCCGAAGGCAGATCCGAGGCCAGAGCCCCCCCCACCCACAGCAAGGTCAGGAACAAAATGCTGAGAATTCTTTTCATGAACTAGTCCTCCACAGGGTTCAAAAGCCACTGACGGGCCGCTTCCAGCGCCGGGTCGCCCTCGGCGCGCAAGGATTCACGGGTGGGCACGACGGTCACGTCCGGCGTGACACCCCGCCCCTCAAGGACCTCGCCGTCCTCGCTGAAGTAGTTGGCCACAGCATACTGGAAGCCGTCGCCGTTGGGCAACCTGACAATGTACGAAGGCAGGGCCGCCCCGGCGGTGGTGCTGCCGAAGAGGCGGGCCAGGCCCAGGTCCTGCATGCCGCCGGCGAAGATCTCGCTGGTCGAGGCGCTAAGGCCGTCGATGAGGATGGCCACACGGCCCGCGTAGGCGTTGGGCCGACGGTTGATGATGAAATTGAATTCGCCGTCACGCATGATCATGGTACCCAGCTTCCGGCCCTTTTCTTCGGTGAACCAGCCGGCCATGCCCATGGCCATGGCGCCCAGGCCGCCGGGGTTGCCCCGCAAGTCCATAATGACGCCGGGCTTGTCCCGCCAACTGTTCATGGCCTTGTTGAAGGCCCCCATCACCTGGTTCACGTCCATGAAGTAATTGAAGCTGAAGTAGCCGATATCCCCTTCCAGCACCTCCTGGCGGGTCCACACGCGCACCTCCGGCAGGTTGCCCATGACGAAAGGCTGGCCGGGGGCCGGGCCCAGCACCAGATCCACCTGCCGAGCCCGATCGGCGCCATCGCGCACCTGGACGGTGACGCGGTCCCCTTCTTCGCCGGCCAGGCGCGCCAGCACGAACTGGCTCAGGATGTAGTCCACCATGTTCCGGCCCTCCAGGGCGACGGCCAGCTTCTGCAGGCGCGGGGCCAGCTCCACATCGCCCACATGGGTGATTTCCCAGCCGGGGGCGAAGCCCGCCTCCGCGGCCGGAGAACCGGGCAGCACCCCGGTGACCAAGGCCGCCCCGTCCAGGACACGCACATCCAGGCCGCTGCCCCCGGGCACGCCGGACCGGCTGCGCTCTCGGCCGTCCTCGGAAAGATCCGCCCGGCCCTCGATACCGGCGGCGGCGTCCTCATACACATCCGCCGGGTAGACCACGAAGTGGGACTGCCCCAGGCTGTGGATGAGGGCGTTCATGGCCCGGCGGGCGGTGGCCATGTCCCGGGCCTCGGCCACCAGGGGGCGCAGACTGTCGCCCAAGGCCGCCCAATCCACACCGCCCAGCTGCGGATCATAGTGCTGCTCCGCAATGGTCCGGTGGATGGTGTCGAAACTTTCCAGGTTGAGCTGCACCTGCTGGTCGGTCAGGGGGGCGGGCACCGGCGCGGGCACTTCGCCGCCGCCGGTGCTCTGGCGGGCGCAACCGCCGGCCACGACGGACATCGCGGCCAGCAGCAGAATCGGCAACAAGGCGGCCCGGACCGCCGGCATGAAAGATTGGAATTTCCGCAAAACATATCCTCCGATCAGGCCTCGAAAAGACTCTCGGCCACCTCGTAAAGGGTCTCGCTGAGGGTGGGGTGCGGGTGGATGGTCTTGCGCACATCCTCCGCCACGGCGGCCATCTCCACGGCCAGCACGCCCTCGGCAATCAATTCCCCCGCGCCGGGGCCGGCAAAGGCCACGCCCAGCACACGCTCCGTCTCGGGGTCGATGATGAGCTTCGTCAAACCGTCCTCGCGCCCCAGGGTCAGGGTCCGCCCCACCCCGCGCCAGGGCATCTTGGCCGTGCGGACCTTGATCTTGCGTTCCCGGGCTTCGGTCTCCGTCAGGCCGCACCAGGCAATTTCCGGGTCGGTGAAAACCACCGCGGGGATGGCCCGGGGATCATACACGGCCTTACGGCCGGCCGCGGTCTCGGCGGCCACCGCGGCCTCCGCGTACGCCTTGTGCGCCAGCATGGGCTCGCCGGCGATATCGCCGATGGCCAGGACCCGCGCGTTGGACGTCCTGCGCTGCCCGTCCACCTTGACGAAACCGTGCTCCGCCATCTCGATCCCGGCCTCCGCCAGCCCCAGATCCTCGGTGTTGGGTCTGCGGCCGATGCTGATCAGCACCTTGGCGTATCGCCGACTGCTGACCTCACCCTTCTTGTCCTCCAGCTTCACGACCACGCCGTCTTGCTGTTCCTGCAGTTCCAGAACCTTGGTGTTCAGCAGGATGTCCTGGAATTTCTTGTCCAGACGCCGCTTCAGCTGGCTGACCAGATCCCGATCCGCCCCCGGCAGCAGGCCGCCGGTCATCTCCACCACGGAGACCTCGCTACCCAGAGAGGCGTAGGCCGACCCCAGTTCCAGTCCGATATACCCGCCGCCGATGACCAGCAGGCTGGACGGCACATCATCCAGCTCCAGCGCGCCGGTGCTGTCCATGATGCGCGCGCCGGTCTCCACGCCCGGCAGCATGGCCGGCCGCGAGCCCGTGGCCAGGATGGCCTGTTCGAACTTGAGCGCGCCCTCCTGGCCATCGACCGTGCGCACCTGCAGCGTATCCTGATCGGTGAAACGGGCCCAGCCCCGCACGTAGGTCAGCTTCAGCTTCTCCACCTTCATGCCCAGGCCGCCGGTCAGCTTGCCGATGACCTCGTTCTTCCAGGCGCGCACCCGCGCCACGTCCACCTCGGGCGGAGCGAATTTCACGCCGATGGCCTCGCTCTCGCGCGCCTCGTCCAGCACCCTGGCCACATGCAGCAAGGCCTTGGAGGGGATGCAACCCCGATGCAGGCAAACGCCGCCGGGGTTGGCTTCGGGGTCGATGAGGGTCACGTCCAGCCCCAGCTTGGCGGCCTTGAAAGCGGCCGCGTATCCGCCGGGCCCGGCGCCGATGACCACCAGCGACGCGCTCTCGGGAATGGTCCCGTTTCCGTTCACGTCGTTCACGTCGTTCATCCCTTCATGACCAGGTGGATGGGGTTCTCGATGGCCTGGCAGATCCAGCGCAGGAAACGCGCCCCGTCCGCCCCGTCGATCACCCGGTGATCGTAGGTCAGGCTCAGGGGCATGCGCAGGCGCGGCCGGAATTCCCCGCCGTCCCACACCGGCTCCATGGCCGCGCGCGAAACGCCCAGGATGGCCACCTGCGGCGCGTAGACGATGGGCGAGAAGGTCGTCCCGCCGATGCCCCCCAGGTTGCTGATGGTGAACGTGCCCCCTTCCATGTCCGCGGGGCTGATGCGGCGCTCGCGGGTCTTTTCCGCGGTCTCGTTCAGCTCGCCGGCCAAGTCCTCGATGCCCTTGCGGTCCGCGTCGCGGATCACCGGCACCAGCAGGCCGCCCGGGGTGTCTACGGCCACGCCGATCCCCACGTACTGCTTGAGGATAAGCTCCTTGCGGGCCAGGTCCAGGCTGCTGTTGAACTGCGGGAAGACCTTCAGGGCCGCCGCGCACACCTTCACCAGGAAGGCCGTCATGGTCAGCTTCACCGCGGCCTTCCGGTTGTGCTCCTTACGGAACGCCTCCAACTCCGTGATGTCCGCCTTGTCTTCCTGGGTCACCATGGGGATGGTGTTCCAGGCGTAGCTCATGGCGTCGGCGGTGATTTCCCGCACCCTGGCCAGGGGCTCGACGGTCACGCCACCCCACTTCGTGAAATCCGGCAGAGGGCGCTGGGCGTGCAGGCCGGGGAATTCGGCCGTGGCCATGGGAGCAGATCCGCCACCGGTGATGCGTTGCATGGTCTCGCGCACGAAATGGCGGACATCCTGCTCGCTGATGCGTTCACCGGGGCCGGTGCCCTGCACCTGATAGATATCCACCCCCAACTCACGGGCCAGACGGCGCACGCTGGGCGCGGCGGGAGCCACCCGGTCACCGGTCCGGACGGTTGTCAGATCCACTTCCCGGCCGGGTCCGCCCGCGGCGGAAGCCGGAGCCACCGCCTTGGAGACGGGTTCCTCGGCCACGGGCCGAGGCATAGTCTGAGGCACAGGCTGCGGCACGGGATCTTCGTCCGGCGCAGCGGGAAATTCGTCCGGATCCGCGGGAATTTCGTCCGGTTCCGCGGGCAGGGCTTTCTCCTGGGGCGCGGAAGCAGCGGACGCGGACTGGCCCGCCGGATCCCCGGCCATGATCGCCTGCCCCACCTGGACGGTATCCCCCTCGCCGACGCGGATCTCCGTGATGACGCCGTGGAAGGGCGCAGGGATGGCCACCACCGCTTTGTCGGTTTCCATCTCCAGCAGCGTCTGGTCCTCTTCCACCCGGTCGCCCACGGCCACCGCGACGGCGATGACCGTCCCTTCGGTCACGCCATCGGATACTTCGGGTACCTTGATTTCTTGAGACATCATTTACCTCTATGATTTCAATCCACGTGGGGATTGAGTTTTCCGGGATCGATACCCAGTTCCTTAACGGCGCGCTTCACCACGGAAGCCGGAACCGCGCCGGTATCGGCCAGGCGAGCCAAGGCGGCCACGGCAATGTAGCGGGCATCCACCTCGAAGAAGTCGCGCAATTCGTCACGGCCGTCACTGCGCCCGAACCCGTCGGTGCCCAGGCAGTGCACCGGACCGGGGATCCACTTGCTGATGACCGCGGGCAGAACCTTCATGTAGTCGGAGGCAGCCACGTAGACGCCCTCTTCCTTCTTCAGCAGGTCCGCCACGTAGGGCACGCGCTTCTTCTTCCCCGCGTTCAGCAGATTCCAGCGCTCGCATTCCACCGCGTCGTTGTACAGTTCCTTGTAGCTGGTCACGCTCCACACGTCCGCCGGCACGCCGAAATCGTTTTCCAGGATGTCCTGGGCCTTGAGGGCCTCGTTGAGGATGGCGCCGGAGCCCAGGAGGTGGGCCTTGGCCTGGGCTTTCCCCTTGGTCGCGCCTTTGCCTTTGCCCGCGCCTTTGCCCTTGCCTCCCTTCAAACGAGCCGGCCGGTAGCGGTACATGCCCTTGAGCACGCCCTCGCGCACGGCGGCGCGCTTGGGCATGGCGGGCATGCGGTAGGTCTCGTTGGTGACCGTCAGATAGTAGATCCAGTTTTCCTGGTGGCAGTACATGCGGTTCAGGCCGTCGTGGATGATCAAGGCCAACTCGTAGGCGAAGGCCGGATCGTAGGCCTTGACCCGGGTCGGCGTCAGGGCCAGCACGTGGCTGTGGCCGTCCTGGTGCTGCAGGCCCTCGCCCGCCAGGGTGGTGCGGCCGGCCGTGGCCCCGATCAAGAAGCCCCGGGCGCGGCTGTCACAGGCCTGCCAGATCAGGTCGCCCACCCGCTGGAAACCGAACATGCTGTAGAAGGTGTAGAACGGGATGGTGTTCACCCCGTTGTTGGCATAGGCGGTGCCCGCCGCGATGAAGCTGGCCATGCTGCCCGCCTCGCTGAGGCCTTCTTCCAGGATGGCGCCGGTTTTCTTCTCGTTGTAGAAAAGCAGGCTCCCCTTATCCACCGGGTCGTAAAGCTGGCCGGCGTGGCTGTAGATGCCCGCTTGGCGAAACAGGGATTCCATGCCGAAGGTGCGCGCCTCATCCGGCACGATGGGCACGATCAGCTTGCCCAGCTCCTTGTCGCGCAACAGCTTGGCCAGCAGGTGCACGTAAGCCATGGTGGTGGCCAGGGGGCGGTCGCCGCTGCCGTCGAAGTATTCGCGCACCAGTTCCTCGGTCTGGCAGGCCTGGGGCTGGCTCTTGTCCATGCGCGCGGGCAGGTTGCCGCCCAACTTCTCGCGCTGCTGCCGCAGGTAGATCATCTCCGGGCTGTCGTCCGCCGGCTTGTAGAAGGGCGCCGAGGCGATCTCCTCGTCGCTGACGGGGATGTTGAAGCGCGTCCGGAATTCCTTCAGCTCTTCCTCGTTCAGCTTCTTCTGGCTGTGGGTGATGTTCTTGCCTTCGCCCGCTTCGCCCAGGCCGTAACCCTTGATGGTCTGGGCCAGGATAACCGTGGGCGAGCCCTTGTGCTCGCTGGCCCTCTTGTAGGCGGTGTAGACCTTCATGGGGTCGTGGCCCCCGCGCCGCAGCTTGCGGATCTGCTCGTCGCTGTAGTGCTTCACCAGCTCGGCCAGTTCGGGATACTTGCCGAAGAAATTCTCCCGGACGTAGCCGCCGGAGCTGATGACGTAGCGCTGCATCTCGCCGTCCAGGACCTCTTCCATCCGCTGCAGCAGCTTGCCGCTTTCATCGTTCTGCAACAGAAGATCCCAATCGCTGCCCCAGATCACCTTGATCACGTTCCAGCCGGCACCGCGGAAGGCCGCCTCCAGCTCCTGCATGATCTTGCCGTTGCCGCGCACCGGACCGTCCAGTCGCTGCAGGTTGCAGTTCACCACGAAGATGAGGTTGTCCAGGTTCTCGCGGCTGGCCAAGGTGATGGCGCCCAGGCTTTCGGGCTCATCCATCTCGCCGTCGCCCAGCATGGCCCACACCTTGCGGCCGCTGGCGACGCGCAGGCCGCGGTCCACCAGGTAGTGATTGAAACGCGCCTGGTAGATGGCCGTCAGAGCCGTCAGCCCCATGCTCACCGTGGGGAATTCCCAGAAGTCCGGCATCAGGAACGGATGCGGGTAGCTGCTAAGCCCGCCCCCCGGGCGCAGCTCCCGCCGGAAGTTGGCCAGATCCTGGCTCGACAGACGGCCCTCCAGGAAGGCGCGGGCGTAAACGCCCGGCGACGCATGGCCCTGGAAAAGGACCATATCGCCCAGGAAATCGTCGGTGCGGCCACGCCAGAAATGGTTGAAGCCCATTTCCCACAGGGTGGCCGCCGAGGCGAAGGTGCTGATGTGCCCGCCGATACCGGCCAGCTCGTTGTTGGCCCGCACCACCATGGCCATGGCGTTCCAGCGCACGATGCTTTTGATGCGCCGCTCGATCTCCCGGTTGCCGGGATAGACGGGCTGCTGATCCACCGGGATGGTGTTGATATAGGGTGTGTTGGCCGTGAAAGGAATGCTCACGCCCTGCTCCTGGGCCCGGGTCTGTAGCAGGCGCAATATCTGCCGTACCCGCTCGGGGCCCTGCTCACGCAGGACATAATCCAGCGAGTCACGCCACTCTGCGTTCTCGATGGCGTGCCAATGAGCCAGTTCCTTGGGGTCCTGGTTCGCCATGTTGTTTCGCTCCTGAGTTGATGAAAGGAAAAATCAGATTCAGACAGAAAATAAGGCCAAAATCGAGGAGGTCAAATGGGGTCGCCTACAATAGAGCTGGGACTTCGGCCCCGGCCACCAGCCAGGCGCCTAGCCTTGATGTTTGATTTTGTGTGCCCCATATGAGATAATTACATATCAAATCACACCCATTCTTATCCCCTGATCATCCGAGGTGCCCATGCTGTCGCTGCGCTCAATCACCCTGAACCTTCTGTGGTTGCTGGTGGTGGCCCTGCCCGCCCAGGCCGATGTGATCCTGTCCGAACTCTGCGACCCGCGCTTCCACTACCAGCCGGATCGCTTCATCGAGATCCACAACGCCGGCGGCAGCGCCCAGGACCTGAGCGGCTGGAAGGTGGTGGCGGTGGGCAACTCCGCGAATATTTTCACCTGGAATCTGTCGGGCACCATCCAGCCCGGCCAGACCATGGTCTGCGGCGACGCCACCACCGAGGACAGCTTCCCGGTGGATTTCGCCCTTGAGGCCTGGTCCGACAACAACAGCACCTGGAACGGCAAGACGGGCGACGGCGCGCGGTTGATCAACGGCAACGGCGCGAGCGTCGACGTGGTCGTGGCCCCCGGCACCCTCTTCGAGAACGGAACCCTGGTCCGCCATGCCGATGTCACCACGGGCAGCGCCAACTACAACAGCGCCCAGTGGACCTTCACGGCCGTCAACAACGCCTCCGACGCCACCCCCGGCAGCCACGCCGGCAGCAGCGGCACCCCGCCGGAGATCTACAACGTCTGGACCGTGCCCGATCAGCCGGGCGAGTTCGAGGACTTCGGCGTCAAGGCGGCCGTCGGGGATGACGGCGTCATCGTCTCCGTCAGCGCCCGGTACGGCAGCGACGCCGGCAACCTGACCAACACCCGGAGCATGAGCCTGGACAGCGGCAATGTCTACATCACGGACGCGCCCCTGCCGGGTGTGGGGCCGGGCGAAAGCGTCTTCTTCCAGGTCCTGGCCACCGATGACGACGGCAACGTCACCAGCAGTGACGTGCAAAACGTCTCCATCGCCCAGTTGGTCAGCATCAGCGCCATCCAGGGTGCCGGGGAGACCTCGCCCTACGTGGGCCTGAGCGTCAGTTGCGTGGGCGTGGTGACGGCGGACTTCGGCAGCCGCTGGGTCATCCAGGACGGCACCGGCATCCGCAGCGGCCTGTGGATCAGCGGCGGCGTCGCCCCCGCCCTCGGCACCCAGGTCGAAATCCAGGGCCAGGTGGCCGAGTTGGACGGCAACACCACCCTGACGAACCCCGAGATCCTGGCCGACAGCCCCGCCAGCGTGCCGGACGCCGCGGTGATCACCACCGGCCAGGCCCTGAGCGAAGATTACGAGGGCGTGCTGGCCATCTGCCAAGATGCCATCTGCACCACCTATAACGCGGCCGCCCAGTACTGGGAAGTGGACAACGGCGGCGGCAACCTGCGCGTGGACAACATGGGTGTGACCTACGCTCCCACCGTGGGCAGCGTCTACAACGTGCAGGGCCCCCTCAGCGGCAGCAGCAGCTTCGGCGGCATCGTGCCCCGGGACGCTGCCGACGTGGTCTTCGTCAGCGATCCCAGCGGCCCCCTGCTGACCGCCGCCGAAGCCCAGGGCCCCGGCACCGTCATTCTCAGCTTCAGCGAGGCCGTGGACGCCCTGAGCGCCAACGACCCCGGGAACTTCAGCGTGACAGGTTGCAGCGTCCTGAGCAGCGTGCGCATGGGCAGCGCCACCCACCGTGTGCAGCTGACCGTCAGCCCCATGGCCGTGGGTAGCCACACCGTCACCGTGGACGGTCTGAGCGACCTCTTCGGCAACCCCTGCGTGGAGCAAAGCCTGGCGTTCGACTACTACGGCGGCAACGTGCCGGCCGGCTATTACGACGGCACCGAGGGGCTGACGGGCGACGACCTGCGGGCCGCCCTGCACGACATCATCGACAACCACAACAGCCTCAGCTACGGTGCCCTGTGGAACGCCTTCTACACCACGGACGACAGGCCCGACGGCACCGTCTGGGATATGTACAGCGATGTGCCCGGCGGCACCCCGCCCTACGTCTACGAATTCGGCGAGGACCAGGGCGGCAGCGGCAGCAGCGAGGGCTCCGGCTACAACCGGGAGCACAGCTGGCCCCACAGCTGGTACGGCGGCGGCGCGCCCATGTACACGGACCTGTTCATGCTGTACCCCACCGATGTGTACGTGAACAACCGCCGGGGCAACCATCCCTTCGGCGAGGTCGGCACCGCCACCTGGACCAGCATGAACGGCTCCAAGCTGGGATTCTGCGACTACCCGGGTTACTCCGGCCTGGTTTTCGAACCCATCGACGAATACAAGGGGGATTTCGCGCGCAGCTACTTCTACATGAGCACGCGCTACTACGGGGAGGACGCCAGCTGGGCGGGCAGCCCCATGGTGGACGGCAGCCAGCTGCGCCCCTGGGCCGAGGCCATGCTGCTGGAGTGGCACCATGACGATCCGGTCAGCCAGAAGGAGATCGATCGCAACGACACCGTCTACGGTTTCCAGAACAACCGGAACCCCTTCATCGACCGCCCCGACTTCGTGGCCCGCATGTTCGGCAGCGAATTGAGCGCCGCGCCCGAAACACCGGTGGTGGCCACCATCCTGCTGCACCAGAACACGCCCAACCCCTTCAACCCGGCCACGACCATCCGCTATGAGCTGGACAACGAGGGCCCGGTGCAGCTGCGGGTCTTCGACCTGAAGGGCCGCCTGGTGCGCACCCTGGTCGACGGCCGGCAGGAAGCCGGCCCCCACGAACAGCTGTGGAACGGCCGTGACCGCCAAGGTCAGCCGGCTCCGGCAGGCGTGTACTTCTACCGCCTACGCAGCGGCGAAGCCAGCCGGACGAAGCGGATGATGCTGGTGAAATAAGTCCGGCGCAGTAAGTCCAGTCCGACGCAATGAGTCCAGCGGGGTCGGCCCGGATGATTCATGGAGAATCCGGGTCAATCCACGAAGGTCATGAGGGCGCCGATCAGCCCCCCGAAAACGCCGCCCCAGACCACCAACCAGCCCAGATGCTTGCGGATGATGTCCTGGATGATGCGCTTGACCTGCTCCTTGGTCAGCTGCGCGAGGCGGCCATCGACGATGGTCGCCACATCCCGCTGGATGCGGGTGCCCAGGTCCGCGCCGTCGCCTCCGGCCAGGGCGGCCTGGAAGTCCTCGCTCCCGGCAATCTCCACCAGGGCTTCATCCACCTTCGTCCCGAAGGGCTGGCGCAGAGGTTCCAGGGCCGCGACACCACCCACCATGGCCAGCATGCCGCCAAAGCTGCTCTCGTTGATGACCTCCAGCAGCTTGCCGAAAAGACGGTCCTTGTCCACCGCCTTGGCCAGCGCCTCCGCGTCCAGGGTGGCCCCGTCCGGACCGTTCGCGCCCTTCGCGAAGAAGTCGTTGATGTGCTCGGGCGTGAAGAACTCCTGCATCATCAGATCCTTGATGCCCTGCTTGAACTCCGTGAAGCGGTTGGGAATGACGCCGCTGCCGTACAGGCCGGGCACCTTCTCGAAGAGCATGTGGATGGCCAACCAGTTGGTGATGGCCCCGCTGAAAGCGAAGAAACCGATGGAGCGCAGGATATCGCCGTAGGCGGGGCTCAGATAGCCGGCCGCGATGCAGAGCAGGGCCAGGAGGTTGGTGGCGAGACTTTTCGTCATGAAAGCCGGGGTCCTTGGGTTGGGGTTGGTTCGGTGGCGGATGATCGCGCGGAAGATACAACGTCATCTTGGGCCCGGCAACTTTAGGGACCGGCAACTTTGGGACCCAGCAACTTTGGGACCGGGATCTTTTGGGCTTGGGCTCCATGGCCAGAAACCTACGGCGCGCCAATTCTTCCGAACACTCAGGGCTAGCGTCCCTTGGGTTTCGCGCCCCCCTGGTGGTTTTTCCTCCGGGCGGATTTCTGTTTGTCGTGGGCCCGTTGGTGGCAGGCGCTGCAGAGGGTCGTGAGGTTTTCTTCGGCGTTGGTGCCGCCTTGATGGCGAGGGATGATGTGGTGGATTTCCAGGAATCGGGTGTGGGGGCAACCGGGGGCTTGGCAGCGGTGTAGGTCGCGGGCCAATACCCGCCGGCGGGTACTGGGCGGGATGGCCGATTTGTTGGGCCCGTCGTTGGTGGCGACGCGGGCGTCGCAGGCCAGTTTCTCGTATTCCGCTGGAGTGAGTTCAGTTTCTCCACGGCTGGTGGTGATGTGGGATTTTTCGCACTCGGGGCAGTGGTGGACGTGGATCTGGGTGTGGGGCTCTTTGGGGTTAGCCACGGCCCCTGAATCAGTCCGGCCCGCCAGCGAGGCCATGGCCTCCAGCAACATGATCGCCCGGCTCGAACCGGCCACCGCGCCACCCTGCTTGCCGATGACCTCGACCAGCGCCTCGAAATGGGCCAATTGCTCGCTGGTCAGTTCGAAGGTGACCTTGTGGGTGAGAGCCACGGGGAGCGCTCCGGAGGGATGGGGGCTCGCCAATAATTCACCCTGAGCCGGATTCTGCACCCGTTCCCGCCTGGCCCGCTGCTTGGCCCGCTTCACCGTTTCGCGCAGTTCCTGCCGGCTCTTCTTCTTGGCCTCATTCAACCAACGGTCCTCATTCTTGTCATCAGCCACCTTCACGATCTCCCGCGCCTTGGTATAGCCGATCTTCCCTTCCTCCATCTCCTTCTTCAACCGGG
>PDQT01000302.1 GCA_002747875.1 bacterium DOLZORAL124_64_63
ACCGTCACCCTGACCCCCGGCAACCGGGAGTTCGTCACCGATGCGGACGGCCACTACAGCTTCGAGGGGCTTTTCCCGGGCGCCTATCGCCTGACGGCCACCAAGGAAGGCTGGAGTTCGGACACGGCGGACGTGACCGTCACCCAGGGCGGCAGCACGCTGCAGGACCTCTGGCTGACCAACATCGTGACCGACCAGCTGTGCAACGACATGTCTCAGGACATTCCGGACAACGATCCCACGGGGGGCATCTACAGCACCATCAACATGCCGGTGGAAAGCGCCCTGTCCAGTTTGGCGGTGTATCTGAACATCGAGCATCCCTACATCGCGGACCTGGTCGTCACTCTGATCAGCCCCGCGGGTACCGAGCTGATCCTGCACAAGAACCAGGGTGGTGAGACCGACAACATCGACGGCTGGTACCCGGTGGATATCGCGCCGTTCCAGAGCCTGGATGCTCTCATCGGCGAGGACACCCAGGGCGACTGGCAGCTGCATGTCACGGATGTCGGCCAGTACGATGAGGGCCGGTTGGTGAACTGGTGCCTGGCCCTGTCCTACGCCGAGTCCCATACCTCCGCCGTCGGAGACCAGACACCCGCGGTCCTGGCTCTGGAGGGCAACTACCCCAACCCCTTCAACCCCATGACCGTGATCAAGTTCGCGGTGCCGGTCACCGGCAACGTCCAGCTGGATGTGTACGATGTGCGTGGCGTCAAGATCCGGACCCTGGTCCGCGAGACCATGGACGCCGGTCGGCACGAAGTGACCTGGATGGGGCGGGACGACAACGGCCACAGCGTGGCCAGCGGCGCCTACTTCTATCGCCTCAGCAGCGGTGGGCAGGATGTCGTGGGCAAGATGCTGCTCATGAAGTAGCCCGTCTCATATCAGACAAAGGAAAACGCCGCCGGCTTCCCCAGGGGAGCCGGCGGCGTTGGTTTCAGGGTAGGGATCAGACCAGGGATCAGGCCAAGTTGAGTTGGATCTCCTCGGCCTGGATCAACTGGATGGCGTCCAGCGTCTTCTTGAAGGCGATGACCTGGTCCACCGGGCCCACCACGGTTCCGCTGCCCTCGGCCTCATAGTGATGGGTGGGGGAGTAGACTTCCACACCTTTGGCGCTGGGGTCTTCCTTGAGCTCCCGCACCTTGTTCTTGAGCCGCAGGTTGTCCGGCCGCGCGTCGAAGGCCGCCAGGATTTCGTGATCATACTGCTTGGCGTAGGCGTGGTAGCTGTAGGTGAAGCTGGCGTTGCGGATGTTCCGGTGGGAAACGATCTCCACCCCGGTCTTGTCCATCAGGCCCTTGCCCAGTTTCTTGAGCAGCTTGCTGATCTGGGCGTCCACGATGACGTGGCAATCCAGTGCCCGGACGTGCAGCATCTCCTTGAACTTCTCCACCTTGCCTTCGTGGTAGATGCCTTCCTCGAAGCTGAAGTAGATCTCGGCATCGTGCCCGGAACCATCGGCCAGCCCGGCCAGGTAGGCGCGCACGACCTTCGGCTTACCCTGGAACACGATCTCGTAGAAGGATTTCTTGGCTTGCTGAACTTTCTTGGCCATGGGGACGACTCCTCTACGCGAAGAAGACAAAGGTGATGATGACGAAGACCGGCATCAGGACCGGCACCGACCACTTGAGCATATAACCGAAGAAGCTGGGCATGGGGATGCCGCTTTCTTCGGCGATGGCCTTGACCATGAAGTTGGGGGCGTTGCCGATGTAGGTCACCGCGCCCATGAACACGGCGCCGGCGCTGATGGCCGTCAGGTCGTAGATGAATTCATGATTCTTGAGGCTCGCGGCGGCATAGCCCAGCATGCCGGGCACCTCGGCCTCCACCTTGCCCAGATCCCCGAGGGCCGCGTTGAAGAACGTCAGGTAGGTGGGCGCGTTGTCCAGGAAGCTGGACAGGATGCCCGTGGCCCAGAAGAAGCGCACCGGGCCGTGCACGGCGTTGGTCAGGTCGGCCAGGGCGCCGGCGCTGCCCGCCTTGAGGATGGCCAGGGCCGGGATGATGGTCATGAAGATACCGGCGAACAGGTAGGCCACTTCCTGGATGGGGAACCAGCTGAAGCCGTTCTTCTCGCGCACCACCTTGGTGGTGGTGGCCAGGGAGAGCGCGCCCATCAGCAGGATGATGACATCCTTGACCCAGTTCTGCACGGGCACGACCACGGGATGGCTGCCGGCGCTGTACAGGGGCACGCTGCCCATCTTGATGGAACCGGACATGATCACCGCGCCGATGATGCCCAGCAGGAAGAGCACGTTGTGCAGGCCCTCGATCTTGATGCCGCCCTCGTTCGGCTGGGCCACGGGGGCCTGGGATTGGTCTTCCTTGCGGTAGAAGTAGGTGTCCACCCCGAAGAAGATGACCAGGATCAGCCCGGAGGCCAGCAGCATCTCCCGCAGCAGACCGGTGGTGACCCAGAAGAAGGGCACGCCGTGCAGGAAGCCCAGGAACAGCGGCGGATCGCCCAGGGGGGTCAGGCTGCCGCCGATGTTGGCCACCAGGAAGATGAAGAAGATGACCAGATGCACCTTGTTGTGCCGCCATTCATTGGCCCGCAGCAGGGGCCGGATCAGCACCATGGCCGCGCCGGTGGTCCCGATCAGGGAGGCCAGGAAGGTGCCGATCAGCAGCATCGTCACGTTGACGATGGGCTTGCCGCGCAGGGCGCCACCCACGTAGATGCCACCCGCCACCGTGAACAGCCCCCACAGCAGGATGATGAAGGGGAAGTAGTCCAGGAAGTAGATGTGCAGGATCTCGCCGAAGGCTTCGCGCGGGTTCCAGATCAGGAACGGCACAGCAAAGAGCAGAGCCCACATGGCCGAGATCTTGGGGAAATGATGATGCCAGAAGTGGGGCGCCACCAAGGGGCCCAGGGCGATGGAAAGGAGGATGCCCACGAAGGGGATGGCCGTCCACAGGGGCAGCAGGCCCGTGGGGCTGGGGCCGTGATGGCCGTCTCCATGGCCCTCTCCGTGCTCATCGCCGTGCCCTGCCGCGTGGCCGTGGGTTTCTTCGGCGTGGGTCCCGTGTGTGCTGGCGTCGTCGTTGTGGGCCTCTTCATGGTGTCCGCCGTGGTCTTGGGCCAGGGTCGGCGTGGCGCCCCCGGAAAGGGACCAGGCCGCCAAGCAACCCAGGATCGCCATGAGAATCATGACGTTGTGTGAGCGGTAAAAGAGGTGTCGTGCCATGTCCATGCCTCCATGCTTTCGGAAAAAGTTCGGATTTGGATCCCGGCAAATCCTAGGTTAGCATATCCGGGGTGTCAATCAGTGTCGGCCGAGTTGTCGGCCAGATATGGATTTCCTTTACTTTCTGCCCGGGGGCACCGGTCAGCCATGCGCATCATCCAACTCAGTTCCATGACATCCTATTATGGGGGTGAGGTCCATCTGGCGCAACTGGCGGCGGGCCTGCGGGAACGCGGCCATCGGGTGCAGTGCGTGGTGCGGCCGGAGTCGGAACTGGCCCGCCGTTTACCCGCCTTGGGGCTGGAGGTGCGCACCATTCCCCTGGTGGATTGGTTCGATCCGCGTTCCGTGGCCTCCCTGGCGCGGTTGCTGCGTGAGGGCGAACCGGGTATCCTGCACACCCATCTGCCCCGGGATTATTTCCTGGGCGCGGTGGCTTCGCTGGGCACGGGCATGGTGAACGTGGGGACCCGCCACCAGCTGCGCCCCCTGTCCCATCCTGTTCTCAAGAGACCTTTCCTGAAACGATTCGACGCTTTGATAGCCGTCAGCGCGGCCGTCCGCGAGGGCCTGCGCCAGTCCCGGGCCGTGCCCGAAAACCGGCTGCATGTCATCCCCAACGGCCTGAGCGCCGGTAGCGGGGAGCGGCAGTCCCGAGCCCTGCGTTTGCGGATGGAGGCGGGGGCGGGGCCGGAGGACCCCCTGATCGGTTTCGTGGGCAAGCTCTGCCCGGAAAAGGGCGCGGGAGATCTGCTGGCCGCGGCGGCCCAGTTGGTGGGGCGGTGGCCGCGCCTGCGGCTGTGCCTGGTGGGGAACGAGGATCGGGGCAGCGGTTACCGCGGCGATCTGGAAAGCCGAGCGGCCACCCTGGGGCTGTCGAGCCACGTGTTCTTCGCGGGCTACCGCTCCGAGGCCGCCGAGCTTTCCGCGGCCTTCGATGTTCAGGTGGTGCCGTCGGCCGCCGAGCCCTTCGGGCTGGTCACTTTGGAAGCCATGCAGGCGGCGGTGCCCGTGGTGGCCACCGACAGCGGCGGCACTCCTGAGATTCTGCGCGACGGCGTGGAGGGTTTCCTCTACGCCCCGGGAGATGGGGCCGCCCTGGCTCGCAAACTGGAGATCCTGATGGAATCGCCCGGTCTCAGGGCGGAGATGGGGCAGCGGGGAAGCAAAAGGGCGCGGGAGGAATTCTCCCACGCCCGCATGGTGGAGGCCACCGAGGCCCTTTACCTCCGTCTCCTGGCGGAGCGGTTGAAGGTGCCGGCCTAACCCGGAGTCGTGATCCGGGCTTAGACCAGCATCGCCTGGATCAGCGGCACGATGCCGTCGATCATCAATTGCACCGCGATCACCGTCACCAGCAACCCCATCAGCTTCTCGATGATCTTCAGGCCGGTCTGTCCCAGGCGCTTGAGCACCTCGTCGGCTCCCATCAGGATACCCCCGGTGGCCAGCAGGATGGCCGCCACCGCCGTGATCAGCAGGAAGGGCCCGGCCGGCGAGGGGGCTTGGGGGGCCAGCACCATCACGGTGGTGATGGAGCCGGGTCCGGCCAGCAGGGGAATGCCCAGCGGGGTGATGGAGGGGTCGTCGCCTTGGTGGACCTCGGGATCCAGCTCATCCTCATCCGGTGGATTGTCCGCGGCGTAGGCCCGCCGGATCCCCGTGCGCCAGCGCCGCGGCCGGCTTTGCAGCATATCCAGACCAATGCCGAAGAAGATCACACCGCCGGCGATGCGGAAGGCGTTCACCGTGATGCCGAACAGCTCCAGCACCTGCCGCCCGGCCAGCACGAAGACCACCAGCACGCCGAAGGCGACGGCCAGGGCTCGGATCAGGGTGTAGCGCTTCTGGCGGATATCCATGTGCGAGGTCAGCCCACTGAAGAAGGGGATGGCTCCCAGCGGATCGATGACCGCGAACAGGGATGAGAAGGACAAGAGCAGGAAGGCCGTGACGCCCATGGTTCACCTCCCGAATGAGGGGTTGATGGATTTGAAAAAACGACGCCGATGGGTTGCATCGGCGCCGTTGCCTGGAATTCTGCCGGGGAAAGTGGAGCCTGCCCCAGGCAAAAGCAAGGGGCTTTTTCGATATTTTCGGCCTTTATCCCCGAATCAGGCCGGACTTCGACTAACTCTCCTGGCGGGTCACATCCTCCAGGAAAATGGCATTGGGCAGGGTGGTCAGGCCATTGGCCGTCTCGATCACCACAAGCAGCGGCGTCACCCCGCTCAGGGAACCGCGCACACCCTGCACCTCGATGGATTCGCCCACGGCGAAGAGCTTCCGGGCATAGAAACCGGCCACAAGGTTGCGGGTGATTTCCCGCGTGCCCAGACCGAAGGTCAACGCCAGCGCCAGGGTGGCTCCCGCCAGCAGGATCAGCACCACCGAGTGGACGATCTCGGCGTCGATCTTCAACTGGGTGACGGCCATCAGCCCGGCCATGAAGATGATCAGCGAGGAGACGATGCGCCCCAGGATGTGGGCGAAGTCGATCCCCGAATCCCGGGCCGAGCGCGTGACCGCCCCGCCGGCGAACTGGGCCACCAGCATGCCGATGAACAGCACGATGGCCGCCGCCAGGAAGTGGGGCAGGTAGGAGAAGAAGGCGCTGATGCTGTTGTCGACAGCCGTCAGCCCCACGGCCTGGGCCGCGCTCTGGGTGAACAGCAACAGCAGCAGATAGAAGACCAGGCGGGAAAGCAGGAAGCCCGGCGCTTCGCGCATGCCGAATTTCTGCAGGATGTCTGTCATGCCCACCTTTTCCAGCAGGTCGTCCACTTTCAGGCGTTCGAAGGACGTGCGGATCAGGCGGGCCACCAGCTTGGCCACGACCAGCCCGATCAAGAAGATGATCAGCGCCGTCACGGCCCGTGGCAGGAAGGCCGCGAAACTGTCACTGAGGGATGTCAACACATCCAGAACGGTCTTTTTCAGCGAAAAGGAGGTTTCCATGTTCACTCCGACGGCTCGCGATTGCGGCCCGGCCATGCCTCGACGGCGGTTTTCAGGTATTCCCAGAGGGTTTTTTGGAAGATATCGAGGGAGAATTCCAGGGCGTCGCCCACCAGCAGGTGCCGGTTCAGGCTGCGCTGCACTCGACCAGAGAACTCCGGATCCTGGGGCAGACCGAAGTCGGCCAGCTCTTCGATAGGCGGTTCTGCGATCGGGTCATCGTGCATCTCGTTGTGGATGTCGTCGCGGCTCTCGTTGCGGGTTTCGTCACTCACGTGGCTATTCCTTGGTGTACAGGGCGCGGAACTCCTGCCGGGCCCGGTTGATACGCATTTTAACGGCGGAAAGACTCAGGTTCAACTCATCGGCGATTTCCTGGTAGCTGAGGCCATCGAGGTCCCGCATGATCAGGGCCACCCGCAGGTTCTCGCTCATGGTGTCCAGAACGGCACCGATCCGTTCCCTTTTTTCCCGCGCTTCCAGCTCTGCCGAGGCCCTGAGTTTCGTGTGCAGTCTTTCGTCCGCGATCAGGGCCGGATCTTCGATGTTGAGGTGCTTCTTGCCTTGCTGCTTGCGCACATGGTTCAGGCAGTGGTTCACCTTGATGCGCTTGAGCCAGGTGCTGAAGCGGCTCTGCCCGCGAAAGCTCTTCAGGTTGAAATAGGCCTTCACAAAAATTTCCTGGGCCAGATCCAGGGCGTCTTCCTCGTTGCCGCTGATGTAGCGGCAGTTGGTGCATACCATGGATTGGTGGCGGCACACCAGCTGATCGAAAGCGCGGAAATCCCCCTGCCGGCTGCGGAGGGCGGCCTCAACAAGGAGTTGGTCCTGCTCGTGGGGCTCCATCGGTCTTTTCATCCTCCTGACACGCTGAATGGGGTTAAAGTCACGGAAATAATGGGAGAGACCAGGGGCATTTTGCTAAAGATTTAAAAAATATACTGGAAAAAATGTGACTTTTCATGGAAATAGTTAGTCTAGATCGTCATCGGCATGGAATTCCCCAATTGCCAATCAAGGAGTCTTGTAATGAAGAAACTGGTACTGATCGCCGCCCTGGCCATGTTGCTGGGAAGCTTGACCTTCACTGCCGCCACCGCCTCGGTGGGCGACGCCGACAAACCTGTGATCAGCGTGACCCCCTACTTGGGCCACGCGAACTGGGACACGGACCTGCATACCGATGAAAGCTTCATCTACGGTGGCCGTGGCGCTCTCCACTTCCTGCGCTGGCTGTCGGTGGAAGGCACCTACGGCATGAGCGCCACCAACAACCGGGTCGAAACCCGCGATGTGGACATGACCCACATGGGCGTGGACCTGGTGGCGGAGCTTTTCCCCAGCAGCAAGTTCAATCCCTACCTGACGGCGGGTTGGGCCCAACTGAACCGTGAGTCCGAGGGCCGCGAGACGGAGTACCTGAACGGCTGGGAAGTCGGCGTGGGCGCCAAGATCCGTCTGGGTGGCGACAACGCCAGCTATCGGGCTCTGCGCCTGGAAGTGCGCGACGTCATCAGCAAGTTCAGCGAGGCTTTCCCCAATTACGGTGAGACCAAGGACAACATCATCACCACCGTGGGCCTGCAGTTCGCCTTCGGTAAGGGTAGCAAGGATAGCGACGGCGACGGCGTGCGTGACCGCTCCGACGCCTGCGCGGGCACCCCGAAGGGCGCCGTGGTGAACGCCAGCGGTTGCCCCACCGACAGCGACAGCGACGGTGTGTTCGACGGTATCGACCAGTGCGCGGACACCCCGCAGGGTGCCCTGGTGGACGCCAGCGGTTGCCCGCTGGACAGCGACCGTGACGGCGTGTTCGATGGTATCGACCAGTGCGCTGGCACCCCGAGGGGCGCCATCGTGGATGCCAGCGGTTGCCCGTTGGACAGTGACGGCGACGGTGTGTTCGACGGCATCGACCAGTGCGCGGGCACCGATCCCAACCTGCAGGTGGACATGAAGGGCTGCCCCATTGCCGTGACCGAGCTCGAAGAGCAGCTGCTGGACACGGGTCATATCACCACCAACAACATCGTGTTCGCCAGCGGTAGCGACAAGCTGGACACCAGCGACACCAAACAGCTGGACGAGGTGGGCGAGGCCCTGAGCAACTGGCCCCAGCTGCGGGTCGAGATCGGTGGTCACACCGACAGCACCGGCCGCGCTTCCTTCAACAAGAAGCTGAGCCAGAAGCGCGCCCAGGCCGTGCTGGATTACCTGGTGGCCAACTTCCCGAAGATCGTGCCCGTGCAGTACACGGTCGTCGGTTACGGTGAAGACAATCCCGTGGCCAGCAACGACACCGCCGAGGGCCGCGCCGCCAATCGCCGCGTGGAATTCAAGGTTCTGAACACCGCGGAACTGAAGAAGCAGATCGAGAAGCGCCGCATGCTGGAGCGCTAGAGTCTGGTTCCGATGACCGAGGGATGACTTGATCCCACTCGGTGCAGGACGGTTTTGATGCTACGGTCCGCACTAGCCGCACCTCTGGAGTTTCTCCGGAGGTGCGGTTTTCTCAAGGGGGGACGGAGGTCGCTGACGCGGCCAGCCAACCAGGACTGGAGGGGCGCCCCGCAGTCTGCTAAAATCTGTCTCGACCAATGGCCTTCTCGGGGACGTTCAGCGTTCGTTGAGGTCGAAAAACAGTCTGCCTGGAAGGTTGCCGGCAGTGAAAATTCATGACCAAATTCCCGATTGTTTCTTCCGTTTTGCTTGCCATACCGGACGATAAAGGTATTCTTTTGCCGTGGCGTGCCGAAAACGCCCTTTCACCAACAGCCCGCCCCGGTATGGGGCAGAAAAATGAATGTGGATAAAAATAATAATCCCAATACGTTGAGCCTGTCCTACGCGGACATGCTCTGGCAGTCCTGGCAGGAGGATCCGGCCAGTGTGCCCCGGGTCTGGGCCGATTGGTTCGCCGCCCAGGAAGCATCCGGCCCCAGCGATCCCCGGTACGCGCCCTCGGCGGAGGATCAGGATCGGGAACTCGCGGACCAGAACAAGGTGGACCGGCTTATCCGCAACTACCGTGTGCGGGGTCATCGCATCGCCCGGCTCAACCCCTTGGGCGAACCCGGCGCCACGCCTCCGGAACTGACCCTGGCCTATTACGGCTTCGAGGCCGAAGACATGGACCGGGTTTTTTCTGCGGGGACCCTCAGTCCGGGTGATATGCTGCCTCTGCGCGAGATCCTGCGCAAGCTCCAGAGCACCTACAGCCGCTTCATCGGCGTGCAGTATATGCACATCGATGACCTGATCGTGCGCCGGTGGCTGCAGCAGCGCATGGAGTCGACGGAGAATCGGCTGGAACTGAGTGATGATTTGAAGCAGCGCATCATGCGGCAGTTGATTGACGCGGAAATTTTCGAGGAATTCATCCAGAACAAGTATCTGGGCGCCAAGCGATTCAGTCTGGAAGGCGCCGAGACGCTGATTCCGCTGCTGGGCATGGCGGTGGAGCACGTGGGGCAGCAGGGACTGGATAGCGTGGTCATCGGCATGGCGCATCGTGGTCGCCTGAATGTGCTGGCCAACATCATGGGGAAGAATCCACGTGAAATTTTCAACGAATTCGAGGACGCCGATGCCCAGACTTTCCTGGGACGTGGCGATGTGAAATACCACATGGGTTATCACTCGGATTGGACCACGCGCCAGGGGAAGAAGGTGCACCTCAGTCTCTGCTTCAATCCCAGCCACTTGGCGTTTGTCACGCCCGTGGCCCTGGGCCGGGTGCGTGCTCGGCAGGAGCGGGCGCAGGACACCAGTCGTGAGAAGAGTATGGCCCTGGTCATCCACGGCGACGCGGCCTTCAGCGGGCAGGGGGTGATCCAGGAATCGCTGAACCTGTCGGGTCTCAAGGGGTACCGCACCGGCGGCTCCCTGCATGTCATCGTGAACAATCAGGTGGGCTTCACCACCGATCCGGTCGATTCCCGCAGCACCCCCCAAGCCTCGGATGTGGCCAAAATGCTGCAGGCACCCATCTTTCACGTCAATGGCGAGGATCCCGAGGCGGTGGCGCAGGTTGTCAGCCTAGCCCTGGATTTCCGCAAGGAGTGGGGACGGGATGTCATCATCGACATGTACTGCTACCGGCGGCGCGGCCACAACGAGACCGATGAACCGGCTTTCACCCAGCCCTTGATGTACCGGGCCATCAAGCGGCGGGATTCCGTGCGGGAGGGCTACCTGCGGCGTCTGGCCAGCACCGGTTCGCTGACCCGTGAGGTGGCCGACCGGATGGTGGTGGAGCGGAAGAAGCACCTGCAGGAAATTCTGGATGAGGTGCGCGAAGCCGCTCCCCCGGAGGATGACCAAGGCCGCCAGTCCCTGCTGAGGGTCGTGTGGGAGGGCTACCTGGGGGGCCAGGAACCCCAGGCCAACCCCATCATCACCGGGGTCCCGCGCGAAAAATTGGAGCAGGTGCTGCGGTCCCTGGCGCAATATCCGGAGGGGTTCCAGCCCCATCGCAAGATCAAGAAACAGCTGGATCTGCGCCACAAGATGGCCGAGGGGGAACTGCTTCTGGACTGGGCGGCGGCCGAGGCTCTGGCCTTCGGCACCCTGGCCTTGGAGGGGTACCCGGTGCGTTTGAGCGGGCAGGATAGCCAGCGGGGGACTTTCAGCCATCGGCACTCGGTGTTGCATGATCAGGAGACGGGCGCGCCCTACGCCCCGCTGCAGCATCTGGCCGAGGGGCAGGCCCCCGTCAAGACCCTGAACAGCCCGCTTTCGGAAGTGGCTGTGCTGGCCTTCGAATACGGCTACAGCCTGTCCTACCCCGAGAGCCTGGTCATGTGGGAAGCCCAGTTCGGGGATTTCAACAACGTGGCCCAGCCCATCATCGACCAGTTCATCGCCTCGGCGGAGGTCAAGTGGAGCATGCTCTCGGGCCTGGTGATGATGTTGCCCCACGGGTTCGAGGGCATGGGACCGGAGCACAGCAGCGCGCGTATCGAGCGCTTCCTGCAACTGGCCGCCGAGGACAATTTGCAGATCGCCAACCCGACCACGCCGGCCCAGCTTTTCCATGTGCTGCGGCGACAGGTGTGGCGACACTGGCGCAAGCCGTTGATCCTGTTCACACCCAAGAGCCTGCTGCGGAATCCGGCGTGTGTCTCGTCCCTGGATGAACTGTCCGAGGGCTTCTTCCAGCCCGTTCTGATCGATCCCCACAACCCCGCGCCCGCCAAAGCGGAGCGGATTCTGCTCTGTTGCGGCAAGGTCTATTACGACCTGGTGGCGGAGCGCAAGCGCCTGGGACGGGACGATGTGGCCATCGTGCGGTTGGAGCAGCCCTATCCCCTGCCCATGGGGGATTTGGCGAAGGTGTTGGAGCTTTACGGGCAGGACACGCCGCTGGTCTGGGTCCAGGAGGAGCCGGCCAACATGGGGGTGTGGCCTTTCCTGCGCTATCATTTCGGAGAAAATTTGCTGGGCCGCACCTTGCATGGGGCCTGCCGTCCGGCCGCCGCCAGCCCGGCCACCGGATCGGCGGCCAGCCACAAACTGGAACTGAGTCATTTGCTGGCCCGGGTGTTCGGCAAGCGGGAGGATTTTGCCCTGTTGCACCGGCCCTGGAATGAGAACGAAGAAAGGAAGAACTGATGCCGATCGACGTGAAGGTTCCCGAAATGGGGGAGTCCATCACCGAGGTGGAAGTCTCCGCCGTGCTCAAGTGCAAGGGCGACTTCGTCGCCATGGACGAGTCCGTTGTCGAACTGGAATCGGACAAGGCCACCGTGGAGGTGCCCGCGCCCGCCGCGGGAATGCTGGTGGAGATTTTGGTGGAAGAAGGAGCGG